>NZ_JBNNGK010000001.1:130277-445779 GCF_050268245.1 Serratia sp. NPDC078593 | reverse complement strand
CTGACCCCATGCCGAACTCAGAAGTGAAACGCCGTAGCGCCGATGGTAGTGTGGGGTCTCCCCATGCGAGAGTAGGACACTGCCAGGCATCAAATAAAGTAGAAAGCCTCATGCGAAAGCATGGGGCTTTTTGCGTTTTTAGTGAAAAAGAGGCCCCTCCGAACAAAAAGATCCCGGGGCCTGGTCCGAACTATGTGTATTTCATTCGGTTAATGCGAACTACCTTGGGATATTCCCAATCCAGTTTGTGAACGAACAAACTGTGCACGGAAGCGTTCACGTTCTTGCTGACCTGATACTGAATTGTCGGTAGCCGAGAACAACCACGTGCCGACAAATGCTACGATCATGGAGAATAACGCAGGATATTCATAAGGATAAATCGGTTTCGCATGCCCCAAAATCTGTACCCAGATTGTTGGACCGAGAATCATCAAAATTACCGCGGTTAGCAGACCTAACCAGCCTCCGACCATTGCACCACGGGTAGTCAGGCGTGACCAATACATAGAAAGAATAATAATTGGGAAATTACAGCTGGCTGCGATGGAAAATGCCAGGCCGACCATAAAGGCAATGTTCTGTTTTTCAAACAAAATACCTAGAGCGATAGCGATAATTCCTAGACAGATTACGGTGATCTTGGACACGCGCAGTTCATCGTGTTCGGTCGCCTTACCCTTCTTAATGACGCTAGCATACAAATCATGTGAAACCGCAGAAGCGCCGGCCAACGTCAAGCCAGCGACTACCGCCAAAATAGTGGCGAATGCTACTGCAGAGATAAAACCGAGGAATAAGTTACCGCCAACAGCATTAGCTAAATGCACTGCCGCCATATTCGTTCCCCCCAGCAATGCCCCACTGGCGTCTTTAAATGCGGGATTCGCACTGACTAGCAAGATCGCGCCGAAACCGATAATAAAGGTCAAAATATAGAAGTAACCAATAAAACCGGTGGCATAGAACACACTTTTACGAGCTTCTTTGGCATCGCTAACGGTGAAGAATCGCATCAGGATATGCGGCAAACCGGCAGTACCAAACATCAATGCCAAGCCTAAAGAGAGCGCAGAGATGGGATCGGAGACTAACCCGCCAGGGCTCATTATCGAGATACCATTAGGATGGATGTTTACGGCTTCGGTGAACAGGGTGTTGAAATCGAAGTTGACAGATTTCATGACCATCACCGCCATAAAACTGGCACCGGTTAACAGCAGCACCGCCTTGATTATTTGTACCCAAGTGGTCGCTAACATTCCGCCGAATAAAACGTACAGCACCATGAGAATACCGACCAATATGACCGCGGTATGGTAGTTTAGACCGAACAAAAGCTGAATAAGCTTACCTGCACCCACCATCTGAGCGATCAGATACAGTGCGACTACCACCAATGAGCCGCAGGCGGATAAGGTTCGAATCGGTCTTTGCTTCAAGCGATAAGAGGCCACGTCGGCAAAGGTATAACGACCGAGGTTGCGTAGGCGTTCGGCAATCAGAAACAGAATAATTGGCCAGCCAATCAGGAAACCAATGGAATAGATCAGTCCATCGTAACCTGAAGTATAGACCAGAGCAGAAATCCCCAGAAATGAGGCGGCAGACATGAAATCCCCTGCGATGGCTAGCCCATTCTGAAAACCGGTGATACGCCCGCCCGCGGTATAATAATCTTGCCGGGAACGAGTACGTTTAGAGGCCCAATACGTGATATATAAGGTACCGCCAACGAATAACAAGAACATCACAATCGCTTGGATGTTCAGCGGTTGGCGCTGAACTGCACCACTGATGGCATCGGCGTTAGCTAAGCCAGGCAGTAATAATAATGTTGCTGATGCGAATAAGGCTTTCATTGTTTCACCTCGCGCAATACTTCTGCATTCAAGCGGTCGAACTCACCATTGGCGCGGAAGACGTATATCCCGGTTAAGATGAAAGAAATGACGATCAATCCAACACCGATCGGAATGCCACGGGTGATGATAGAACCTGCCGCGATCGGTGTGCCCAGCCATTGCGGCTCAAAGGCAATCAATAAGATAAAGCTAACGTATAAAGCCAGTGTTATCAGCGACAGTAACCAGGCAAAGCGGCTACGCTTTCGCACCAACTCCTTAAAACGCGGGTTTTGCTCAATCCCTTGATAAATGGTGTCATTCATCAGTTTTTCTCCAGTAGGTATTGTTGCGAACGCCGCGCTATACCCGTTAGGTATCAGGCCGCTCATCCCGCAGAAGGCGATGAGCGGCGAGAAGCGGCAAAAAATTATGACGGTACTTCCATGGATTGTTTTTCTTCCAACAGTTTGTCGACGACAGCGGGATCTGCCAGCGTTGAGGTATCTCCTAGGTTGCTAGTATCGCCAGTAGCAATTTTGCGCAGAATACGGCGCATGATTTTTCCAGAGCGAGTTTTAGGTAGAGAGTCCGTCCAATGCAGCACATCTGGCGTAGCAATAGGCCCTATCTCTTTGCGTACCCAGTTACGTACTTCGGTGTAAAGCTCTGGCGTCGGTTCTTCGCCATGGTTCAGCGTAATATAGGCGTAAATCGCTTGGCCTTTGATGTTATGCGGAATGCCTACTACCGCAGCTTCGGCGATTTTCGGGTGGGCGACTAAAGCGGATTCAATTTCGGCGGTGCCGAGGCGATGGCCTGAGACGTTCAGTACATCGTCGACACGGCCGGTGATCCAGTAATAACCATCTTCATCACGACGTGCTCCGTCACCACTAAAGTACATGCCCTTAAAAGTGGAGAAGTAAGTTTGTTCGAACCGATCATAGTCGCCAAATAGAGTACGCGCTTGGCCAGGCCAAGAGTCGGTGATCACTAGGTTGCCCTCTATTGCCCCTTCCTGCAGATTACCGGCGTTATCTACTAGCGCTGGCTGTACGCCAAAAAATGGCCGTGTGGCAGAACCCGCTTTCAGCTCTGTCGCGCCCGGCAACGGAGTAATCATGAAACCACCGGTTTCGGTCTGCCACCAGGTATCCATAATTGGACATTTACCGTTGCCGATCTTGTTGAAATACCACTCCCAGGCTTCTGGGTTTATGGGTTCACCAACCGACCCCATAATGCGTAACGAATCCCGTTTCGTCCCTTCGATGGCTTTATCACCCTCAGCCATAAGTGCGCGAATGGCTGTTGGTGCCGTATATAAAATATTCACGTGATGTTTATCAATGACTTGAGATAGCCTATTTACACCGGGATAATTTGGTACGCCCTCAAACATCAGCGTGATAGCACCGCAGGCCAACGGGCCGTAGAGTAGATAGCTGTGCCCTGTCACCCAGCCGACATCAGCGGTGCACCAATAAATATCACCATCGTGATAATCGAATACATATTTAAAGGTCATGGCCGCATACACCAGATAGCCCCCGGTAGTATGCAGGACACCTTTAGGTTTACCGGTTGAACCGGAGGTATACAGGATAAACAGCGGATCCTCAGCGTTCATTTCTTCCGGCGGGCAATCGGCGGAAACGCCGTCAACCAGCTCATGCCACCATAGATCGCGGCCTTCCTCCCAGTAGCCGGGTTTACCTGTGCGCTGGAATACCACAACGTTGTTGATGCTTTTTACACCTGGGTTTTTTAGTGCATCATCTACATTCTTTTTCAATGGAACAGAGCGGCCCGCGCGCAGGCCTTCATCTGCGGTAACCACCAGGCACGAATTGGAGTCGATAATCCGGCCCGCGACGGCTTCCGGCGAAAATCCCCCGAAAATCACTGAATGCACGGCACCAATGCGCGCGCAAGCCAACATAGCCACGGCGGCTTCTGGCACCATTGGCATATAGATCGCTACGACATCCCCTTTTTTGACACCAAGTTTTTTTAGCACGTTGGCGAACTGGCATACGTCGTGATGCAGTTGTTTGTAGGTGACATGTTTAGATTGAGACGGATCGTCACCTTCCCAGATAAGTGCGGTTTGATCACCGCGGGTTGCCAAATGACGATCCAGACAGTTGGCCGCTAAATTCAATGTACCATCTTCGAACCAGCGGATACTGATGTGCCCTGGATCGAACGAAGTATTCTTCACTTTAGTAAATGGCTTGATCCAATCAACGATTTTGCCGTGCTCGCCCCAGAACTCCTCGGGATCTTGCACAGATTGTTGATAATACTGTTGATATTGAACTGGGTTGATCAGGGTACGTTCCGCAATGGCGGAAGGAATAGCGTGTTTGTGCAGTTGGCTCATAGCTTTTCTCCTTGAAGTTGTTAATAGTATGTCAACCAAAGGTTAAGTGTAGTTTGCTATGATTCTTTGTTTGTTTTTTGGGCGGCAGATCACGCAACGAAGATATTGATTTGTAATAGTTACTCGTGAAATTGATGGTGACATACGCTAGCTTGGGATAAAAAACACGTAAATCCCCGTCTTTTGACATCAAACTGCTATCAATAACGCAATAATATGAACTGAATAAACCCCTGCTGACTACTGAACATCAGTGATATATTAGAAATTTATATGTATTTAATTTCTGGCGTCATAAAAATCATGAGAAAGATATATTCTCAAGATATAAAATAAATTAATAATTTAAGCTCGCGTCATTTTTAACTGTATCGTTTATATAAATAACCGAGTGTATAATAAATAAATTATTTACCCAAGCCAGTTGCAGTGAATAAGGCTAACAATAGTGAGCCAGAGGCGGCATAACAATCTGTTTTTATTTAACTTTGTGCATTTAAGATGAGTGTTTTCTAAGTGAGTTTAAATAATTTCTCATACGGATAAAAATGTATATTATCTGATTGTTATTTGTCTGCCAGTATGTTTGCGCTAAAAAAACGTTATTAACGTAATATTAATCACGATCGCTTGATTTTATTTTCAGACGTAATGAAAATATTAAGGATAAACATGATTAATATTTATGCTCTAATCCTGCTAGCGTTGGATAAAAATAGCGAGAAGGAGCATTAGGCATCTGTTCTGACTGACAGGAAAAGTCTGAAACAGGCTGGATTAGGGCGAGGCAAAAAATTTCTGAAATGCCAATATCGATACCTTTTTTCTCATCCGCTAATGACAAGTCATACTTAATATATGCTGTAGTTAAGTATTGTAAGGCTCGTTGTAGATAAGTTCACTCCATTGACCGAAGGGTTGGAGTGTAAAGTTTTTTCAGTAAATGCTTACTTTACTTTTTTAATACTTCTGTTTCATTTTTATCTTCATTAAATTCAATGAATTTCTGATTTATACGCAAAAGTTCCCGCATTTTTTTACTTGCCTTAATCGTGTACGCCTCTATTTTTAATAAAGGCCTTTTCCGTTGTAGGAACGTTCCTGCATCGGTTGAAAATGCCGTGTATCAGCTTCAAGCCTTAATCAACATCATCAGTTTTATTAATGTTATTTGGCCCTGGGCGGGTAGGTGAAAGCCTGTTTGTCCCCCAACAGAGAGAAGCATGTTGTGTCGATACTCAAACCTTTATTAGCCAGAAATCGCAGTTGGGCGTTGCAACAACGCCAGCGCAATCCTCACTATTTTCGTAAGCATGTTGCTGGTCAACAACCGCAGGCACTGTGGATTGGTTGTTCTGATAGCCGTGTGCCTGCTGAAGTCTTGACCGGTGCCCATCCGGGGGAGCTCTTCGTTCATCGTAATATCGCCAATATGGTTTTGGAGGATGATGATAGTTTGATGAGCGTATTGCAGTATGCGTTGGACTATCTGTATGTTTCCGCCATTGTGATCTGTGGGCATTACGGCTGTGGCGGTGTTCAGGCCGCCGTCAACCTACCGGAGATGCCGTTGTCTCAGGAAGAAAGTGCATTAGCGCGTCGCATGGCGCATTTGCGGTGCTCATTAGCGAACGACCTTCAACGTTATCAACAGAGCGAGGGTGATGAAACATCGCGTTTGAATCGATTGGTTGAAGCGCATGTGGTAATACAATTTGCCCATTTGGTCGCAAGTCGTCCGGTTCGGCAAGCCTGGGAGCAGGGCAAGTCGCTGGATATATTCGGCTGCGTTTACGATCTGCAAGACGGTCATTTAAAGGAGTTGGTTCATCAGGATAATGTGGAGGTGCGTAATGAACTTAAGCACTCTGCGTAATGACATTCCTGCAGGGATCGTGGTGTTTCTGGTGGCATTACCGCTGAGCCTGGGGATTGCTCAAGCCAGTGGTGTGCCGCCGTTCATTGGTTTGTTGACCGGCGTTATCGGTGGCATTGTGGTGACGATGCTGAGTCCGTCACGTTATGCGGTCAGTGGGCCTGCCGCTGGGCTCGTGACTATCGTCGTTGGCGCGATGGAAACCCTTGGCTCATTTTCGTTACTGCTCGTGGCTTTGATCATGGCAGGTGTACTGCAGCTGATTTTTGGTCTGTTACGTGCAGGGCGCTGGATTTCCTTAGTGCCAGGCACGGTGATTCAGGGCATGTTGGCAGCAATTGGTATTTTGTTGATTATGCAACAGTTACCGCTAGCGTTAGGTTATCAAGGGGACGGTGGCTTGAGCGCGCTGCTTTCGGCAAGCTCGGCATTATTGTCACCTGCTTCGGCTTTGGTGACGCTAGGTGCTTTGCTGATTATGTGGTTATGGACGACTGAACCGATCAAACGTTTTAAAGTCATGACCTATATACCCGGCACGCTGGTTGCGGTGTTGTGGGGGAGCTTGGCGGTAATTTTTGGCGAACGCTTATTGCCGGAAAGTGTAGGCAGTATGCCGCGTATTGCCCTGCCCAAATTTGAGAGTGCTGATGAGTTAGGCGCGCAGATGAGTCGGCCGGATTGGCAAAGCGCATGGCGTAATCCTTCGGTATATCTGATTGCCGTCACGTTGGCGCTGGTTGCCAGCTTGGAAACCCTGCTCAGCCAGGAAGCGCTGAAGAAACTGAAATCACAAACGCCGTCACCGTCACCGGATAAAGAAATGCGTGCCCAGGGCGTGGGCAATATGTTGAGTGGTTTCTTGGGTGGATTGCCGATCACCGCGGTAATCGTACGCAGCTCGGTAAATGTTAATGCCGGCGCGCGTAGCAAGATATCCATTTTACTACATGGCGTATTGCTCTTGTTGTGTGGTTTATTCTTTGGCGATCTGCTCAATACGATTCCTCTAGCCAGTTTAGCGGCGGTACTGCTGTATACCGGCTACAAGTTGGCTTCGCCTGCTCAGTTCGTTACACAGTGGCGCAGGGGATTAACGCAGTTCGCACCGTTTATCGTCACCGTTGGTGGAATTATCGTGTTCGGAATGTTAGCGGGCATTGCATTAGGGCTGTTGGCTCAACTATTGTGCAGTACCTACAAGAGCCACCACAATGCGTTGCAGTTGACGCGCTATGATGACCATTATGTGGTGCGTTTTCATCAGAATCTCACTTTCCTGCACAATCCGCGTTTGCAACTCTTGCTGGCGGAGATTCCAGACAATAGTGTCGTGATTGCCGAGCATGATAATGCGGAGTATATCGATCCTGATGTGCGCGCCATGTTGGCAGATTTTGGAGCCAGTGCGGCGACGCGAGGCATCATTTTAAACCGCTGGCCGGTGTAAGGCGTTTACTGGCCCAATTCTCTACGTAACGGGGATTGGGCTATACTGGCGAGAACTTTCGGCCTTTATGGAAGGATTCTATGCCCGTTGAACGTTGGTTATCGGCGATATTATTTATTGCCGCAGTGATTCTGATCGCTTTACTGATTTATTCTGGGACCTACGCGTATGAGCCTCTCACTTGGCTGATGGAAGTGCTGCCGGTGATGATCGTTCTGCCCTTGTTGTATTTTACCCGTCATCGCTATCCCTTAACGCCGTTGCTGTATACGCTTATCTTCCTGCACGCGCTGATTCTGATCGTGGGGGGGCTGTACACTTATGCACGCGTGCCATTGGGCTTCGAGGTTCAGCAGTGGTTGGGTTTGAGCAGGAATCCCTATGATAAGCTTGGTCACTTCTTTCAAGGATTGGTGCCGGCGCTGGTGGCTCGCGAGATCTTACTCCGGGGCGATTACGTCCGCGGTGGCAAGATGCTGGGCTTTGTGGTGTGTTGCATTGCGTTGGCAATCAGTGCGCTGTATGAGCTGATTGAATGGGCGGCAGCGCTGAGCCTTGGACAGGGAGCCGACGAGTTTCTCGGCACGCAGGGCGATCAATGGGATACACAGTCAGATATGTTCTGTGCGCTATTAGGGGCGTTGAGTGGATTGCTGTTATTTGGCCGCTGGCAAACGCGACAAATCACGCGGTTAAGAAGACAACCTTGATAGCAAGGTCCTGGCAAGTATGAAAATGCCGATATCAAACTGCACTCAAAAATTACACATGCAACCGAATAAGGTGCAATTTTTATCGGTAACTCTTTTGTTTAGCTTTAATCCCTTGCCAACAATTATTCTTTATGGAGTAAGGTTTCTTTTTCTTATTGATACATGAGTATTCTATAGCATAGCGTTAATATTTTTGTTTTTTGAATATAGGCGGTGTTTATCCTTAGGTCTTTATTATCGACGAAGGTCTCATATAGTGGATTTTTGCAGATGTAGATGATGTTTATCACCGAGAGACGATAAAAAATGAGTTCTTATTGATAATGTCTTTTTTAGTGCGTTACGTTTATTTTTTAGATGATATATGAAAATTTGTAATAATGTGTTTTATTCTAATGCATTGGAATATTATTCTTTTTATTTTTGTTTTGTTGGTTTTTAATTCTAAATTCAGGCGTTTATTTAAGGCAGGTTGCTGATGGTTTATATGATGTTATCATATTTCCATTGCTGAATTGGCATGGCAGAGCCGAGAAGCGTTCGCAGGCTGAATGTCATCATGGTTTTCATAGACTAGGTGTTAGCTGATTCAATACAAAATATAATTGTCATTTATAATATACCATATTATCTGTTAATAGGTGTTGGGTGGATGCGAGCTAATACTTAATTTTTACTATTTTATACGACGATTTTGTGAGTCTAAGTGATTTTTATCATACACACTTTAAATAATTCGAATTATGCCGCAGCATTAAGTAGATCCTGCAGAAACGAATTGGTTAAGACGCAAACTGTCTCTGGGCTGTGGCGGCTTTTTCAGGTGTTATGAGTGAGGATGAACAATGCATAATAAGGTAAAAAGCTTAATTACCACTTTTTTAATTGGCCAGCTTATTCCACTGTTATTGGAAAGTGGTGTGGTGTCAGCGGCTAAGGATATTCAGGCGGTAGCTATCCAATTGACGGTTACCATCGAGGCACCAACCTGTACTGTTAACAATAACCAGGTCATCACGGTAGAGTTTGGGGAAGTAGTGACCACCCAGGTGAATGGTAACCATTACCGCATGCCGGTGCATTACACGTTGGATTGTAAGGATGCGCCCTCTAACGCGATGAAACTGCAGATTGAGGGGAATGGCGCGAGCTTTGATAGCACGCTACTACAAACCAACCATCCAGCACTGGGCATTCAGATACAACAGGGCAGCACAAAAAGGCCGATTAACACTTGGCTGAATTTTACCTACCCGAAAGTGCCTGAGTTGTGGGCCGTGCCGGTTAAACAGAGTAGCGGAATTCTGATTGCCGGTGAGTTCACGGCTGCAGCCACGATGAAAGTGGATTACCAATGACAGGGCTGAGTATGTTCTATGACTTTTGACCTATGGGTTGAGAGGCAACTGAATAACACCCAGATTAGTGGATTTTTGACTGGCTGGAGTAATGGTGTGCCCCGAAGGGCTATGGATAGTGTCGGGAGGCGAAAAGTTGAGGATAACATGGAGGGAAGATCGTGAGTTTCTAACCATTTAAGGTCATAAAAAGTCATGAGAGGAGCCGCCATGTGCTGGAGAGAGATTATTCGGATGACAATCATCATATTAACAGGATTTCACTGCAAGCTTGTGGTCTCTGCACCGGTGTTGAAAATCTGCAACAACATCATGACCATCACTGGTGATGCAAATGGGGGCAGAATGTCCACCCAAACCTTTTATCAGAATGGGCGAAATACGGGAGTTTTTGCCCTCGGAGAAACCAGTCAATACTACAGTTCGAGTCCGATTTCTGGGCTAGTTACATGTAAGGACTGTTCTGGAAATAAGATGCGGATGTTAGCAAGCGCTGCCTTCGCACGCGGCCATTTGCTCCCTAACTCAACTGCCAACCCAAAAGGCCAACCATACCGGAGTGTGGTGTATAGCGAGAATATTCAATTTGGGCAGATAAAACCCAATGGTGTGGTGGTCCAGCCGGGAATCAATAACATCCTGCAATGGGATAATGTTGTTGTTGAACATTGTTCCAAGCCCACTCCGGTACCTGCTAAATGTTCGATCAATGCGCAGGGGTGGCAAGACCTCGGCAGGTACAGCAATGAATCCATTAAGAAAGGTGCTTTCGTTCGTATTCAAAGTACCATTGAATGTGACCAAGACACTACCGTGAGCCTGAAGGCCGTTAACCCAATAGATCAGACATCATTTGTTGATTTTAAAAATGGTGTACGAGGAGCCGTAAACGTGGGAGTAGCGCCGGGTGCTGACGGTGTGGCGCTCCAAGTGCACGGGAACCAACCCCTCGATCCGAAGGTTTCCGTGACGTTGTTTGGCCAAGGAGATATTACACCGGGGAGACACGATACTTTTATCGTTTTGCAGGCAACGATATTATAAAGCGCATGTGCACGAGTACGGTATCTAAGCAGTGAGAATGCAAACGACATGCATGATAAATACCAACGAAACCTGATAACACCTCGCATTTCACACTTCTTAAGGACCTCAACAGTGGCTACCAACAAGACTCGCACACGACTTGCCGTATTATGGATCGTGTTAGGGATGATCTCTCTTCGTACGATGGCTGAGACTGCTCCGAATGAAATAGCTATCAACAAGTTACGTGGATCAAGTGTAACGGTCATTTTAGGACCCAGTCCCACCGCTGATACGAGAAATTACACGCACATGATAGTGAGCGTTTGCCCCAGCGTGAATTATACTTATGGCGGAACGCTGGACTATGCGATTTTCGACCCGACAAGTCCCCCACCGGATATCAGTAAGATTAACGGTATACTTTCTACGACCCTTGGGTTCTTGCCTAGGGGGAGTCGCTGCAACGTTGAGGAGAACGAGTCGATCAGAATCAAGGTCGTCAATAAAAGAACCGTTATAGTTCTAGATCTGGATACTCATAACACACTCCCTCCGGAACTGATGCCTCCTCCGCCAGATGCCAAATGCTCGATCAACACGCGGGGCTGGCAAGATCTCGGCAGGTACAGCAATGAATCCATTAAGAAAGGTGCTTTCGTTCGTATTCAAAGTACCATTAAGTGTGACCAAGACACTACCGTGAGCCTGAAGGCCGTTAACCCAATGGATCAAACATCATTTATTGATTTTAAAAATGGTGTACGGGGAGCCGTAAACGTGGGAACAAAGCCGGGTGCTGACGGTGTGGCGCTCAAGGTGTACGGGAACCAACCCCTCGATCCGAAGGTTTCCGTGACGTTGTTCGGCCAAGGTGATGTTACACCGGGGAGACACGATGCTTTTATCGTTTTGCAGGCAACGATATTATAAAGCTTGTACGGCGTAGGAGCCTGATTCTACATACAGACATCACGGCAGCAGAATCCTTATCAGGCTTAACCGTTTGATTCGCCGTGCATATGAGCAGAGCGTAACAAGGATGTTTGTGCAGAAACTCGAGATATCCTTTTTTAAAGAATTTCAGCTATTCATATTGCGTTCATGGCGGCGAGATCAACCTGCCAATTCCTTTTATTCCACCTATCCAATGCGCTTTAAATGCAGAATGAGTGGTAATAGGCGTGGAGTTGAGACAAGGGATCGTAGAATGCGTTGGCTCAGAAAGCAAAAACCCGCCTTTTGGGCGGGTTCTTTGAATGATGGTGCCCGGACTCGGAATCGAACCAAGGACACGGGGATTTTCAATCCCCTGCTCTACCGACTGAGCTATCCGGGCAACGCGCAGCATTAAACCGTAAAGCCCTGTTGGCGTCAATGGCTTTATGTCATAAACTGCTAAAAATCGTCGCGTTCGCTGGCTTTTCAATCAAGATGTCTAAACTTTATACCTATACGGTCAATTCAGCTTACCGTATAGGTCATGGGTAGGGCAGTTGTTAGCTTAAGGCGCCATTCTTACGGCATTGCGCAACTTGCAAAATATCCTCTGCGAGCCGTTTCGCGACGGATACATCCTGAAGTTGGCGATTAATCAGGAGTTTGCTCAGGCAGCCCTCCTGAATCAGCTCCATCTGTTGCGCAACCATGTCAGCATCATCCGCATCCATTTCCCGAAGTAGGTCACGAGTCAACGCCAGTGAGGTCGCCTTTTGCTGCTCCGCCAACTGATGGATCGGATGATCGTGTTGCGGGAAGAAGCTACAGGCGGCGATGAACAGACAACCGGGATAGCGTTCGTTTTTAACGTACTCCGCTAAGATGTCATAACGTGCCAGTAACTTTTGCTGCGGGCTAAGGGATTCGTCGAGCAAAAGTTGGCGACGCCAGGTATCAATTTGTTGCCCGTGATGACGCAGACAGTCATACAATAAGGCCTCATGGTTTGGCCAAAATGGTGTGAAATCAGTGGGCTGCACGCTAAGTTTCTCTGCCAGCATTTCCAGCGTGGTGGTTGCCAAGCCTTGTTGCTCCAATAATTCCAGTGCCGTATCAAGAACATGTTCGCGTTGCACGGGTAACCCTCCAAATACTGTTTCTGAAACTCAGTGTCGTTTACGGTACTGTTTTCTGCAAATGTGCATCAAACGTCTGCGCGTCCATGAACCCAGTGACTCGGGCGGCCGGCAGTTCTTGGCCTTTGGCATCAAAGAACAAAATGGTCGGTAATCCCAAGACATTTAATTGCTTCAATAACGCTGCCTGCTCGGCGTTATTGGCCGTCACGTCTGCTTGCAACAATACGGTGTCGGCTAAGCGTGCTTGCACGGCAGTGTCGCTGAAGGTGTATTTCTCGAACTCTTTACAAGCAACGCACCAGTCGGCGTATAAATCCAGCATGACAGGTTTGCCCTGTGCCTGTTGTAACGCCTGATTGAGTTGATCCAGATTACTGATACGCGTAAAGCTCAAGTGCTGTTGCGTCGCCTGATGCGTGCTGTTTGCACTGAAAACCCAGTCTTGTAATGGTCGTGCGACGATGACGATCGCTGCCAGTAACAATAATTGCACAACACGGGCCCAGCCTTGTGAGGCGCGTAAACTGAGCACGAATGCCCAGCCGGCAAATGCCAGCCCAAGCAGGCTCCACAGCCTTAAACCCCAGATATCGCCGATCACGCGCTCGAGCAGGAACACCGGAAGTGCCAGGATAACGAAACCGAACGCTTCTTTGACATATTGCATCCACGGGCCGCTGCGCGGAAGCAGTCGATTGCCGAATAATGTCACGAGCACCAGTGGAATACCCATCCCGAGTGCGTATAAGTATAACGTCCCGCCACCGGCCCACATATTGCCGCTTTGCGCGATGTAGAGCAGTATTGCGCTGAGCGGCGCTGTGGTGCAGGGAGAGCAGATAAGCCCGGCCAATGCGCCCATCACAAACACGCCAGCCAATGAGCCGCCCCGTTGGGTATTGCTCCAGCTAGCCAGTTTGGTTTGCACTGAGGAGGGGAGTTGTAGTGAATAGAGGCCAAACATCGACAGCGCCAGCGCGATGAACAGCACCGAAAGGCCGATCAACACATAAGGGTGTTGCAATGCTGCCTGGAATTGTAGCCCCGCAGCGGCCACCACTAAGCCGAGCAGGGTATAAGTCAGCGCCATCCCCTGCACGTACACTACCGCCAACACCAAAATGCGACCGCTGCTATGTGGCCGTTCACGGCCAAGAATGATGCCGGAAATTAGCGGATACATCGGCAATACGCACGGTGTAAAAGCGATTCCGATGCCGATTAATAGTGCCCACAGTGGAGAAAAGGGCAGATTCGCTGGCGTTGTTGGTGAAGACGCCGTTGCCGGGGAGGGCGGTGTGGTGCTAGCCGCTACCGCGTCTAACGGGATCACCCGGGTTTCAGGGGGATAGCAAAAACCGGCTTCGGCACAGCCTTGATACGTAACGCTTAAACTGGCATTGCTAGCGGCCTGTTGTAGGTTTAGCGGCAGCGTCAGCTGGTGTTTATAAATTTCCACCTCACCGAAGAATTCATCTTTATGGCGGAGCCCGTCAGGCAGCGTCGGGGAATGGAGTTGCGCCTGCTGAGGCAGGAGTTTTATTTGTTGTCGATACAGATAATAACCGGGGCGGATTGTCCAGTTTAGCGTCAGCTGGTGGCCTTTTTGTTGAAAATCGAAGGCAAAGGCTTGGTCGACAGGGACAAACTGGCTACCACCCGTTGCGTTGAACAGGGAGGCCTGGGCGCCGCACGGCAAAAAAAACAGGCTGCAAAGCAGAAAAATCAGTTTAATGATACGTTGATCCATGACAGGTAGTCTTTATCTCCAGCCATCACCGGCAGCACCAACAACTCGGGCGTTTGATATGGGTGATGTTGTTTCAGGTAGTTAAGCAGGGCGTGTTGATGTTGTTGATCGCTTTTAAACAACATTTGCACTTCGTATTCCTGTTCCAGTTTCCCTTCCCAGTAATACAGCGATGAAGCTCCGGGTAACAGTGTGGCGCAGGCGGCTAATTTCTCACCCAGCACGCGCGCGGCCAACTCTTGCGCCGTGGCTTCATCCGGTGCGGTACAGAGTATGACGACAGCTTCGCAATCAGACATGTTCACTCCTTCTCAACCGTTATCTGTAGGCACTATACCCTGAAGGCAGAACGGCTAGAAGGTGAGTTTATCACCAGAGGGAAAATAGATGAGGCATGCGGGGCCAAGTGCGGCCCCGTTTGATGGATTATAAAATCACGCTGCCCAGCAGGAAGCCGAATACCACCGCGAAGATCACGCCCATCGTTCCGGGAATGAAAAAGGGATGGTTAAACACAAAGCGTCCGATGCGGGTGGTGCCGGTATCGTCCATTTGTACGGCGGCGACCAACGTTGGGTAGGTGGGTAAAATAAACAGGCCGGAAACCGCCGCGAAAGAGGCGATGGCGGTCAGTGGGTTGACGTTCAGCGCCAGCGCCATCGGCATCAGTGCTTTGGCGGTCGCTGCTTGGGAATACAGTAATGCCGAACAGAAGAAAAAGATCACGGCTAGCAGCCACGGGTGAGCCTGAATGACGCTGCCTGCCGTTTCTTTGATCCAATCAATGTTGGCTTGAACGAATGTATCGCCCAGCCAAGCGACGCCCAGAATACAGATACAGGCACTCATCCCCGCTTTAAATGTACTGGAATTGAGCACTGCATCGGTGTCTACACGGCACATCAGTGTGGTGAGGGTAGCAACGCTCAGCATAATAATAAGAATGGCGTTGGTGGTATTCATCAGCGGTTTGGCGACTAGACCAAGGCCTGGGCTGTTGATGATAGCGTAGGCTACTACGCACAGGACGCCAAGCAGGAACAGCAAGACAGACGCTTTAGCGCGCGGTTTGATTTCGATAACGTTGTTACCGCGCAGGGTAACCAACCCTTCTTCGAATCGTTTCAGGTAAACCGGATCGTTTGACAGCGTGGAGTCAAAAATCCAACTCACCAGTAGCGACATCAATAATACGGCACAGAAGGTCGAAGGGATCACGACCATCAACATATGCAAATAACTCACACCGTGCCCTTCCATCACCGAGGACATATACACCACTGCGGCGGATATGGGCGAGGCGGTTATGGCAATTTGTGCAGAAACGACAGCGGTTGAGAGTGGGCGACAGGGTTTGATGCCTTGTTCTTTTGCGACCTCGGCGATCACCGGCAGTGCGGAGAGCGAGATGTTACCTGTACCGGCAAAAATGGTCAGGAAATAGGTCACAATGGGCGCGAGGACGGTAATGTGTTTAGGATTTTTACGCAGTAACTTTTCTGTTTGCTGCACCAGATAATCCATTCCCCCCGCAACCTGCATCGCGGAAATGGCAGCGATAACCGCCATAATGATTGAGATGACGTCAAAGGGAATATTGCCTGGCTTAACCCCGATTATCGCCAGAACTAAAACCCCAAGGCCCCCTGCAAAGCCAATGCCGATACCGCCCAATCTGGCCCCCAAAAAAATGGCCAGCAGAACGATAATCAATTCCACCGCTAACATAGTGTGTTACTCCTCAACATGAAGTTTTATCTCTTTGTTTTACGAACTACAGCCCGATTGCTATTTTCGCTCACGTTGCCGGTCTACGTGGCAGACGTTGGTGCTGAAATGTGGATTACTTTGGATATATGAAAATAAAAAGTTAAAATTTTGTGGGCGCTAGAAAGTAAAAAGGCACGCTATCCAGAGGATTTAGCGTGCCTTTATGGCTACCGGATGTTTCTGTTATTGTTCATTTTCATCAGTGTAGCGTTTCGCTTTATAGGCCGGGTGCATAAGATTCTCAACGGAGAAGATGTCATCCAGCTCGGCTTCGGTCAACAGGCCGCGTTCTAACACCACCTCACGCACACTCTTGCCGGTTTCCGCACAGATCTTGCCAACAATATCACCGTTGTGGTGGCCAATGAAGGGGTTCAGATAGGTCACGATACCGATGGAGTTGAACACGTAATGCTCACAGACTTCTTTATTGGCGGTGATGCCGTTGATGCATTTCTCCAGCAGGTTGTAGCACGCATTGGTCAAAATGTGGACTGACTCGAACATCGCCTGACCAATCACCGGTTCCATCACGTTAAGCTGTAACTGTCCTGCTTCAGCGGCCATGGTAACGCAAGTATCGTTGCCGATCACCTTAAAGCATACCTGGTTCACCACTTCTGGAATAACCGGGTTCACTTTGGCTGGCATGATCGAAGAGCCTGCCTGCAATTCCGGCAAGTTGATTTCGTTTAGGCCAGCGCGTGGCCCGGAAGACAGCAAGCGAAGGTCATTACAAATTTTGGACAGTTTTACCGCCAGGCGTTTCAGCGCACTGTGTACCATTACATAGGCACCGCAGTCAGAGGTCGCTTCGATCAAATCTTCTGCTGGTACGACGGGCAGGTTACTGACCTCCGCCAGTTTTTGCACTGCCAGGTGTTGATAACCTTCTGGCGTATTCAGCGCAGTGCCGATAGCGGTCGCGCCTAGGTTTACTTCCAGCAGCAATTCTGAGGTGCGTTGTAGGCTGCGAATTTCTTCGCTGAGCAGAACGCTAAACGCGTGGAACTCTTGGCCTAACGTCATGGGCACGGCATCCTGCAATTGGGTACGACCCATCTTCAGAATTGTTTCAAACTCTTTCGCTTTACGATCGAAGCCTTCGCGCAGTTGGTTGATGGCATCGTTCAGTTTCATGATCGAGGTATAGACCGCGACGCGGAAACCGGTAGGGTAGGCATCGTTAGTTGATTGGCTTTTATTTAGGTGATCGTTGGGGTTCAGGTACTGATATTCTCCTTTCTGATGCCCCATCAGCTCCAAGCCGATATTCGCCAGCACTTCGTTGGTGTTCATGTTCAGAGAGGTGCCCGCACCGCCCTGGAACACATCCACCGGGAATTGATCCATACATTTGCCTTTATCCAGAACTTCATCGCATGCCTGGATGATGGTATCGGCGATTTTGCGCGGAATGGTCTTCAGCTCTTTGTTAGCCAGCGCTGCGGCTTTCTTCACCATGACCATGCCACGGACAAACTCAGGAACGTCACTGATCTTACTATTACTGATATAAAAATTTTCAATCGCACGCAGAGTATGAACACCGTAGTAGGCTTCTGCGGGTACTTCACGTGTTCCTAGCAGGTCTTCTTCGATACGAATGTTGTTTGACATGAGAACCTTCTCTATGTTGCTGCCGAATTAATTATTTGTTTGTTAACTAATTTATGTCGCCGTGAGCTTCAACTGCCGAAGTATTGACCACTGCAATTGTTGCAGCCCAGATCATATGCTGCTTTGGAATAAATGAATGAACCCAGATCACTATCTGAAACTTCAAAAACCACTGCTTTTGTATTTTGTGATCGCATTCACGTTCGCTAACTCTAGCAATAAAAGTCGAGGTCTGGTTGAAATGTCTGCGGACTGCCCCCATTGTTATAAAATCCGCCTGATTCAGGCTCCCTTTTTCACGTATGCGCCGCTGCGCGGGTACGCGAAGTCATCTGAAGGAGAACGCGGTGCGCTGGTTACCGTTTTTGCTGATATTTCTGTTGGTTTACATCGAAGTATCGCTATTTATTAAAGTCGCCGACGTGTTGGGCGTCGCCGTTACCCTGTTGCTGGTGATCTTCACTTCTTGCGTTGGTGTGTCTCTGGTTCGTAATCAGGGCATGAAAACCTTTGTGCAGATGCAGCAGAAATTGGCCGCTGGTGAAAGCCCTGCGGCGGAAATGGTGAAAAGTGTTTCTCTGGTGTTGGCGGGTTTCTTACTGCTGGTTCCCGGTTTCTTTACCGATTTTCTCGGTTTGCTGTTGTTGTTACCGCCGGTGCAGAAATCGCTGACGCTGAAACTGATGCCACATTTGTCGGTGTATCGCCCCGGCGGTTGGGGGCAGGGTGGTGATGCCGCCAACGGCAATACCTTTGACGGTGAGTTTCAGCGTAAGGAAGACGAGCAGCGTACGCTTGAGCATCGCTCAGATGAGAATGACAAACGTGACGATCGTTAATTGAATTTTGCCCAAGCAAAAAAATTTTTTACTTGGGCCCTTGAAGGGAAATGGAATGCCCCCATCTCATTTCCCACGAGGCCGGTAAATATGATAATCCGGTGCACAACCCTAAATCTGATACAGACCTTCTTACAGGAGAGCGTTCAATGAGTATTCGTCCATTGCATGACCGCGTTATCGTCAAGCGCAAAGAAGTTGAATCAAAATCTGCTGGCGGCATCGTACTGACTGGCTCTGCAGCGGGTAAATCCACTCGTGGTGAAGTCGTCGCCATCGGCAAAGGGCGCGTTCTGGAAAACGGTAGTGTGCAACCACTGGATGTGAAAGTGGGCGATATCGTGATTTTCAACGACGGTTACGGCGTGAAAGCAGAGAAGATCGACAATGAAGAAGTGTTGATCATGTCCGAAAGCGACATTCTGGCAATTGTTGAAGCGTAATTGCGCTTTATCTTCTGAACTGAAAAGAGTTGAAGGGAAATACCAATGGCAGCTAAAGACGTAAAATTCGGCAATGACGCGCGTGTAAAAATGCTTCGCGGTGTGAATGTTCTCGCTGATGCAGTGAAAGTGACGTTGGGCCCGAAAGGCCGCAACGTAGTGCTGGATAAATCATTCGGCGCACCGACTATCACTAAAGATGGCGTGTCTGTTGCGCGTGAAATCGAACTGGAAGACAAGTTCGAAAACATGGGCGCACAAATGGTGAAAGAAGTTGCCTCTAAAGCGAACGACGCGGCGGGTGACGGCACCACTACTGCAACCGTACTGGCTCAATCCATTATCACCGAAGGTCTGAAAGCCGTTGCGGCGGGCATGAACCCAATGGATCTGAAGCGCGGTATCGACAAAGCGGTTATCGCTGCGGTTGAAGAACTGAAAAAACTGTCCGTACCTTGCTCTGACTCCAAAGCCATTGCTCAGGTCGGCACCATCTCTGCAAACTCCGACGAAACCGTGGGTAAACTGATTGCAGAAGCGATGGAAAAAGTAGGTAAAGAAGGCGTTATCACCGTTGAAGAAGGCACCGGCTTGCAAGACGAGTTGGACGTGGTAGAAGGTATGCAGTTCGATCGCGGTTACCTGTCTCCATACTTCATCAACAAGCCTGAAACCGGTTCTGTTGAGCTGGAAAGCCCGTTCATCCTGTTGGCAGACAAGAAAGTCTCTAACATCCGTGAAATGCTGCCAGTACTGGAAGCCGTAGCGAAAGCGGGCAAACCACTGCTGATCGTAGCGGAAGATGTTGAAGGCGAAGCGTTGGCTACCTTGGTGGTTAACACCATGCGTGGCATCGTGAAAGTGGCTGCGGTTAAAGCACCTGGCTTCGGCGATCGTCGTAAAGCGATGCTGCAAGATATCGCAACCTTGACTGGCGGTACCGTGATCTCTGAAGAGATCGGTATGGAGCTGGAAAAAACTACCCTGGAAGATCTGGGTCAGGCTAAACGCGTTGTTATCAACAAAGACACCACCATCATCATCGATGGTGTGGGCGACGAAGCGACCATTCAGGGCCGTGTTACCCAGATCCGTCAGCAGATCGAAGAAGCGACCTCTGACTACGATCGCGAAAAACTGCAGGAGCGTGTCGCTAAACTGGCTGGCGGCGTAGCCGTTATCAAAGTGGGCGCAGCAACTGAAGTTGAAATGAAAGAGAAGAAAGCCCGCGTTGAAGATGCGCTGCACGCAACCCGTGCTGCGGTTGAAGAAGGCGTTGTGGCCGGCGGTGGCGTAGCGCTGATCCGCGTAGCAGGTAAAATTGCTGGCCTGAAAGGCGACAATGAAGATCAGAACGTGGGTATCAAAGTTGCACTGCGTGCAATGGAAGCGCCACTGCGTCAGATCGTGATCAACGCCGGTGAAGAAGCCTCTGTTATCGCGAACAACGTGAAAGCAGGCGAAGGCAGCTACGGTTATAACGCTTACTCTGAAGAGTACGGCGATATGATCGGCATGGGTATCCTGGATCCAACCAAAGTTACGCGTTCTGCTCTGCAGTATGCCGCATCTGTGGCTGGTCTGATGATCACTACCGAATGTATGGTTACCGACCTGCCGCAAGAAGATAAAGGCGACATGGGCGCTGCAGGTATGGGTGGCATGGGCGGTATGGGTGGCATGGGCGGCATGATGTAACCCTCCCCAAATACTGTTCTACTAGAACCCCGGTGATGAGCCGGGGTTTTTTTATGTCTTGATGGCTGACACCGTCGCGTCGAGAACAAGGCAGTGGGCTGCGCTACGTGTCTCCTTATTGGATTAACGTTTTTATTTTAATTGGGTGCGGCACGAGGGAATTGCGCTAAATCCGCGGGTAGTTTTTGTCGCGCTAAAGCGTTCGTTGAGCAAGGTGAAAAAGCAGCGACGCATGTTGTGAGCGTTGCCGCACCTGTATTTGATGATATTTTTACAAACCGAACAGATTTAGCGTGTAAACTGATAGATTATCAGCCATCGCTCAATGCGTTGACCCGCGACATGCGGCAACGGAAGCTTAAGAGATGGCATCGCTTTCTGATAAGCTTTTGCGTAATTCTCAACATCATATGGGGAACAAGATGCGGATTAAAGCCTTACTGGGACTGTCGGCAGCCTTGCTGTTGGCAGGATGCAGCACCACCAATGAACTGACCAGTGCAGGTCAGCAGATTAAATTTACCGACACTAAACCGGCGGCAGAATGTCAGCTGGTGGGTGAAGCGACCGGTACCCAAAGCAACTGGTTGGCTGGTAGCAATGCTGAAAGCGGTGGTCTGCGCGGTGCAGCTAACGATCTGCGCAATAAGGCTGCGGCGATGGGGGGCAATGTGATTTATGGTGCGACAAGCCCAAGCCAGAACCTACTTTCAAGTTTTGCTCCGCTCGACAGTAAAATGATTGGCCAAGTTTATAAATGCCCGTAATGGTGTAGCCGATTCATATTAAAAGAAAAAGGAATGCCACGGCATTCCTTTTTAGAGGTTGAAAAACCGGTTATCAGCGAGAGCGTAACGATGGGAGCGTCGCGTAAGCTGCCGGAAGCCCCTCGTACTGTGAGCCGCGGCTATTTCGGGCCATCAGACGACGTTACCATCCCCTTATTTTTTGCATTCTCCGTGTTTAAATTAGGCCTGTGTCAGGCGCAAATCCAACGGTGTTTTACTGGGCTCGCCGCCGATTTCGCGGGTCAAGCGTGGTACCAGATAACCTGATATTTTTCCCAGTAAGGTTTTCATAATTGCTCGCGCTTCATCATCGCTGACCATGAAATGCGCGGCACCTTGGACTTTATCCAATACATGAATGTAATAGGGCAAAATCCCGGCATCAAACAGTGCATTGCTTAGTTCGGCTAAAGTCTCGGCATCATCATTGATACCACGCAAAAGTACGCTTTGGTTGAGCAGCGTTACGCCTGCTCGGCGCAGTTGCGACATACTGGTGCGTAAAGCGTCGTCTATTTCGTTGGCGTGGTTGATGTGCGTCACCATTAACACCTGTAAGCGTGAATCCGCCAACAGCTGGCATAGCTCATCAGTGATGCGCGCCGGGATCACAACGGGCAAACGCGTGTGAATGCGCAGCCGCTTTAGATGTGGGATCGCTGCTAATTCGCCGATCAACCAGGCCAATTCATGATCTTTTGCCATCAAGGGATCGCCGCCGGAGAAAATAATTTCATCCAGTTCCGGCTGGTGGCGGATATACTCGATAGCCAGACGCCAGTTGGCTTTATTGCCTTGGTTATCCTGATAGGGGAAATGGCGGCGGAAACAGTAGCGGCAATTGACCGCACAACCGCCTTTTACCAGCAGCAGCGCACGGTTGTGATACTTATGCAGCAGCCCTGGAACGACGCTACGTTGTTCATCCAGCGGATCGGTGGTGAAGCCGGGGGCAGTAATGAACTCTTCGCTGGCGGTCAAAACTTGACGTAACAGCGGATCGTTGGCATCACCCTTACGCATGCGAGCGGCAAATGCCCGCGGCACTCGCAGCGGAAACAGGCGTCGTGCTTCGCGCCCCTGCGGTAACACCGGGTGCGTATCAAGTGACAACAGCTGCAGTAGTTCATCGGGGTCAGTAATAACATCGGCGAGTTGATGCAACCATTCTTCTCTATCTGCGATGTTTTGGGTTACAATGTGTGCCATTTTTTTGGCTAAGCTACCAGTTAAAATATTAAGAGGGCCATTATGGCGACTTATTCTAGCAACGATTTCCGTCCGGGTCTTAAAATCATGTTCGAGGGCGAGCCTTACGCGGTTGAGTCCAGTGAGTTCGTTAAACCGGGTAAAGGCCAGGCGTTTGCACGCGTTAAAATGCGCCGTCTGCTGACCGGTACTCGCGTAGAGAAAACTTTTAAATCGACTGACTCCGCCGAAGGCGCGGACGTTATGGATATGAACCTGACTTACCTGTACAACGACGGTGAGTTTTACCACTTCATGAACAACGAAACCTTCGAGCAACTGGCAGCCGATCAGAAAGCGATTGGCGATAACGCTAAATGGCTGCTGGATCAGGCTGAATGTATCGTGACCCTGTGGAATGGCCAGCCTATTGCTGTGACCCCACCAAACTTCGTAGAGCTGGAAATCGTTGATACCGATCCAGGTCTGAAAGGTGATACGGCCGGTACTGGCGGCAAACCTGCGACGTTATCTACCGGCGCCGTGGTTAAAGTGCCCCTGTTCGTGCAGATCGGCGAAGTGATCAAAGTTGACACCCGCTCTGGCGAATACGTATCACGCGTTAAATAAGTATCAACTCGAGGGGATCATGGCGATTCCCTCGTTTTAATCCTACCTCCTTGAGTGTTGGCAGAATAGGCATGATCAAGAAAACGTGGTTGGCCATTATTTCCTTGATGTTGTTGATGTCACTTAGCGGTTGCAACACCTTCCGCGGTTTTGGCGAAGACGTACAACATTTAGGTAGCGCTATTTCTCGTGGTGCGAGCTGATAAAGTTAAGCATTGCGAACAGAGTCATGCAGAAAAATCTGTTTATAACGGCAACTCATACCAATTTTGACTAAACTAAGAGTGTTGTATCTTTTCGTCACTAATTAATAAGGATTTTCTTATGATGAAGAAAAGTATTATCGCTATTTTCTCTTTGTTAGTCCTGTCTTCACTGACCGCATGTAACACCACCGAAGGCATCGGTAAAGATGTTCAGGCGGGTGGCGAGGCGATTCAACGCAGCGCACAGTAACGCGTTTTATATTCTCTGTGGTATTCCACTGCTTAAAAATGGCGTTGATGTTTTTGGCTATTGTGGAATACCCAGTGTATTGTCTGCCGCGCATTAAGCCTCATTTTTCAATGTTCTCTAGACTCTAATCTGAGTTATCATTTCTCCGTTCATTCAGCCAGGTTGGACGGCCTTCCTGCGCATCATTTTTCAGGGGACGACCCCACTCTTCCTGGAGCCTACCTCGTGGCGTGGATTATTCTTGTTATTGCTGGTTTATTGGAAGTTGTCTGGGCTATCGGCCTGAAATATACCCACGGTTTTACCCGTCTGACACCCAGTGTTATCACTATCGTGGCGATGGTGGTCAGTATGGTGCTATTGGCTAATGCGATGAAAACGCTGCCCGCAGGCACCGCCTACGCGGTATGGACCGGTATCGGTGCCGTTGGGGCGGCAATTATGGGGATGGTTCTGCTTGGCGAATCGACCAATATCATGCGTATTTTGAGTCTGTGCCTGATTATCGTTGGTATTCTCGGGCTGAAATTCAGCAGTCATTAATTGCCGTTTTGATTAACCCAAATCAGCTTATCGATTGCAAACCCGTAACCTTGGGCCGTTTTTAGCAGTGTATCGCGTACGTCAGCGTCTAATGTTGGCGTACGCGACAAGATCCATAAGTAATCTCTGTTTGGCCCGCAGACCAGCGCGTAACGATAATCTGCATCTAATTCAATGACGTTATAGCCACCGTAGAAGGGGCCGAAAAACGAGACTTTGAGTGATGCCACCTGCGGAGAACCGATAAAGTAGGCTTTGCCTTCGCTTTCCTGCCATTGCTGTTTTTTCGGATTAAACCCTTTGTTGAGCACCTTCAGGCCGCCATCTTCGCGTGGGCTGTAATTCGCTGTAACCTGCTCCAAACCCCGTTCGAAGCGGTGATCGAGCCGGGCTATTTCATACCAGGTGCCGAGATAGCGCTTGGTGTCGAAGTTATCAACCACCTTGACGTCCTTCGGCGGTGAAACGCTACAGGCAACGGACAGCAGTGCGGGAAGCATCATGCAAAGTTTTGACCACAAACGCATGGGTAACTCCTGTTTACCAAGGGAAGGATAAACAGTGTAGCGGAAAAGTACGCAGGGCGGCTAACGGTCGTTAGCCGCCAGAAGGGCTAGAGCGTTACGACACCGATGAGTGTAACGACGCTGAGGATAGCTGCCAGACCGTAAAACACCCATTTACCGGCTGGCACATGGATTTTAAGGTCGTGCATGGCGTGATGAATACGGTGCAGGCCACACCATAGTGGCAAAATAATCATCAACAGCAGGAATAGCCGACCAATTAGGCTCTGACAGAAAGCCAGCACGCGGTCGTAACCGAGTGCATCGCCAGGGAACAAACCAAGCGGCAGTAAGATGCCAACAAGTAATACGATGGCCGGAGCGACGATGGCGCCCCACATGCCGCCAGCGCCGAATAATCCCCAGAAAACCGGTTCATCAGAGCGTTTTGGTGCAGGATTTATCATGTTTCCTCCGAATTACAGTAGCGCGACGGCGAGAATGACCACGGTCACCACGATGGTCACTGCCCATAGGGCTTTAACGATGGGCCCTGGCCCCATTTTCTCACTGTTGACCACGATGTTGGCTGCTTTGGGCGCCAGATCGAACCAGGTTTTGGTATGCAGTGCGGCGGCCAAGAGTGCGATGATATTAATCAGCAGCACCAACGGATTTTGCAGGAAACCAACAAAGCCGGCCCAGCCTTCCGGCCCGCCCTTCAGCGCGAATACGCCGTAAAGTAGGACGATGCTAAACCACACCGCCAATACGGAGGTGCCTTCACGCAGCATATAGAAACGATAAAATCCCAGTTTTTGCCACCAGGTTGGCGTCATCGTACGCACATAAGGCTTACGTTGTGTTGTCATGGCTGTCTCCTCTCCCTTATTGCGGCTTCAGCATGGCGATCATGAAGTCTTTAGCGCTTTCAACCTTACCCTGCTGGATAGCGGCGGCGGGATCGACGTGTTTCGGGCAGACTTCAGAGCAGTAACCCACAAACGTACAGCTCCAGACGCCATTTTGGCCGTTCAACTGTGGCATACGTTGTTGCTTACCGTGGTCGCGGTTATCGAGATTGTAGCGATGCGCCAGGGTGATCGCCGCCGGGCCAATAAACTCAGGGTTTAGGCCGAACTGTGGGCAAGCGGCGTAGCACAGGCCACAGTTAATGCAGCCAGAGAACTGGTGATACTTTGCCATTTGCGCCGGAGTTTGCACGTTTGGCCCGTCTTCCGGTTTGCGATCGTTGCCAATAATATACGGTTTAATGGCTTCCAGACTTTCGATAAAGTGGGTCATGTCGACCACCAAATCACGTTCGATCGGGAAGTTACCCAAGGCCTCCACCTTCATGCCGTCAGTGTATTCGCGCAGGAACGTCTTACACGCCAGTTTCGGTACGCGGTTGACCATCATGCCGCACGAGCCGCAAATTGCCATACGGCATGACCAACGGTAAGAAAGGTCAGGCGCTAGGTTATCCTTGATGTAGCCCAGCGCATCCAGCAGCGAGGTTTGTTCATCGTAGGGTACGTTATAGGTTTCAAAATGCGGCTCAGCATCACATTCCGGGTTATAACGCATGACCTCGATTTTCAGGGTTTTCATCTCAGCCATTCGCCTGCTCCTTATCCTTTTTCTCCTGTGCGTCGGCTTCAGCACCGTAAACACGTTTGGCCGGTTGCAGTTTGGTAATTTTCACGTCGCTGTACTCCAAGCGAGGCACGCCGTTCGGATTATGGAACGCCAGCGTGTGTTTCAGGAAGTTAACGTCGTCACGTTCGGTACAGCCTTCATCCAGACGCTGATGAGCGCCGCGCGATTCTTTACGGTTGAAGGCCGAGTGGGCCATACATTCCGCCACGTCAAGCCCGTGGCCGAGCTCAATGGTGTACAGCAGGTCGGTATTGAACACGCTTGACGTGTCGGTGATTTTTACCCGTTTAAAGCGCTCTTTCAGCTCCGACAGCTTATCGATAGTTTTTTGCATCAGCTCTGGCGTGCGGTAAATGCCGCAGCCTTCTTCCATCGACAGGCCCATTTCATCACGAATCTTCGACCAGTTTTCGTTGCCTTCCTGCTTCATTAAGTTGCTGAGCATGGTATCTACATCACGGCTCTGAGCATCCAGCGCACTGCCGTTTGCCGGGCTGCTTTCTAACGCACGGCGTGCCGCATGTTCACCGGCCACCCGGCCAAAGACCACCAGCTCTGCCAGCGAGTTAGAGCCGAGGCGGTTAGCACCGTGCAGACCGACAGAGGAGCATTCACCCACGGCGAAGAGCCCTTTGATGCGTGTTTCGCAGTGTTGATCGGTTTCAATACCGCCCATCGTATAATGTGCGGTAGGGCGGACGGGGATCGGATCTTTCACCGGATCCACGCCAACATAGGCTTTGGCCAGTTCGCAAATGAACGGCAAACGTTCAAGCAGTTTTTTCTCGCCCAGATGACGTAGATCCAGATAGACCACATCACCGCGCGGTGTAGCGACGGTGCGGCCAGCCCGCCATTCGTGCCAAAACGCCTGTGACACTTTGTCACGCGGGCCAAGCTCCATATACTTATTCTTTGGTTCACCCAGTGGTGTTTCTGGGCCCATACCGTAATCTTGCAAATACCGGTAGCCGTCTTTATTCACCAAGATACCGCCTTCACCACGGCAGCCCTCGGTCATCAGGATCCCGGATCCCGGTAGGCCCGTTGGGTGATACTGGACGAACTCCATATCGCGCAGCGGTACGCCGTGGCGGAATGCCATCCCCATACCGTCGCCGGTCACAATACCGCCGTTGGTGTTATAGCGATAAACGCGGCCTGCGCCGCCGGTGGCCATCACCACGGCGTTGGCGCGAATTTGCACGCGGGTGCCTTCCATCATATTGATGGCGATCAGACCGCGCGCCTGGCCGTCATCCACCATGATGTCGAGGACGAAATGCTCATCAAAGCGCTGGATTTGCGGGTATTTCAGCGAGGTTTGGAACAGGGTGTGCAACATATGGAAGCCGGTTTTATCGGCTGCGAACCACGTCCGTTCGATCTTCATGCCGCCAAAACGACGTACGTTGACTGAGCCGTCAGGTTTTCGGCTCCACGGACAGCCCCATTGCTCAAGTTGGGTCATTTCGCGTGGGCAGCTATGAACAAAGTGGTCCACCACATCTTGCTCGCACAGCCAATCGCCCCCGGCGACCGTGTCATTAAAGTGGTAATCATAGGAGTCGTGATCTTGGGTGACCGCGGCTGATCCGCCTTCCGCAGCAACCGTATGGCTTCGCATTGGATAGACCTTTGAGACCAGAGCGATTTTTAATTGGGGATTGGCCTCCGCAGCGGCTATCGCTGCGCGTAGTCCTGCGCCCCCGGCGCCAATAATGGCGAGATCGGCATTAAAGGTTTGCACTGCATTCCTCCAGTAAGCTTGTTAAAAACGGCAAATTAACTATCTATACTTAAAATTAAGAAAATAATTCGACTGCTAATCAAATGGCGCTTTGTTTTACCTTTAAACGTTAAGGATAGATAACTCCTACCAATTATAGGGGTTTGACTATACCTAAAGTTAAGTAGTAGAAATTTGATGTGATCGATTGTTTTGTCTTTTATTCGTTTCGCCAGAGGCATTACTGAGAAAATAACGTCTTTTATTCCATTTACCTTTTATTAACCTTATTAGTAGTGGTTTATATAATCATTATAAACTTTATGGTTTTAATTCCGTTCTATTGTGGTTTTAGCCAAGAATTTGTTTGCTTGGCGTGATGCGAGTAGACTGCATCCCCTGTTTGATTTCGGAGTAATTACCATGAGCGAAACGGCAAGCTGGCAGCCGAGTGCACCTATCGCCAATTTGTTGAAACGCGCAGCGATCCTCGCTGAGATCCGGCGTTTTTTTGCCGATCGCGGCGTATTGGAGGTTGAGACGCCGGCGATGAGCCAAGCAACGGTGACCGACGTCCACCTGTTTCCTTTCCAGACGCATTTTGTCGGCCCCGGCGCCGCGGAAGGGATGACGCTGTACATGATGACCAGCCCGGAATATCACATGAAGCGTCTATTGGCTGCAGGTAGCGGCCCGATATACCAGATGGGGCGTGCGTTTCGTAATGAAGAGTCCGGGCGGCACCATAACCCAGAATTCACCATGCTCGAGTGGTATCGCCCACATTACGATATGTATCGGCTGATGAATGAAGTGGACGATTTATTACAGCAGGTACTGGATTGCGATAGCGCGGAAACGTTGTCCTATCAGCAGGCGTTTTTACGTCATCTGAATGTTGACCCGTTATCTGCGGAAAAAGCCCAACTGCGTGAAGCAGCAGCCAAACTTGATTTAAGCAATATTGCGGATGTTGAAGAAGACCGCGATACGCTGTTGCAGTTATTGTTCACCGTTGGCGTTGAGCCGCATATTGGCCGCGAAAAACCGGCGTTTGTTTACCATTTCCCAGCCTCGCAGGCGGCACTTGCTGAAATCAGCACGGAAGATCATCGGGTAGCGGAGCGCTTTGAGGTGTACTTCAAGGGCATGGAGCTTGCGAATGGTTTTCGTGAATTAACCGACAGCAATGAACAGCGCCAGCGTTTCGAGCAGGATAACCGCAAGCGTGCGTCACGCGGACTGCCGGAACAGCCGATTGACTTCAATCTGTTGGATGCCCTAAGCCACGGTATGCCCGAGTGTGCCGGGGTGGCGCTGGGCGTCGATCGTTTAGTGATGCTGGCGTTGGGCGCGGAAAGTTTGAGCGAAGTGCTGGCCTTCCCGGTGATGCGAGCATAAAGCACTTTTGCGTTGCGGCAGGGTTAATTGCTCAGAGCACTTAAAGATAGGCGTAGCCGCCGCTTAAAATGGGTTAGAACGACGACGTAGACATCATCAAAAAGGCCAGCAGAATGTATGCTGGCCTTTTTTGTTCCCGCTATTATAACCCGCCAGATTCGCGCTTGGTATTTGGCGCAGGGGTCGATGAAACGGCGTGGCCGTTATTATTGATGCGTGACAGCGTTTCAGTACGCACCTGGAAAGGCGGGTACGGCAGAATAATACCGTGCTCGCGATAACCGGCCAAAATCAGCTGGTGAATTTCGTGACGCAGCGGCATTCGGTGGCCCATTTCTGCGGCGTAAATACGCAATTCGAAGATCTGGATACCCTGTTGCAGATCGACCAGATAGACTTCCGGCTGCGGATTATCCAGCACCAGCGAACAGCGTTCGGCGGCATCGGTTAGGATCTTGGTGACTTCTTCACTGTTCGCTTCTGCGGGGGCTGGCACGGTCATCACAACACGTGTGACCGAGTCGGACAGTGACCAGTTGATAAATTGTTCGGTGATAAATGCTTTGTTGGGCACGATGATTTCTTTGCGATCCCAGTCGGAAATCGTGGTGGCGCGGGTGTTGATCTTAGTGATGCTGCCGGTCAGATTACGAATCGTCACGGTGTCGCCGATGCGGATCGGTTTTTCGAACAAAATGATCAGGCCAGAGATAAAGTTGGAGAAAATCTCCTGCATGCCAAAGCCTAAACCGACACTGAGTGCGGTCACCACCCACTGTAATTTCGACCACTCGATGCCGATCCAAGCGAAACTGAGGATCGCCCCAAACAGCAGCAGCAGATATTTAGTGATGGTGGTGATGGCATAGCCAGTGCCTGGCGTCAGATCCAAATGTTGTAATACCGCCAGTTCCAACAGCGCGGGTAAGTTTCGCACCAATTGCATGGTAACAATTAACACCAGGATGGCGATCAAGACGGCACCAAGCGTGATCGGCTGTACGCTGTCGATACCGTTAACCGTCGACGTCACATCCCATAGCGTAATGTTTTCCAGAAATGCAAAGGCGGAATGGATCTCTGACCACAAGACGATCACCGACACCAGTGCGATCATGGTCAGGATCGAGCGCACCAGCCGCAACGATTGCGCACTGATCGCATCCAGATCGATCTCGGACTCATCGACATCCATTGCCCCTTCATTACTGCTGGTGAAGTGGGGAGAGGGCGTGTCTTCTTCCCCGCGCGCACGCTGAGCCAGAATATCGGCGCGCCGCTGTTTGGCGCGATCAAACGCGATGCGTCGACGTTGGATTAGCATCCAGCGACGAATAATGTGATACACCACTAACAGGAAGAACCAAATGGCAACCGAGGTTTCCAGGCGTGCCAACAGCGCTTGTGCCGTGGTCAGATAACCGATCGTCGAAGCCAGAGCGGCGAGCAGCGGTGCGGACAACAGCAGTCCCCACAGCGCCGTGTTGAGCATATTCTCGCCGGAACCTTTTTTATCCAGATACAGCGGAATTCCTGCGCGTTTCAGGCTGTTAGTGACCAGGCTTAGCGCCACACACAGTAAAATAAAGCACAAACGCCCCAGCGTATTGGAAAATTCTCGGTCATTCAGGTTATCGAAGGTAATTAGCGCCATGATCAGCGGCACAATGAGCCAGATCGACATTTTATAGTAGCGCATCGCCCGTGAAACCTGCCGCACTGGCCAGCGGAAGTGCACGATAAACAACCCTTGCGGATGGGCGAAGGCGGCGCTGATCATACACACCCACAGAATCGGTAGCGTGGCGGTAACACCATCACCGATGGCGACAGCAACCGGGTATGGCCAGGCATTTTGCAGACCGAAGCCGAGTGCCGCCCACAACACTGGCAGCGGCAAGGCGACCAGAATTGACCAAAACACGGTTCGCAGCGTCAAATAGAACTGATCCTGCGTTACTTTGCCGACTTTACTGCTCGAACGCGCCAGAAACGCGTGATAGTGCTTACGTGAACTGATGCTGAAAATCACCAAGAGCAGAGCACCAAATATGGGAATCAACGTGCTGCGGCTGGTGACCATCATCATCGACGCGCCGCTCAGTTGCGCCAGCGTATCAAGCGACAGCAGCCGCGTAAGATCATGGGCGACATTCAGCGGATACGACAGGGTTAATGGGCTGACATCGGGAACCCAGAAAAGGTAGCGATGGGTGGCGTCTTTGATTTCATTGAGCGCATCCACCAACTGAGTGTTGGCCACTTTTAATTTAGTCAACTCAAGAATTTGCGTATCACAACCGGAAAGTAGTGAGTTGAGTAACTCGCGCTGGGTGCGGAGTTGGGCGTCGATAATACGCTGCTGTGCAGGCGTCAGGTCGGAACCGTCGTCTTGTTTGATGCTTCGCGCGCGTTGTGGCAACTTTTCCAACTGGTTTTCAAACTGCAACCGCTGCACGCGTAACTGCGCCATGTCGTTGTCCAACTGCTGCGGTTTTGGCATTTCAGGCAGCGTTGACACTTGTGCTCTCAGGGTTTCGCCCAGTACCGACGATGCGCCCAACCATTGTGCCTGTTCGATGATCGTGCTGAGCGCTTGGCGTACCTGCAACGTTTGCGAGGCGGCCTTACGCTGCTGTGAAGAGATCAAATCCATCCGTTGCGCCTGATTGTTCAGCGCGGTGGATAACTCACGGTTAATTTGCAGCTGTTGACTGATACTCTTCGGCAGTTCGCCGCTTCGCTCGGCGAGCTGTTCGGTTTTTTCGAGCGCCAATTCGGCCTCGCGTTGGCGCTGGCTGTTCAGATTATTGCGCAGCGCCTGCAGCTGAATATCCAGCTTCTCATGGCGTTTTTTATACACATCGGCCCGCATGCGCGCCAGTTCCTGCCGATTATTGGCGGAAAGTTGCGCCAGCTCTAACTCGTCGACTTTTGCCTTGCGTGCTGCGGCCTCCGCTTGTAATAGCGAAAGTTGCGCCAGCGCATTTGCCGTCGTCGGATTAGCGGGTTGTGCCTGCAAGCGACGTTGCGTCTCCGTCAGAGCCCGTCGAGCTTCGGCTTGCTGTTGCGGTAACTGGCCGAGCGAGTCGCTTATTTCACGCGTGCGCTCCTGCTCCTGCTGCAAGAGACGTGCTTGTTCGAGCAGTTGGCTGCTGGTTTGCAGAATTTGCTGTTCGAGTTCGCTGGTGGGCAGATTCTCGCCGTTTGGCAGGATTTTAGCTTCTTCAGTCGTCAATTGACGGCGCAGTTCCTGCGTCATCTTGGGGAAATCGTCAATGACCTTTTGATACTGTTGCGAACGGGTGATCGATTCTTTGCGTTCAGCCAAACGGTTGATGGCGCTTTGCAGCGCCTCAACCGTTTCGGCCTGATTAGGCGCACTTTTATTGTCTTCGGCCTGTTTCAGCTCCTGCTTGAGCTGTGATTCATCGGGCAGTGGAGCAGCCAGCGCCGATTGAGCCAATAAAAAACCGAGCAGTAACGTCGTAATAATCAGGCGCACAGCATCCGTTCCTTTATTCTGACTGAGGTGATTCAGCCGCCGCCACGGCAGACACTTCGGCGAATGCTTCGCCCATGCGGGTGACGGTGCCAGTGTTCAGACGCGGTTCAAAGTGCACGCTACCTGGGGTAAACAGGTTAATGACCGTTGAGCCGAGCTTAAAGCGACCCATTTCTTCACCCTTCTGCAAGTGGATCGCACCATCCATGCCGGATGCTGGATAGGTCCAGCGTTTGATGATGCCTTCACGAGGTGGTGTGACGGTGCCCGCCCAAACGGTTTCGATGCTGCCGACAATCGTCGCGCCGACCAGAATCTGTACCATTGGCCCAACTGCGGTATCAAAAACGCAGATCACTCGCTCATTACGGGCGAACAGATTTGGCACATTGGCTGCGGTCAACGGGTTGACCGAGAACAAGTCGCCGGGCACGTAGATCATTTCGCGTAATATGCCGTCACACGGCATATGAACGCGGTGATAATCACGTGGTGCCAAATATATTGTAGCAAATAAGCCGTTGCGGAACGTTTCTGCCAGTTGATAGTTGCCGGCCAGCAGCGCTTCCAGGCTGTAATGATGCCCCTTCGCCTGGAAAATTTGATCGTCACGAATAGGCCCGAGTTGACTCACCGCACCATCGGCCGGGAGCGCCAACACATTAATGTCGCTGACGATTGGGCGTGCACCCTCACGTAATGGACGCACAAAGAACTCGTTGAATGTCGAGTAGGAGGCCAAGTCTGGGTTGTGTGCTTCCTGCATGTCAACACGGTAAACGCGAGCGAAAGCCTTGACCACTAATTGCGTCAGCCAGCCTGCTTGTTTATCAGCCCCCCAGCCAGTCAGACGCGTCAGCGCCAGCTTTGGTAGCCAATACTGTAATTTAATTTTTATGCTATCCAGCACATTAACCTCTTGAATAAAAAAGGGGCGCGCAGTTTAACGGCGGCAGTACCGCTGTTAACGCCCGCCCGATAGACTTAGCCGTTGGCGTCAGGAAAATTCTTGCGAACCTTCACTTGAGCCATGCTTTCCAGAATGCGGTGATAGTTATCGAAACGCTCTTCGGCGATATCGCCGCGCTCGACGGCTGCACGAATGGCACAGCCGGGATCGTTATCGTGGGTGCAATCACGGAATTTGCAACTGCCCAGATAATCACGAAATTCGACAAAACCACGGGTGATTTGTTCAGGCTCCAAATGCCACAGACCAAATTCACGCACTCCAGGCGAATCGATCACATCACCGCCATGCTGGAAGTGATAAAGACGAGCCGCCGTGGTGGTATGTTGCCCGAGGCCAGAAACATCGGAAACTTCATTTACCAGAATTTGCTGTTTGGACGGTGGCAGCAGCGCGTTCAATAAGCTGGATTTGCCTACGCCAGATTGCCCCGCGAAGATGCTGATGCGCCCGGCAAGCGCTTGCTCAAACGCTTCCATACCTTCACGCGTTCGGCTAGACACCTCCAGTACGCCATAACCGATAGTGCGGTAAATGTTCATCATACTGTCAACCAGCTTGCGTGCTTCGTCGTCCAGCAGATCAATTTTGTTCAGCACGATCAACGGCTCAACTTCTAGCGTCTCGCAGGCGACCAAATAGCGATCGATAATATTCAGTGATAGTTCCGGCAAGATGGCGGAAACGATCACGATCTGATCGATATTGGCCGCGATCGGTTTTACGCCATCGTAGAGATCGGGGCGGGTGAGCACAGAGGTGCGCTCGTGAACGGCTTCAACGATGCCTTTTACCCCTTCATGGGTTCCCAGGCCGGGACGCCACACAACCCGATCGCCGGTGACCAGCGAACGCAGGGTTCGACGAATATTGCAGCGATGCTGGCTACCATCTGCCGCTTCAACATCGGCGTGCATGCCAAAGCGGCTGATTACGACCCCGTCTTGCGGCTCGCCCAGTTGGGAATCGTCCAGTTCCGGTTTGTTATCAGTGCGCTTAAGACGACGCTGATGGTTCGCCTGCACACGGCGTTGTTGACCTTTCGACAGTTTGTTCTTACTCACTGCGCCTCACTCTCGGCTTTTATCGCTCGTCGCGACCAAAAAGACTATGATACACGCTATTTTATATTAAATAACCGTTGTTGGATGTTCGGCATGGCGTACCTGTGCATATCGACGCGCAACAGCGGTGGCCATTGAGTTTATAAGTAGGAAATATCATGACAGGAAACGAAAATAACCTGATTTGGATCGATCTGGAAATGACCGGTTTAGATCCTGAACGTGATCGCATTATCGAGATTGCTACGCTGGTGACGGATGCTAATCTGAATATTTTGGCGGAAGGGCCAGTCATTGCGGTTCATCAGTCAGACGAGCAGTTGGCGCTGATGGATGATTGGAACGTGCGGACGCATACGGGGAGTGGATTGGTTGAACGGGTAAAAGCCAGCCAGTATGACGATCGCGCCGCCGAACAGGCAACGTTGGCCTTCTTAGCGCAATGGGTGCCAGCGGGTAAGTCACCGATATGCGGCAATAGCGTTGGGCAAGATCGCCGCTTTTTGTTCCGTTATATGCCGCAGCTTGAAGCCTATTTCCATTATCGCTATTTGGATGTCAGCACCTTGAAAGAGCTGGCGCGCCGCTGGAAGCCGGAGATTCTGACGGGCTTTCAGAAGCAGGGGACGCATCAGGCATTGGATGATATTCGCGAGTCCGTGGCCGAGTTGGCGTATTATCGCGAGAATTTTATACGGCTGTAATACCGGTATAGCGCCAGTTTGGGCTTGATTAGCCCGGTTTTCTTTATGATTGAATGGTTAGCGAACGATTCCGGCTGGTAAATTCATCATATTGGCGCATTAATCGGCAATCAAACAAAAAACGCGTTTTTTTGCTTTTAGGGGCTTGCGGCAAAAAGGATTTCTCGTATAATGCGCACCCCGTACCGATGAAGAATTTAGAAAAGTTCGGCTATCGATACGATGCGGGAATAGCTCAGTTGGTAGAGCACGACCTTGCCAAGGTCGGGGTCGCGAGTTCGAGTCTCGTTTCCCGCTCCAAATTCAACAATGTTGCCATTTGCAGCATGATGAATAAAAAGTAGTACTAGCAGTTACCATGCGACGCGGGAATAGCTCAGTTGGTAGAGCACGACCTTGCCAAGGTCGGGGTCGCGAGTTCGAGTCTCGTTTCCCGCTCCAAAATTTCAAAAGCCATCTTTACTGGCGGATGCCTAAAGCATCTCTTGTGTGCGGGAATAGCTCAGTTGGTAGAGCGCAACCTTGCCAAGGTTGAGGTCGCGAGTTCGAGCCTCGTTTCCCGCTCCAATTTTCTCCCCTTTGTCATTTAAAGCCGCGCCCTAGCAGGCGGGAATTTTTGCTTTGTTAACAAACACAAAAAATTCTGTGAACAGAGTTATCCACAGTTCGTGTTTATTATCTCGCCTGATCAAAAAAACAGCGCAAAACAAATGAAATATTTATTTCATTGATTTTTAATGATTTTTAATTATTCAAAAACGTTATCTCGATCACTTGCTCTTTTTGTGACGTTTGAAAGACAAAGCATTTTTATTTTTATGCACAAGTCCACAGGGCGTGAAGTGAAGCCGGAGGCTGCGCTCAGCGAGGGGCTGTTATGCATCCCTCGGTAATCCTTTTTCTACGGCGCGAACCAAGCGTTTGTGCTGGTTACTTTGAACTTCAATCCCTTGATCGGCACGTCGAGCCAGCTGTTGTTGTAATGCCCATTCAATATGTTCATCCACTAACGCATGTTCCCCGAGCCGTGAACGTAACGCCATGACGACCAGATCTTGATAGGGCGCATTGCCTAATGCCACGGCGATATTGCGTAACCAGCGTAAGTGCCCGATGCGCCTAATGGCTGAGCCTTCGGTAATACGCAAGAACTTCTCTTCGCTCCAGCCAAACAGCTCAATCAGTTGTGGCGCGTGTAATGCCGCACGCGGGCTGAAGTCATCCTCATCGGTCAGCTGCGAGAAACGATTCCATGGACAGATTAATTGGCAATCGTCGCAACCATAAATTCGATTGCCCAGCAGCGGGCGAAATTCCTCTGGAATCGCCCCTTCCAACTCAATGGTCAGATACGAGATGCAGCGCCGCGCATCAACGATATAGGGAGCAACTATTGCGCCTGTTGGGCAAGTGGTAATGCAGGCGACGCAGCGGCCACATTGTTCCTCTTGTGGTTGATCCACTGGCAATGGCAAATCAATCAGTAATTCGCCAAGAAAGAACCATGAGCCCGCTTCGCGATTGAGGATAAGTGAGTGCTTGCCAACCCAGCCAATACCAGCTTTCGAGGCTAATGCGCGCTCCATAATGGGGGCAGAGTCGACAAAAGGCCTAAAATTCAGTTCTCCGCAATAGGCTTGAATTTGTTCACCCAGTTTTTTTAACCGTTGACGCAAGAGTTTATGGTAGTCGCGTCCTAAGGCGTAGCGGCTGACATAGCCCAACGCTGGGTTATTTAAGGTACTGGCAAACGCGGCTTTGGCGGGCAGATAGTTCATCCGTACGCTGATAACGCGCAATGTGCCTTGTAATAATTCATGCGGCCGCGCGCGCAGCATGCCGTGGCGCGCCATCCATTCCATTTCACCGTGATATTGTTTATCCAGCCATGCTTGTAATTTGGGTTCTTCTGCACTCAAATCGGTATCGCAGATACCGACCTGCTGGAATCCTAGCGATTGCCCCCATTGCTTGATATGTTGGGCGAGTTGATTGAGATCGAGGGGGTGTGTCATGACGGGCCATAATGAAAAGGAATACTGCTCTAGTTTATCACACTCTGTTTGGTCTGCGGACTGGATCAGGCAAGCCGAACCGCTAGCCGCGGCTTCGCTTGGCATTACGCTTTACGATTTAATGCGGCGTGCTGGAGGCGAGGCTTATCGGTTGGCGCGTGATGCGTATCCGGCCAGTAGACATTGGTTGGTGTTGTGCGGCCACGGCAATAACGGCGGTGACGGTTATGTCGTGGCGCGTCTTGCCGCGGCAGCGGGCATTAGGGTTACGGTGATAGGCTGTGACGGCAGCCGCTCATTGCCAGTCGAAGCGGAAGCTGCGCGCCAGGCTTGGCTTGACGACGGAGGTGAACTTCACTCTGCCGATTGTTGTTGGCCAACGGATATTGATTTGATTATCGATGGGCTAGTAGGCACCGGATTACGCTTTGCACCACGCGCGCCGGTCGATGCATTGATTGAGGAAGCCAATCGCACTGGTGTGCCGATTGTTGCGTTGGATATACCTTCCGGCTTGTTGGCGGAAAACGGTGCGGCCCCCGGTGCCGTGATTCGCGCGAGCCATACCTTGGCTTTTATCGCCTTGAAACCGGGGTTACTGACCGGCCAAGCGCGGGATTGGGTCGGGCAACTTCATCAGACTACGCTAGGATTAACAGACTGGCTGAGGCAGCAATCCGCACAGTTTCATCGCCTTACCGCCAGCGACCTGTCCACTTGGCTCAAACCGCGCCGCCCCTGCTCGCACAAAGGCGAACACGGGCGTTTGTTGTTGGTTGGCGGGGATAGCGGGTTTGGGGGTGCGATACGCATGGCTGCAGAAGCCGCATTACGTAGCGGTGCAGGATTGGTGCGAGTACTCACTCACAATCAAAACATTGCCCCTTTGCTGGCAGCACGACCGGAGCTTATGGTGCAGTGTTTGACGGATGATCATTTGCGGCAAGCTGAGCAATGGGCGGATGTGGTGGTGCTTGGCCCGGGTTTAGGCCAAGGCGAGTGGGGTAAGAATGCGCTGAAAGTTCTGCAAGCCAGTGATAAACCGGCATTATGGGATGCTGATGCGCTTAACCTGCTGGCAATAAATCCTGAGAAGCGTCAGAATCGCGTGATAACACCGCATCCCGGTGAAGCGGCGCGGCTATTAGGCTGTCAGAGTGCCGAAATTGAAAGCGATCGCTTACTTGCCGTACGGCGGTTGGTCAATAAGTACGGCGGTGTCGCGGTGTTGAAAGGGGCTGGCACATTGATTGCTGCCGAGCACCATAAGATGGCGATTGCCGATGTTGGCAACGCAGGTATGGCGTCTGGCGGCATGGGTGATGTTCTTTCAGGTATCATCGGTGGTTTGCTGGCGCAAAAGCTCTCGCTGTATGATGCAGCCTGTGCCGGATGTGTGGTGCATGGTGCCGCCGCTGACAGCGTGGCAGAAGAACAAGGTACAAGAGGGCTGCTGGCGACCGATTTGTTGCCTGTCATTCCTCATTACGTTAATCCTCAGTTGGCATAATAGATATTATCGAATGAATAAACTCGTACTACCTCTGCCGGATGAGGCAGCGACTGTTGCATTGGGGGCCGTGTTGGCGAAGTCATGCGATCGCGCCACTGTTATTTATCTTTACGGTGAATTGGGCGCTGGAAAGACCACGTTCAGCCGCGGTTTCTTGCAGGCATTAGGCCACCAGGGCAATGTTAAAAGCCCGACTTACACGCTGGTTGAACCCTATGCGCTACAGCCGTTGGCGGTGTACCACTTTGATTTGTATCGATTAGCCGATCCAGAAGAGCTTGAATTTATGGGCATCCGCGATTATTTCGCCCAGGATGCCATCTGCTTGGTGGAATGGCCGCAGCAGGGCACCGGTATATTGCCGGAGCCGGATTTGGCATTGCACTTGAGCTATCACGATCAGGGGCGGGAGGCGTGCTTCGAGCCGCTTTCTACCTATGGCCACCAACTCATCGACCGAATCCACGAGCAACAGGGATGACGCCAACATGATGTATGGTTTAAAAAGAATCCTGATGGTTACTCTGGTGGCAGCGCTAGGGCTGTGTGGTGCAACTTACGCGCTGGCGGCAAGCTCTTCGCTATCTGATATCAAAGTGACTAATGCGCAACGCGAGGCTACCGTTTCCGTTAGCTTCAATGGTCCACCAGCTTATGCCTTTTTCCCATTACATTCACCGGAACGTGTGGTGTTGGATGTGAACCAAAGTAGTAAAGTTAATGGTTTACCATTGAACTTTAGCGGAAAAAATTTGGTCAAGCGCATTCGCACCAGTACGCCGAAAGATGCGCAAAGCGTACGACTGGTTTTTGAACTGACCCAGCGCGCGAAAACCCGAGCGATAACGCAGAAAAATGGCAATGTGTATACCGTGGTATTTACCCTCGCGGCAGAAGGCAGTGCCAACACCACCGTGCGTACAGCCCCGGTAACCAATAAACCCGTCGTCAGCAAACCGGCGGTGAGTCAGCCAACGGTTGCTGAAAAACCGTCAGAGCCGGTTCGCCATAAGCCGACGAGTTCATCGGCTTCTAATCCGTTTAAGAACAAGCCAACGGTAGTTTCCGGTACGGCCACGGCGGATACCCCACGTAGCAGTCGCGTGACTGCGGGGTCGGGGAATCGTGTGGTAGTGGCGATTGATGCGGGTCACGGCGGTCAGGATCCGGGGGCCATTGGCTCAAATGGGCTACGTGAGAAGAATGTCACTATTGCCGTTGCTCGGCGTTTACAGACGTTATTGAACGACGATCCAATGTTTAAACCGGTATTAACGCGTAACGGCGACTATTTTATATCGGTGATGGGGCGCTCGGAAGTTGCACGTAAGCAAGGGGCCAACGTATTGGTTTCTATCCATGCAGATTCTGCACCTAACCGCAGCGCTACCGGTGCTTCTGTTTGGGTGCTTAACAACCGCCGAGCCAACAGTGAGATGGCTAACTGGCTAGAGCAACATGAGAAGCAGTCGGAGTTGCTTGGCGGCGCGGGAGATTTGCTGGCTAACAGCCATGCCGATCCTTATCTGAGCCAAGCGGTGTTAGATTTACAGTTTGGGCATTCACAGCGTGTTGGCTATGACGTCGCGGTTAAAGTTTTGGGCGAGATGCAAACTATTGGCGTGTTGCATAAGCGCCGTCCGCAACCGGCCAGTCTTGGTGTATTGCGTTCACCCGACATTCCTTCTTTGCTGGTGGAAACCGGCTTTATCAGTAATCCTTCGGAGGAGCGGCTGCTAGGCAGTAGCGCGTATCAGGAGAAAATAGCCAAAGCGATCCATCGTGGTCTGCGTAACTATTTCCTGGCGCATCCGCTACAAGCCGACCCAAAGATGGAAAACCGCCCGCTGGACGTCGCAGCGGCGGTTAACTCCTCGGCGACAGACGTAAAACCCGTAGCTCGAGCCGCGACCCACGCTGTGTTCCGTGGGAATACGCAAATCCATGTGGTGAAGCAGGCGGAAACGCTCTCAGGTATCGCCAATCATTATGGGATCAGCATGGCGGCATTGCGTGAGCTAAACAAATTGAAGAAGGATGGCGTTTGGGTTGGTCAGCGTTTGCAAGTGCCTGCGGGGCACTCGGCGCTGAAAGCCGCCAGCCAAAATACCTCCAGACATAAAGTGGTGCGCGGTGATACGCTATCATCCATTGCTTCACATTATGGCGTGAGCGTCAGTGCGCTGAAAAGCGCCAATAAGCTGAGGTCGGATGTTGCACCGCTGGATCGGTCATTGATCATTCCGCGGGCGTAACGCGATTTTCAAGGAGTCAACATGCCAATCCAAGTGTTACCACCCCAGCTTGCCAATCAGATTGCCGCCGGGGAAGTGGTCGAACGCCCCGCCTCGGTAGTGAAAGAATTGGTGGAGAATAGCCTAGATGCAGGGGCGACACGGATTGACATTGATATTGAGCGTGGTGGCGCAAAACTGATCCGTATTCGAGATAACGGCTGTGGCATCGGCAAGGCTGATTTGGCGATGGCGCTGGCACGGCACGCGACCAGTAAAATCAGTACGCTTGACGATCTGGAAGCGATCATGAGCTTAGGGTTCCGTGGCGAAGCATTGGCGAGTATCAGTTCGGTGTCGAGATTGACGCTGACGTCGCGTACGCAAGCGCAGCAGGAAGCTTGGCAGGCTTATGCGGAAGGGCGCGATCAGGCGGTGACGGTCAAACCGGCGGCGCATCCGGTGGGCAGTACGGTTGAAGTCCTTGATTTGTTCTACAACACACCGGCGCGGCGTAAGTTCATGCGCACTGAAAAAACCGAGTTCGGTCATATCGATGAAGTGGTGCGGCGCATTGCGCTGGCGCGATTCGATGTTGCTATTAACCTAAGCCATAATGGCAAGTTAATGCGCCAGTACCGGGCGGCAAAAGAAGAAAGCCAGCATGAGCGCCGGCTTGGCAGCATTTGTGGCCCGGCTTTCTTGCAGCGAGCGTTGGCGATTTCTTGGCAGCATGGCGATCTGACCATTCGTGGTTGGGTGGCCGATCCTGACGGCGCTCGCCAATTGGGTGAGATGCAATACTGCTACGTCAACAGCCGCATGATGCGCGATCGGTTAATTAACCATGCGATCCGCCAAGCTTATCAGGATCAATTGAAAGAAGATCAGCAACCGGCCTACGTGCTTTATCTGGAGGTGGATCCGCATCAAGTGGATGTCAATGTTCATCCGGCCAAGCATGAAGTGCGTTTTCATCAGGCGCGGTTGGTGCATGATTTCATTTACCAAGCGATAACCACGGTGTTGCAGCAGGCGGGTAACGTACCGTTGCTGCAGGAGGAAGATACGGATACGCAAGACGGGATACCGGCATGGCAACCGGAAAATCGCGTAGCTGCGGGAGGGAACCACTTTTCGCAGCCTGCGCCGCGGCGTGAATCCGCCCCGTCAGCGGTACCTGCGGTACGCGAGCGCGTAGCGCAATATCACGGTGCTTCTGGCTATCAGAAGCGTGAAGGGGAACTGTATGGCCGTTTGATGCAGGCCGCGGTAGAGCCGGTGACGGCGCCGAGTGATGGGGCAAAAGCGCCGCTGTTTCCCGCGGCGAATGCGAGTCAGACCATGCCGTTAGCCGGTGGTCAACACAGTTTTGGCCGGGTGTTGATGATCTATCCGCCGTGCTACGCGTTAATAGAGCAGCGCCAACAACTGGCATTGCTTAATTTGCCGGTGGCTGAACGTTGGCTACGCCAAGCACAGTTGACCCCGCCGGAAGAGGGCTTACGACCTCAGCCTTTGTTGATTCCCATTAAGCTGTCACTGGAAAAAAATGAAATCGCGGCTTGTACCAAACATCATGCAACTCTAGTGAAAATGGGTCTGGACCTGCACGTTGATCACGGGCGTGTGACATTGCGTGCAGTGCCTTTACCATTACGCCAACAAAATTTACAAAAATTGATACCGGAGTTGCTAGGCTACTTGGCCGAACAACAAGAGATATCGCCTGCGATGCTTGCGACCTGGGTCGCTCGCCATTTAGGTAGTGAATACGAACAGTGGAATACTTCACAGGCGATACAATTACTGACCGACGTTGAACGACTTTGCCCACAGTTGGTCAAATCGCCACCGAACGGCCTTTTACAACCTGTTGATTTACAGGCTGCACTGGCAGCCCTTACGCATGACTGAAAATGAAATGACACACCGTCCCCCGGCAATTTTTATCATGGGGCCTACGGCATCAGGTAAGACCGCGTTGGCGATGGCGCTGCGTGCACGTCTGCCCGTAGAGCTAATTAGCGTTGATTCAGCGTTGATATATCGTGGTATGGATATCGGCACGGCCAAACCCAGCATGGAAGAGTTAGCGCTGGCACCGCATCGGCTGATTGATATTCGCGATCCCGCCGATGCATATTCCGCGGCAGATTTTCGTGCTGATGCCCTGAAAGCGATGGCTGACATCACTGCCGCCGGGCGCATTCCGCTGTTAGTCGGCGGAACCATGCTATATTTCAAAGCGTTGTTGGACGGTTTGTCGCCATTGCCGTCTGCGGATCCTGCGGTGCGCGAGCGTATAGAACGACAAGCTGCAGAGCAGGGTTGGGAAGCATTGCACCGTCAGTTACAGTCGATTGATCCGGTCGCGGCACTAAGAATTCATCCGAATGATCCGCAGAGACTGTCCAGAGCACTGGAAGTTTTTTTTATTTCGGGTAAAACTTTAACGGAACTGACTAAAATTTCGGGTGAATCGTTGCCGTACCGTGTTCACCAATTTGCGATAGCGCCTGTTAGCCGTGAGTTGATCCATCAACGCATTGAGCTGAGGTTCCATCAAATGTTGGCAGCAGGTTTTGAAACGGAAGCGCGCGCACTGTTTGCGCGGGGTGATTTGCATACGGATTTGCCTTCCATTCGCTGTGTCGGTTATCGCCAGATGTGGTCATATTTATCGGGCGAGATTAGTTACGATGAGATGGTTTATCGTGGTATTTGCGCAACACGTCAGTTGGCCAAACGCCAAATGACCTGGTTACGAGGTTGGGAGTCGGTCCATTGGCTGGACAGTGAAAAGCCGGGAGAGGCTGTAGACTCAGTAATGCAGGTTGTTTTGTCCAATTGATCTTAAGCTGTAGCTTCATGGTGTGTAGGAATCCTTAAGTGCTTAGACCGTTAAGTCACTGGGGCAATACGCGTAGCCAAGGTTGTTACAGCTTGAAAGATGAAGGATATAGTGCATAGGTCGAGTGATTGTGTACAATTGATGAGTATTCAGCGCGCAAATTTTTTAGGTCGTTTATTTTAGAGCCGACAGGTTCTTAGTTACAAACAACAAGCAAATAAGGAAAAGATAGAATGGCTAAGGGGCAATCTTTGCAAGATCCGTTCCTGAACGCATTGCGTCGTGAACGTGTTCCGGTTTCTATTTATTTGGTGAATGGTATTAAGCTGCAAGGCCAGATTGAGTCTTTTGATCAGTTTGTCATCCTGTTGAAAAACACAGTGAGCCAAATGGTTTATAAGCACGCTATCTCTACCGTTGTCCCGTCTCGCCCGGTTTCGCACCATAGTAACAATCCGAGCGCCGGCACCAACAATTATCACCATGGTAATAATCCATCTGCGCCGCAACAACCGCAGCAGGAAAGCGATGACGCTGAATAAAGCGCGTCGCAAGACAGCCATGACGGGGAACATGAGCAGCCATGTGTTGCTTATGTTCCCCAAACTCGCGGTAGATGTCCGTTTGAGAGGTTGCACGCTTGTTTGACCGTTATGAAGCCGGTGAGCAGGCCGTACTGGTTCATATCTATTTCTCACAAGACAAAGACACGGAAGACCTCAGCGAGTTTGAATCGCTGGTATCTTCAGCCGGTGTTGATGCTTTGCAAGTGGTGACTGGTAGCCGCAAAGCCCCACACCCAAAGTACTTTGTTGGTGAAGGAAAGGCCGAAGAAATTGCAGATGCGGTGAAAGCCAGCGGCGCATCTGTTGTCCTGTTTGATCATGCCCTTTCTCCGGCGCAGGAGAGAAACCTTGAGCGCCTGTGTGAATGTCGGGTGATCGATCGTACCGGGTTGATTCTAGATATCTTTGCCCAACGTGCCCGTACCCATGAAGGCAAGCTGCAGGTAGAGTTGGCGCAGTTGCGTCATATTGCGACGCGTTTAGTGCGTGGATGGACGCACCTTGAGCGTCAGAAAGGTGGAATCGGCCTTCGTGGGCCGGGGGAAACCCAGTTAGAAACTGACCGCCGTTTGTTGCGAGATCGTATCAGTTTGATTCTGCGCCGTCTGGAGCGAGTAGAAAAGCAGCGTGACCAAGGCCGACGGGCGCGAACCCGTGCTGATGTGCCGACGGTTTCGTTGGTGGGTTATACCAACGCCGGCAAATCCACGCTATTTAACCGAATTACTTCTGCTGATGTTTATGCAGCGGATCAACTATTTGCCACTCTGGATCCTACGTTGCGTCGTATCGACGTGGCCGATGTGGGTGACACGGTGTTGGCGGATACCGTAGGTTTTATCCGGCACTTGCCGCACGACCTGGTCGCAGCCTTCAAGGCCACGTTACAGGAAACGCGTCAGGCGTCTCTGTTGTTACATGTGATCGACGCGGCGGATACTCGCCTCGATGAAAACATTGAAGCGGTGAATTCTGTGTTGGCAGAGATCGATTCGGATGAGATCCCTACGCTGTTAGTGATGAACAAAATAGATATGTTGGATGATTTTGTCCCGCGTATCGACCGCAACGATGAAAACGTACCGATCCGAGTGTGGCTGTCCGCCGCTAGCGGAGACGGTATTCCGTTGTTGTTTCAGGCGTTGACGGAACGCTTATCGGGGGAGATTGCGCAACATGAACTGCGTTTACCGCCAGAGGCAGGCCGTCTTCGTAGCCGTTTTTACCAACTTCAGGCCATAGAAAAAGAGTGGAATGAAGAGGACGGCAGTATCGGCATGCTGGTTCGTATGCCGATTGTCGAGTGGCGTCGTCTTTGTAAACAAGAACAGGATCTGATTAACTTTATAGTATGATCATATCCTGTTACATTTGAGCGCTCGGTTTGCAGGCGTTAACGTTGCCGTCGTTGTTGGCGGTGGTCGGCGCATGAGCTTGAAGTACCCAATCACAGAATAATGGAGCTAAAACATGGCGTGGAATCAGCCCGGTAATAACGGACAGGACCGCGACCCGTGGGGGAGCAGCAATAATAATGGCGGCAACTCTGGCGGTAACAAAGGCGGTCGTGATCAAGGACCACCTGATTTGGATGATATCTTCCGTAAGCTCAGCAAAAAACTGAGTGGCTTAGGCGGGGGCAAAGGCTCCAACAGCAATAATGGCGGTACGGGCTCCAGCGGCCCACATTTGAGTGGCCGTATCATCGGTATCGCTGCGGTAGCGGTTGTCGTTATCTGGGCAGCCAGTGGTTTCTATACCATCAAAGAAGCCGAACGTGGTGTCGTGACGCGCTTTGGCAAATTCAGCCACCTAGTGCAGCCAGGTTTGAACTGGAAGCCGACCTTTATCGATCAAGTACGCCCGGTCAATGTCGAGTCAGTGCGTGAACTGGCAGCGTCGGGTGTGATGCTGACTTCCGATGAAAACGTGGTGCGTGTGGAAATGAACGTACAGTATCGCGTGACCGATCCGGAAGCCTATCTGTTTAGCGTGGTGAATGCGAATGATAGCCTAAGACAGGCGACCGACAGCGCACTGCGTGGTGTCATCGGTAAATATTCGATGGACCGCATCCTGACGGAAGGCCGTACCGTTGTGCGTAACGATACGCAACGGATGTTGGAAGAGACCGTACGCCCTTACAACATGGGGATTACGTTACTTGACGTCAACTTCCAGGCGGCGCGTCCACCGGAAGAGGTGAAAGCCGCTTTCGATGACGCTATTGCCGCGCGTGAAAATGAGCAGCAGTACATTCGTGAAGCAGAAGCCTATGCCAACGAAGTTCAGCCGCGTGCGAACGGTCAGGCGCAGCGTTTGTTAGAAAATGCTAAAGCCTACAAAGACCGTACCGTCCTGGAAGCTCAGGGTGAGGTTGCGCGTTTTGCTAAGCTGTTGCCGGAATACAAATCTGCACCGGAAATTACCCGTGAACGTTTGTATATCGAAACCATGGAAAAAGTTCTGAGCCAGACTCGTAAGGTCTTGGTGAATGATAAAGGCAATAATTTAATGGTGTTACCGTTGGATCAGATGCTGCGCGGCCAGAAAAGCGCGTCGACGGATAGTAGCGATAAAGACACCAGTCTGATTCGTCTCAACCCCGCTCCATCTGCTGGCCATAAATCGCAGAGCAGCGGTTCGAGCATGGACCAACGTCGGGCGAATACCCAGCGTAATGACACCACTCGCGTAGGGAGAGAATAATCAATGCGTAAGTCTTTTATCATTATCCTTATCGCGGTGCTGGTCGCGCTGTATGCGTCATTGTTTGTGGTGCAGGAAGGCCAGCGCGGCATCGTTCTGCGCTTTGGCAAAGTTCTGCGTGATGACGAGAACAAACCGGTGGTGTATGAACCAGGTCTGCATTTCAAGATCCCGTTCATTGAAACCGTAAAAAATCTGGATGCGCGTATTCAGACTATGGACAACCAGGCCGACCGCTTCGTGACCAGCGAGAAAAAAGACCTGATCGTTGACTCCTACCTGAAGTGGCGTATCAGCGATTTCAGCCGTTACTATCTGGCTACCGGCGGCGGCGATGTTTCTCAGGCAGAAGTGCTGTTGAAACGTAAGTTCAGTGACCGTCTGCGTTCCGAAATTGGCCGTCTGGATGTTAAAGATATCGTTACCGACTCGCGCGGTAAATTGATGTCAGACGTTCGTGAAGCGTTGAACACCGGTACGGTGGGAGACGGTGAAGAAGTGGCGACGACCGAAGCTGATGACGCTATTGCTTCTGCAGCCGCGCGTGTTGAGCGGGAAACCACCGGTAAGCAACCACAGGTAAACCCAAACAGTATGGCGGCATTAGGGATTGAAGTTGTCGATGTGCGTATCAAGCAGATCAACCTGCCGGCAGAAGTGTCTGATGCTATTTATCAGCGTATGCGTGCAGAGCGTGAAGCTGTAGCGCGTCGTCTGCGTTCACAAGGTCAGGAAGAAGCAGAGAAGTTACGTGCAAGCGCGGACTACGAAGTGACCCGTACCTTGGCCGAAGCCGAACGTCAGGCGCGTATCACCCGGGGTGATGGCGATGCCGAAGCTGCTAAACTGTTTGCGAAAGCGTTCAGCGAGGATCCGAGCTTCTATGCCTTTATCCGTAGCCTGCGTGCTTATGAAGCAAGCTTCAAAAACAACCAGGACGTGATGGTGCTGAGCCCGGACAGTGATTTCTTCCGTTATATGAAATCGCCGGATTCGACCCGTAAGTAATCTCTGGTATTTATGATAAGGCCCGTTTATAACGGGCCTTTTTCTTTTGGGATAACATCATGAATTCGACGATCTGGCTGGCTCTTGGTCTGGTTTTGGTACTTGAAGGGCTGGGGCCAATGTTGTTTCCGCAGGCCTGGCGGAAAATGATCCTGGCAATGACGAATTTACCCGATGCCACGTTACGCCGTTTTGGCGGTGGAATAGTGGTTGCTGGGATCGTCATATACTATATGTTGAGCACGCGTCTGGGTGGCTAGCGCATAGACGAAAAAATACGCAAACGTATGCTAAAAGTGCTGAAAGTCACAAATTACGGTGGTAGAATCCATTTTTAAGCAACCGGTGATTTTGAAAATGGGTAAGAACGTCGTCGTACTGGGCACCCAATGGGGTGACGAAGGTAAGGGCAAGGTCGTAGACCTGCTGACTGAACGGGCTCAATATGTTGTGCGCTACCAAGGTGGCCATAATGCTGGCCACACTCTGGTTATTAACGGTGAGAAAACCGTTCTTCATTTAATTCCCTCTGGCATTTTGCGTGAAAACGTCACCAGCGTCATCGGCAACGGTGTGGTTCTGGCGCCTGACGCATTGATGAAAGAGATGGGTGAGCTCGAAGCGCGCGGCATCCCGGTACGCGACCGTCTATTATTATCCGAAGCCTGTCCGCTGATCCTGCCTTATCATGTCGCACTGGATGCTGCGCGTGAGAAAGCGCGTGGTGCGAAAGCTATCGGCACTACTGGGCGTGGTATCGGCCCCGCTTACGAAGACAAAGTTGCCCGTCGTGGTCTGCGCGTCGGCGATCTGTTTGATAAAGAATCTTTCGCGGTTAAGCTGAAAGAAATCATCGAATATCACAACTTCCAACTGGTTAACTACTACAAAGTCGACGCGGTAGATTACCAGTCAACGCTGGATTATGTGTTGTCTATCGCTGATATCCTGACCTCAATGGTGGTTGACGTTTCCGAACTGCTGGACGGCGCGCGTAAGCGTGGCGATCTGATCATGTTCGAAGGCGCACAAGGGACTTTGTTGGATATCGATCACGGTACGTATCCGTATGTGACTTCGTCTAACACCACCGCGGGTGGCGTGGCTACCGGTTCCGGTATTGGTCCACGTTACGTGGATTATGTGTTGGGCATTGTGAAAGCCTATTCAACGCGCGTGGGTGCTGGGCCATTCCCAACCGAACTGTTCGATGAAACGGGCGAGTATCTGTGCAAGCAGGGTAATGAATTCGGTGCGACTACCGGTCGTCGTCGTCGTACCGGTTGGCTGGATGCGGTCGCCGTGCGTCGTGCAGTGCAGATTAACTCCTTGTCTGGCTTTTGCCTGACTAAGCTGGATGTGCTCGACGGTCTGAAAGAAGTGAAAATCTGTGTGGGCTATCGTATGCCTGACGGTCGTGAAATGACTACCACGCCACTGGCAGCAGAAGGTTGGGAAGGCATTGAGCCAATTTACGAAAGCATGCCGGGTTGGAGCGAAACCACCTTTGGTGTGAAAGATCACAGTAAACTGCCACAGGCGGCTCTGAACTACATCAAGCGCATTGAAGAACTGACAGGCGTACCGGTAGACATTATCTCCACCGGCCCTGATCGCAGCGAAACCATGATTCTGCGCGATCCGTTCGACGCATAATCTGTTTTACTGCAGTAAATAAACCGGGCGCTGTCCCGGTTTGTTTTTATGATTTTCTCCACGTTAAACGCGTTTGCTCATTCTAAAATCCTTTCGTTACCCTGCTTCTGAGGCCGTCAGCGAGTATCTCTCCATATCGCTTGCGAGATGACGGTATAAATAATTAACGACGAACTCTCAGCCTGGTTTATCATCCAATACGTAAGAGTTGAAAAAATGCCAAAAAATGGCGTATCAGGCGGGTAAAAACCTACCCAGAGGTAGATGTGCAGTTAACAAGTTTTACTGATTATGGCCTGCGGGCACTGATTTACATGGCTTCATTGCCGAAAGATAAAATGACCAGCATTTCGGAAGTGACCGAGGTGTATGGCGTCTCCCGCAACCATATGGTGAAAATAATTAACCAACTGAGCCGAATTGGCCTGGTTACTGCCGTTCGGGGAAAAAATGGCGGTATTCGGTTGGGAAAACCAGCCGAGACGATTCGCCTTGGTGATGTGGTACGGGCGTTGGAACCGCTTGCACTGGTTAACTGTGACAGTAGTTTTTGCCACATCACGCCCGCTTGCCGCCTGAAAAAAGTGCTGCAACAGGGCGTACAGAATTTCCTTGAAGAGCTGGATAACTATACTTTGGCTGATATGGTTGAAGACAATCCCCCGCTTTACAAGCTATTGCTTGTCGAATAAACGTCGTTGAGAAGACAAGGCTCAGCGATACCCTGCTGATGACAACGGAGGAACCGCAATGTCACAAGATCCTTTCCTGGAACGAGAAGCAGAAAAATACGAATCCCCAATCCCAAGCCGCGAATTCATTCTTGCTCATTTAGCCAAGCGTGAAACGCCAGCCAACCGTGAAGAGTTGGCGAAAGAGCTGGAATTGACCAGCGAAGAACATCAGGAAGCGCTGCGTCGACGCCTGCGCGCCATGGAGCGCGACGGTCAGTTGATCTTTACCCGTCGCCAATGCTACGCCCTGCCAGAGCGTCTCGATTTACTGCGTGGCACCGTGATTGGCCACCGCGATGGTTACGGTTTCTTGCGTATTGAAGGCAGTAAAGACGATCTGTATTTGTCAGCCGAACAAATGAAAATGGCGATTCATGGCGATGTGGTCTTGGCGCAAGCGCTAGGAGCCGATCGGAAAGGCCGCCGTGAAGCACGCATCGTACGCGTGCTGGTGCCGAAGACTAGCCAGATTGTTGGTCGTTACTTCACTGACGCGGGTGTGGGGTTTGTGGTACCGGATGACAGCCGACTGAGTTTTGACATTTTGATCCCATCTGAGGCCGTTAGCGGCGCACGAATGGGCTATATGGTGGTGGTCGAGCTGACGCAGCGCCCAACGCGGCGTACCAAAGCCGTTGGTAAGATTGTCGAGATCCTTGGGGACAAAATGGGGACGAGTATGGCGGTCGATATCGCGCTTCGTACTCATGAAATCCCGCATACTTGGTCGCCGCAGGTGGAGAGACAGGTTGCCGACCTGAGTGAAAACGTGCCGGAAGAAGCCAAGCAAGGCCGTGTCGATCTTCGCAAACTGCCGTTGGTTACTATTGATGGTGAAGATGCGCGTGACTTCGATGATGCGGTTTACTGCGAGAAGAAACGTGGCGGCGGTTGGCGTCTGTGGGTCGCCATTGCCGATGTGAGTTATTACGTACGACCTGGTACGGCGCTGGACGATGAAGCGCGCGGGCGCGGGACGTCGGTGTATTTCCCGTCTCAGGTTGTCCCTATGCTGCCGGAGGTCTTGTCCAATGGTCTGTGCTCGCTAAACCCGCAGGTTGATCGCTTGTGTATGGTGTGTGAGATGACGATCTCCGCGCAGGGGCGCTTGTCGACCGCCAAGTTTTATGAAGCGGTGATGAGTTCCCATGCGCGTCTGACTTACACTAAAGTGTGGCATATTTTGCAGGGCGACCAAGATCTACGCGAGCAATATCATCCGTTGGTTAAGCACTTGCAAGAATTGCACAATATGTACAAGGTGCTGGATCAAGCTCGTGCTGAACGTGGCGGTATTGCGTTTGAAACGGAAGAAGCCAAGTTCATCTTCAATGCAGAGCGTCGTATCGAGCGGGTGGAGCCGACGGTGCGCAACGATGCGCACAAGTTGATCGAAGAATGTATGATCATGGCGAACATTGCGGCAGCGCGCTTCGTTGAGAAAAACAACGAGCCTGCGCTATTCCGCGTGCACGACCGCCCGAGCGATGATCACATCTCCGCGTTGCGAAGTGTCCTCAGCGAGCTGGGTTTGACGCTGGGGGGCGGCAATAAACCGCAGCCTAAAGACTATGCGGAACTGATGAACATCGTTTCCGAGCGTCCCGATCATGAAATGCTGCAAACCATGCTGCTGCGCTCGATGAAGCAGGCGATTTACGATCCGGAAAACCGGGGGCACTTTGGTCTGGCGTTGGCATCTTACGGTCACTTCACTTCACCTATTCGCCGCTATCCCGATTTATCGCTGCACCGCGCGATCAAATATTTGTTGGCCAAAGAGCAGGGTGAACCGCAGCATCGCTGGACACCAACCGGTGGCTGGCATAGCGATCTCAACGAAATGTTGCAACTGGGCCTGCATTGTTCGATGACCGAACGGCGGGCCGATGAAGCGACGCGTAACGTTGCCGATTGGTTGAAGTGCGACTTCATGCAGGATCATGTTGGTGAGGTCTTCACGGGCATTATCGCCAGCGTCACCGGATTTGGTTTCTTCGTACGGCTAAACGATTTATTCATCGATGGCTTGGTGCACGTATCAACGCTGGATAATGATTATTATCGCTACGATAATATTGGCCAGCGTTTGATCGGCGAATCCTCTGGTATGGTTTATCGTCTGGGCGATACGGTGGAGATTCGTGTTGAGGCGGTGCATATGGACGAGCGCAAGATCGATTTTGCGTTGGTTTCCAGCACCCGTAAACCGCGTGGCGAAGGGAAAACCGAGCGAGAACGCGCGAAAAAAGGCGCATCGCGTACCCTGCGTGACGGCGGTGGTAATGGCAACAGCCGTAAGCGCCGTGGCGGTAAGCCACCGGCAAATTTTGAGCCGGATAGTGCATTCCGTAAAGACGATGCTAAACCCGTTGCTAAGGTGAAAAAAGACAAAAAGGCTAAGGCCAAAAAAGTGTCTGATAAAACCAAAAAGATTGCGGCAGCCACCAAAGCTAAGCGTGCCGTGAAGAAGAAAAGTGCAGCGCAAGATTAAGTTGTCGCGCATTATCATTCCCCGGCCGGCTCATGTCGGCCGTACAGTAAAAAGAGTATCATGAGCGAAATTATTTACGGTATCCACGCCGTCAAAGCCTTGTTAGAACGTGACCCGCAACGCTTCTTGGAAGTGTTTATTCTTAAAGGCCGCGACGATCGTCGTCTTCAACCCGTGATTGCTGAATTGGAAGCGACCGGTATTGTGATCCAGGTAGCTAACCGCCAGTGGTTGGACGAAAAAGCCGAAGGTGCGGTGCATCAGGGGATCATTGCCCGGGTGCGAGAGGGGCGCCAGTACCAGGAAAATGATCTGCCTGGCCTGCTGGAAAGCATCGATACCCCTTTCCTGCTGGTATTGGACGGCGTGACCGATCCACATAACCTTGGTGCCTGCCTGCGCAGTGCCGATGCGGCTGGGGTGCATGCGGTCATTGTACCGCGTGACCGTTCCGCACAGCTGAATGCCACAGCGAAGAAAGTGGCCTGTGGTGCTGCTGAGAACGTACCGCTTATCCGTGTTACCAATCTGGCGCGTACGCTGCGTTTATTGCAGGAGTCGAACGTTTGGGTCGTCGGAACCGCAGGGGAAGCCGATCACACCCTGTATCAAAGTAAAATGACCGGGCCGATGGCGCTGGTAATGGGTGCGGAAGGCGAAGGCATGCGTCGCTTGACCCGTGAGCACTGCGACGAATTGATCAGCATCCCGATGGCCGGTAGCGTTTCCTCGCTTAATGTCTCGGTTGCCACCGGTATCTGTTTGTTTGAGGCGGTGCGCCAGCGCAGCTAATTCTGCCAAGGCTCGGGATTCCCTGAGCCTTGGGCTTGATAGCGAAGTTGCCTGAAGGCCCGAGATACCCGGGCCTAAGCGTAGCGAGGGCGCTCCGGTGGCTTACGTCACTACGACCCCACAGCCCCGCTTTCCCTAATAATAGGCTTTGTCCGCAGTCTGAAAACTCGGGTTCCCCGAGCCTTTTCTCTCTTCATCTATCGGCCATCTTGTTACCCTCTGCGCGGCAGAAATCACAGAATCGACCATACTCATTCCTGAAACGTTAATGAGAGTAGGTCTATGGTCTGGAATACGCATACGGTGTTTAATCAGCCAAAACCACTGGGTAACAGTAATCTCTTTCTTTCCGATACTCCGTTGCGCGAGGCGGTCAACCGCGAGCTCGCCGGTTGGGATGCCGACTTATTGGCGTCGTTGGGGCAACAACTCGGTACAGTAGAGTCGCTGGAACTTGGTAGATTGGCTAATGTCCATCCGCCGGAGTTATTGCGTTACGATACGACCGGTCAGCGATTGGATGACGTTCGTTTTCATCCCGCCTGGCATAGCCTGATGCAAGGTTTGGTGGCTAACCGTGTGCATAATCTACCGTGGGAAGAGGATGCACGCATTGGTGCGGTGGTCGCGCGCGCGGCGCGTTTTATGCTGCATGCGCAAGTTGAGGCGGGTACGCTTTGCCCGATTACCATGACCTATGGTGCCATCCCCCTGCTGCAGCATAGCTTGCCGACGGTGTTTCAGGATTGGCTACCGCCCTTACTTTCCGATCGTTACGATACACATGTGTTACCCGGTGCACAAAAGCACGGGTTATTGATCGGCATGGGAATGACTGAAAAACAAGGTGGTTCAGACGTTTTGAGTAACACCACGACGGCGACACCGCAGGCTGGACGTGGAAATGGCGAGATGTATCGGTTAGTGGGGCACAAATGGTTTTTCTCCGTGCCACAAAGTGATGCGCACTTGGTGTTAGCGCAAACGGCAGGCGGTTTATCGTGCTTCTTTCTGCCACGTGTTTTGCCCGATGGTACGCGTAATGCGGTGCGGTTAGAAAGGTTGAAAGACAAACTGGGCAACCGCGCTAATGCCAGCAGTGAAGCGGAGTTTTTGGATGCCAGCGCCTGGCTGATTGGTGAAGAGGGCGAGGGCGTTAGGCAAATCCTCAAAATGGGGGGGCGCACGCGCTTTGACTGTGCGCTGGGCAGTCATGGTCTGATGCGGCGCGGGTTATCGGTGGCGCTGTATCACTCGCATCGGCGACAGGTGTTTGGTAAATCTCTGATTCAACAGCCGATGATGCGGCAGGTTTTAGCGCGTATGGCATTGCGCTTAGAAGGGCATACTGCGTTGCTGTTTCGCTTGGCGCGTGCTTGGGAGAACCCAAATGTGCCATTTGAACAGCTCTATGCTCGGTTGTTGACGCCTGCTGCAAAGTACAGCATTTGCCATCAGGGCGCGCCGTTCATCGCAGAAGCGATGGAAGTGTTGGGCGGTATAGGTTATTGCGAAGACAGCGAACTGCCGCGTTTATACCGGGAAATGCCGGTAAACAGTATTTGGGAAGGCTCGGGCAATGTTATGTGTCTTGATATATTGCGTAGTCTAAATAAGTTGCCGGGGGTGCTGGCGTTTTTAGAACAGTTGTCTACACCGGTACGCGGGCAGAATCGCTTGTTCGATCGCGCATGGCGTCAGTTGCAACGGCGTATGCAAAAGCCGCGTGAGGAAATGGGGCGGCTACTGACGCAGCAATTGTTTGATCTATCGAGTGCCGCGCAACTGTTGCAATATGCCAGCCCTGCGATAGCTGATGCCTGGTGCTACCTATGTCTGGATAATCGTGGTGATCATGTCCTTTCTGAGTCGGTTTGTAATGTATTGTTGAGCCGAGCCATCGGAGATTGACTCGGAATATATATTTTATTTAATTGTTAGTGTGTTTATTATTTTTTTTGTGAATTTGTCTTTTTATTTTGTTTTTAAAAGTAGGTGGTCGGTTAATTGTTGGCCTGGATGGAGAAGGTTAGAGGTAAGAATATTCTTGCAAAAAAATAAGATAATACGGATTTTTAAATTATCATTTTATATTTAGGTCATGAGCATGATGATTATATGTTATATATTATTGTGCTATTCCCTCGCCTAAATAAAAGGAATTAATTTAATGATCAATGCTATTGATGTTTCCAATGCTGTCGAAAAAAAACGTAGTCGTGCTTTACGCGCTACACTGTCCCCGCTCTATTTTGCTGGTCTATTAGCGTTTGGCTGCGTATCTGTCGCTCAGGCGGCGGTTATCGCAGGCGCAGGGCAAGCCTCTCATCCAGGGATCAGCGTAGGCGGTAACGGTGCAACGATAGTGGATATCAATGCCGCGGGGAAAGACGGTGTTTCTCACAATATTTTTAATCGTTTTGATGTTGATAAAAATGGCGTGGTATTAAATAACAGTGCGAGTGAAATTAATAGTCAGTTGGCCGGTAATATTGCGGGGAATAAGAATTTAAGTGGGGGAACGGCATCCGTCATTCTTAATGAAGTCAACTCAAATAACGCCAGTATCTTAAGAGGAATGATTGAGGTCGGTGGCGATAAAGCACAGGTTATTATCGCTAACCCTGCGGGTATTTCCTGTAGTGGATGTGGATTCATCAATGCTAATCGTGCGACGTTAGTGACCGGCCGGCCAGAGTTTAGTGGTGGTACTTTACAGGGCTACCGCGTTGAAAAAGGTAATATTGTCATTAATGGCGATGGCCTGATCAGCGGTGATACCAATTACACAGAACTGATTGCCCGGTTTATTAATGTGAACGCCGATCTCAGAGCAAACGATCTGAAAGTGATTGTTGGCCGCAATAAGGTAAGTGCCGACACGGAGCATTTGACTCAGTTAGATGTGATATCCGGGGTTCCTGGCATCGGGCTGGATGTGGCTGCATTGGGCGGGATGTATGCCGGTAAGATCACCTTAGTTAGTACCGAAAAGGGAGCTGGCGTCCGTAATTTCGGCACTATTGGCGCCAATGTGTCAGATTTGGCGATAGGTGTTAATGGAGTATTGGACAACGTTGACGGTGAGTTGACTGCTGCGCGTAATGCCAATTTAGTCACCGTTGGGAGTTTGAACAATATGCATGGTGCAATCCGTGCGGGGAGCGGCATTAACATAAATTCGAACAATGCGTTGTTCAATAATACCAGCGGTACCCTTGCGTCTAGCGGTTCAGTCAATGTCAATAGTGGGCAAATGAACAATACCAATGGATTAGTGCAGGCCGGGTTATTAACTACTATTGATACCAATGGACAGACCTTGATCAATACCGGGCGTGTTAACGGTGCGGGTATCTTTAGCGGTTATGGCATCACACTGAAAACCGGGTTGTTAAATAATATCGGAGGGGCGATAGCCACCAGCGGAAAAGCCACCATCAACAGCGGTGCGTTGGATAACCGTAATGGCCAAATTTACGCATACGGCACCGCGCTTTCCGATCTCAACATGACGGTGGCCGGCGCTTACGATAATCGTAATGGCGAAATTGCGGCGCAGCGTAATATCAACCTGTCAACCTACGGAGCGTTGAATAACAGTAGCAGCGGTAAAATGAGCGCAGGGGCTGATTTCACGCTGAATACCAACCAAATTAAGCTGAATAATAGTGGTGGCCTAGTTGAAGCCGGTAACCTATTGGATATTAACAGCGGAGAAATTAATAACGCCAACGGTATATTGCAGTCGGCTAAAGTGCTGAAGGTGGATACCAATGGTAAAACGCTGACTAACAGTGGCCGGGCTAACGGCAAAGGTATTTTCAGCGGAACCAGCACCACGTTGACGACTGCGAGGCTGGATAATAACGCAGGGCAGATATCTTCATCAGGTGACATTAACGTAAATAATACCGGGGCAATGTATAACCGTGATGGTCGTATAGAGGGAGAGGGCAAGGCTATTATTCACTCCAACAGCCTAGATAACAGAGCGGGTGGTATCACTTTGACTAAAGGCGGTGAAGTGCGTATCGCCGACATCAATAATACGCATGGGGTGATCGCCAGTAAGGGAACAACATCGGTGTATGCTAACTCGCTGAATAACAACACGGGGGTAGTGGGCGGACGAACGCTAAACCTGGAAGCGGAAACGCTGAAAAATGACGCCGGGCTGGTGTTTGCAGAATTCACTGCTGATGTGAAAGCCGGCACTATTTATAATCGTGACAGCGCGAATTTTGCCAGTGAAATGGGGCAACATATTGAGCAACCCGATGCTGATGGCGGCATTATTAGCAAGAAAGACCTCACCATCACCAGCAGTCGTTTATATAACAGCAATGGTTTGGTTGCCTCAACGACTGGCAACGTGACGATGACGGCAGACAGTGTGGATAATAGCTTCGCCACGATTGCGGCAATGAAAGATTTGGCGTTGAGCACCAGTTCACTGAACAACAATAGCGGTATTATTAGCGCCAATGGTGTTAGCACTCTCACCCTTAAGTCTGCATTTACCAATACCGGGGCTATCCAAGGCGTTGAAGGCTTGAATATTAATGCGCAAGCGTCACTGGACAACTACGGAAAATTGCTTTCTGAAAAAGTGACCAGCATCACTTCACAAAATCTCTATAACCAGCGCAGTGCAGTTATTACCGGCAAGGAAGGGGTAAGGCTGAATATTACCGACAACTATATCAATATCGGTACTGTTAACGGCACAGTTAGCGAGAAATAATTACTGCGGCAAGTCATCAACAGGTGTTCTTTCAGGAACACCTGTTGTTTTCTCTTTATTTACGCACTTCTATCGAAAATAGTTTTTCATAAGGAAATGATTACGTGCATCGCCGTATCAGTTTAACGCTGTTGTTTATCGCATTGCCGCTTCAGGCGGCAGTGACCGACAGTTCTCAGCGTTTAGATCAACAAGTTACACACCAGCAAGAGCAGGAAAAAGCGCGTTATCAGCAATTGGCGCCCGCAGGTAAGGAAGTTCGCGCTACTTCTGGCGCGGCAGATGGCAACACCGTGATCTTCCCTGAAGAAGAGGCCTGTTTACCGATACAACAGGTGGTTCTGGATAATACGGGGCGGTTACCACGGAAGTTGAAGCTTAACGCGCTGGCAATTCAGGGAGAAGGGCGGTGTCTTGGCATCAATGGTATTAAAGCGTTAGTTACGGCGTTACAAAATCGATTAATTGATCAAGGATATATTACTACCCGCGTGTTGACGCCGCGCCAAGATTTGCGCAGTGGTACTCTGACGTTGACAATTGTGCCGGGTACCGTCGGTAAACTGGCATTGACGCCCGACAGCAACAGCCGTGTTAGCTTAGATTCAGCTTTCCCCGTAGCTAGAGGTGAAATTCTCGATTTGCGTGCTATCGAGCAGGGGTTGGAAAACTTACAGCGTATACCAGGCGTTAGTGCGACGATCCAACTCGTACCAGGAGCACATGACGGTGAAACGGACGTGTTAATCGATCGGCAGATGCCAAGTTTTTGGCGTGTCGGTGGGTGGCTGGACGATTCTGGCAGCAAGTTCAGTGGCCGTTATCAAACCGGCGTCGCGTTGTATTTGGATAATCCCGCCGCGCTTAACGACCAGTTTTATATTTCGCTTGGGCGTAACCTGCATGCGAAAAACAGTCACCATGCGAAAAATGCCTCAATCTACTATTCGGTGCCATATGGTTATTGGTCGCTCGATCTTTATGCCGGTAAGAATGAAACGCTGCAAAGTATTCCCGGCACCTGGAGCGATTTCCACTATTTAGGGAAAACGCGAACCATGAGTGCGCGGTTGAATCGTATTCTTTCCCGCGGCGCCAAGCAGAAAACAACCTTTAACGTTCAGCTATTAAAACGGGATTCCCATTATTATCTCAACGAAACCGAGATTTTAATTCAGGAGCGGGATACGACAACCGTGATGCTCGGGCTAAATCACCGACATTATTTCGGCGATAACGTGCTGGATGCCACACTGTCGTGGCAACGAAACGTGAAGTGGTTGGGGGCAGAATCCTCAGTGGCTGAAAGGTTCGGCAGCAATGATGCCTTGGCGCGCGCTATTACGTTGGATGTTAACGCGGTGATGCCATTCAACCTGCTTAACCAGTCGATGAGCTATCAGGCGCGTTTTCGCCAACAATACTCCCCCGATCGGCTGAGTACGCAGGATAAGTTCAGCATGGGTAACCGTTGGACAGTGCGTGGATTTGATGGTGAATATAACCTGATGGCCGATCGTGGGTTCTATTTGCGTAACGATCTCAATCTTAATCTACCGCGTTGGAACAGCCAGGTTTATCTAGGTATGGATTATGGACAAGTCAGCGGTGGCGGGAGCGAAACTTGGTCCGGTAAGAGGATGGCGGGGAGCGTGATCGGTCTACGCGGTGCGAAGTGGGGGTTAGGTTATGATGCGTTTGTCGGAACGCCGTTGAGCAAGCCGGAGAATTTTCACACCAGTTCTCTCAATGCTGGCTTTACCGTTCAATGGCAGTTTTAACGGTATAAAATAGCGTTTGAATACCACCGTCCCGGCACAATCGTTTCACTATTCATAATGATCATGTAATAGCGTGCGCCGCTGGCGGTGGCCTTCTTTCGAATCTCTTCTTCTACATTCATTGGGCTGCCATAGGCCAGTGCACTAATGGTGATAAGTTTTTCTAGCCCGGCAGTTTGAGCTCGGCTAATCTCTTGCGCTTGCCCGGCGATCGGTGGCGGAGGCGCTTTCGGCGTTGTGGTGAACAGGCTGCAACCAGATTGTAGGCTGAGTAACAGGAGTATGGCGGCAGGGCGAACAATTCTCATTAAGGGCTCGCTATTGTCAGTTGAATATTAGCAGTGTCATACCTAAGCATAATCTACTCGCGTTTAGCGTGTTTTTTGTTGTTCTATACCCGTTATATTTCAAATTGCACCTTTGTTGGCGGTGTTTTTCTTGCTCGCGTTGCTGGCTGGCGGCTACCGTACATTTTTTCCAGCGCTTTTTGTGAAAAAGCCCCCGAGCAAGCCGGGGGCGTAGATTTTAATAAACTACCGCTTCTGAGCGCGGCTTCTTTCCCTGGTGTTGTGCTTTGCGTTTAGCGATACAGTTCGGCGCTAACGTGGATCGACGCGGTGCTGCCCGGCTGGTGCAGGGCAATAATGCGGTAGGCGCTGGCACCCCGTTGTTCGGCAATGTGGTTTATTTGGGAGGAAGCATCATCGGGTGAGACGACATTGTGGTTCAGCGTCACGAAGCCGATGCTTTGGCGTTGCTCTGCTTGACGTGTGGTAATCTCTTCGGCGGCGAAAGTGCTGGCAGAAAACAGGAATGCTACGGCGGTAGCAATAAGTATGCGTTTCATCATTACCTCTCTCACTTTTTCCCATCGGCCCGGTGGCCTGTTTCTGTAAAGGAAAAAGTTATTTGCCTGGCTTGAATAACCTTTAAAATCATTTCACCGGCTGTTTACGGCGGATATGATTAATTTTAGTCCGTTTGGCTGGATTAAAAAGTCGTGCTGTTTGATGTTATCTTTCAAAAAAAATGAAAGATATTTAGGCTGGCGTGATGATTTCATTGAAGGATTCTCAAAACTATTGGATCTGTATCCATAGGTTTTTCTGATAGCAAATCGTGCTCTTTTTATCTCGTAACCCCATAACCGCGAATAAATCCCGTGCGGTCCTTGAGTTTCCCCCCTTGCGCCAGTATGATTACGCGTCATTTTTCAGCCGCACACAAACACGTTCCTTGCTTCCATGGGCCGCGGTTGACCCTGACAGGAGGCTGAATAATCCGTAAGGAGCAATTCGATGCGTCATTACGAAATCGTTTTTATGGTCCATCCTGACCAAAGCGAACAGGTTCCGGGCATGATCGAGCGTTACAGTGCTACCATCACTAACGCTGAAGGTCAGATTCACCGTCTGGAAGACTGGGGCCGCCGTCAACTGGCTTACCCGATCAACAAACTGCACAAAGCTCACTACGTTCTGCTGAACGTTGAAGCTCCGCAGGAAGCGATCGATGAGCTGGAAACTAACTTCCGCTTCAACGACGCCGTTATCCGTAGCATGGTTATGCGCGTTAAGCACGCGGTAACAGAAGCATCTCCAATGGTTAAAGCGAAAGACGAACGTCGTGGCGATCGCCGCGAAGATTTCGCTAACGAAACCGCAGATGATGCTGATGCTGGGGATTCTGAAGAGTAATTGCCGCCGTGACGGCTAATCGTCTGGTGTTGGCTGGCATCGTGTGCAAGCCGCCGGTTCGAAAAGTGAGTCCTTCCGGGATCCCCCACTGTCAATTTGTGCTTGAGCACAGATCGACACAGGTAGAAGCCGGATTCAGCAGACAAGCATGGTGCCGTATGCCCGTGGTTGTCAGTGGACAACAGTCACAAGCACTAACTCAAAGATTAACGGTCGGCAGTCAGATTACCGTGCAAGGCTTCGTGAGTTGCCATCAAGGGCGCAACGGGCTGAACAAATTGGTACTGCATGCCGAGCAGATTGAATTGATAGATTCTGGAGACTAGCCAAATGGCACGTTATTTCCGTCGTCGCAAGTTCTGCCGTTTCACCGCGGAAGGCGTTCAAGAGATTGACTATAAAGACATCGCTACGCTGAAAAACTACATCACTGAAAGTGGTAAAATTGTCCCGAGCCGTATCACCGGTACTCGTGCAAAATATCAGCGCCAGCTCGCCCGTGCTATCAAGCGCGCGCGCTACCTGTCTTTGTTGCCGTACACTGATCGTCATCAGTAATCGGCCACTGTCCATTAACGACTTTGAGAGGATAAGGTAATGCAAGTTATTCTGCTTGATAAAGTAGCAAACCTGGGCAGCCTGGGTGATCAAGTTAACGTTAAAGCGGGCTATGCTCGTAACTTCCTGGTACCACAGGGCAAAGCTGTTCCTGCTACCAAGAAAAACGTAGAGTTCTTCGAAGCACGTCGTGCTGAACTGGAAGCCAAACTGGCTGACGTTCTGGCAGCTGCTGAAGCTCGCGCAACCAAGATCAACGAACTGGCTTCAGTGACCATCGCGTCTAAATCAGGCGAAGAAGGTAAACTGTTTGGCTCTATCGGCACTCGTGACATCGCTGACGCAGTTACTGCGGCAGGTGTTGACGTTGCTAAGAGCGAAGTTCGCATGCCGAATGGCGTTCTGCGTACCACCGGTGAGCACGAAGTGCACTTCCAGGTACACAGCGACGTATTCGCTAAGCTGAATGTAGTTGTGGTAGCAGAAGCGTAATCGCGTCTGTTTACCCGGTTAAAACGCCAGCCTTGTGCTGGCGTTTTGCTTTTCTGCCTCAGCATAAATCGCGCTATTTTGTAATAAGAAACGATTGAGGGAGGAAAGGATATGGCTCAAATCGCGTTACAGCGCGTGTATGATTTCAATGGTCCGGCGGCACAGCACTGTTTTCTTATCGATAGGTTATGGCCACGTGGCGTCAGTAAGCAGCGTCTTGCGGGGGTGGAGTGGTTAAAGGATGTTGCACCGGATAACGCATTGCGGCAGTGGTTTCATCAGCACAGTGAGCGTTGGGACGAGTTTGTTACACGCTACCGTCAACAATTGGCTGAAAATAGCGCCTGGCAACCGCTGGTGGCGTTATTGCGCCAGGGTGGGGAACTGACTTTGCTGTATGCGAGCAAGGACACACAGCACAACCAAGGCGTTGTACTGCGCGATTTCCTTTATCAGCAATTGGAGGATTAGCGTTGGCGTTGGTAGCGGCCATCGGCCTGCCGGCGAAACGTTGCTTGGCTATTATCGGCAGCGGTGACAGAAAGTGCCGTAATCACGCCGTTGGCATCCCGTTCTATCCGCACTTCCTGCCCGGCTTTTAAATTACTCAACGGCTTATCGTTGCCTTCTACCTGCGCCATGGCAAATACCTCATTCACCGGCAGATTGTTGTCACGAAACAGCTGTGCCAAGGTTTGGCCTGGCTGAATCTGATAGCGCAGCCACTGGTTCGACCGGGGCGCTTCCGATGCTGCTTCGCTGCCGTTAGTGCGTTCGCTTGGCCATTCGGCCTGGAGCGGTAATGGGGTGCTTTGGCCGTTAGCCTGCGTAGACGATGAGGTATCGTTTGCTGGTGAATAGGGCCACAGCAGTGCCAGTAACATGATAGCGCCGGATATTATGACCCCGCGGCGGTGAAAATAAGGTAAGGGTTCCAGCCAGTGAAGACCGTCCGGAAAATGCCAGATTTTCAACAGTAATACTTTGATTCCTTGTCTTTTTCCGTGCTTTGTTGGTTGCTCCGAATCCGTCTGCTCATGCGTCAGCGGGGTAACGCTGGAGTTGAGCCGCTGGTTCAGATCCCGCCAAATGCGTAATAACGGTTGATAGACGCCGGTGGTTTTCCTTTTCCTGGGCGCGATTCTGCCCATGGTGACCTCTCTTCAAACTGCGTAAAAATGCCGTGGTACTGATGGTGTACCGCTGAACCGATAACCTGATCCCAGTATAGCTCGGTAACTGTTTGATGTGAAAGGCAGCGGTGTTTTTAGCCGCCGCGGGTAGCAATGGGGATTAACCGATCGCCATTGTTTCTTTTTCCACGACAAAAGTCATCATTCTCGACACAAGATTTTACCCGGCATTCTGGCACTGTTATGCTGCGCTTTCGACTTTTACAGACTTAAGGAAAACCCCCATGACAACCCCTTCTTTTGACAGCGTTGAAGCGCAAGCAAGTTACGGGATTGGTTTACAGGTCGGCCAGCAATTGCAAGAGTCCGGTCTGGAAGGTTTACAACCGGAAGCTTTGCTGGCGGGCTTGCGTGACGCGCTGGAAGGGAATGCCCCGGCGGTTCCCGTGGATGTTGTGCACCGTGCACTGCGTGAAATTCACGAACGTGCGGATGGTGTACGCCGTGAGCGTCAGCAGGCAATGGCCGTTGAAGGCCAGCAGTTCCTGGAAGAAAACGCCAAGCGTGATGACGTTACGCTGACCGAGTCTGGTCTGCAATTCTCTGTGCTGGAGCAGGGTAATGGCCCGATCCCATCTCGTCAGGATCGCGTGCGTGTGCATTATACCGGCCGCCTGATTAACGGTGACGTGTTCGATAGCTCAGTAGAACGTGGCCAACCGGCGGAGTTCCCTGTTAGCGGCGTAATCCCAGGATGGATTGAAGCACTGACTTTGATGCCGGTAGGTTCAAAATGGCAGTTGTACATCCCACATCAATTGGCCTACGGTGAGCGCGGCGCTGGTGCCGCTATTCCACCGTTTAGCGCCCTGGTGTTTGAGGTTGAACTGTTGGAAATTTTGTAACTGAAACGGATTTCATTCAGGGCGCCCCAGTGGCGCCCTAACTTTATTCACCGCGTAATGCCCGAGGGAACAACAGATTATTTTCCAGATGAATGTGTTCCATTAAATCGGTGATAAATTCATTGATGCCCGCGTACAGTGCCTGCCAAGTATTGCATGCACCGTCTGGTGGCGTCAGATTATTGGTGAGGAACTTCACCACCTCCAGCTGTTCGCCGGCCTCATCGTGTTCGTGTTCCATAACGGAAATCGGCCCCATTGCTTGCTGACCCATGCCGTTCTTAATCATGGGGAACAGGATCTGTTCCTCTTTCATCATGTGATTATCCAGATCCAGCCGCAGCAGATTCAGTTGCTTGGCCAGCCCGCGCGGACAGGTTGATTTCTCGCCGTGTACCCGTTCCACTTTTTCTGCCATCAGCACCAGCTCTGGCAGTTGCTCGCGATGACGTTGATGGAAGCGCGGCAGAATGAAATCGATAATCTCTGCCAGCGGCGCGTGACGCCAATCGCGCGTATCGGATGCGTTGGTGGCTAATGCGGCAAGCTGCGCTTCTAGCTGCGTCAAATCCAGTTCTTTGCGTTGTGCGGCGCGCTCCAGCGTCTGTTTTCCGCCACAGCAGAAATCCAAATCATAATCGCGAAACAGCTTACTGGCTCGAGGAATGGCAATCGCCAACGCACCGAGAGACTGGTTGCGGTAATCCATGATGACACCTCTTAAAATGAGTAAAGCTAATAACATGCATTTTAAATGCAACTTAAAGGGGCGCTAGAGATAAATAGGCAGGGCGCTGCGGTTAACGCCCTGCTGGGCACTATTTGTCCTGCAAATCAATTTGATAAAGTGAAAAACCAAGTTCGTCGGTACCGACGAGTTTGATCGGATATTGGGCATTCTGCTTGATGAACGCCGTCGCTTTATCGCTTGGTGACGTTTCGAATCGAATATCCAGCGGTTGTGGGCTGTTGAACGTCGCTAGGCGCCAATTGTTGTCTGTTTGCGGATGAACGGCCCCATGTTTGTCGCTTTCTGTACGAATATAGGCTGCCAGCACCGAGCGATTCTCATCCGGTGAAGCGAAGGCAATGTGCTTATCGCCAGTACCGGCAAACTTACCGCCGTAGGCGCGGTAGTTATTGGTCGCCACCAAGAAGATCGCGTTAGGATCGATGGGTTTACCGTTGAACGTCAGTTGTTTGATACGTTCAGCCTTGTCGTTGATCAACTCACATTCGCCGTTGTAGCGTGCCGGTTGGCTGACGTCGATCTGGTAATTTACGCCGTCAATAACGTCGAAATTGTAGGTGCGAAAACCGTCCCAATTGATTAATGGCTGCGGGTGGCTGCTATCGATGTCGATCTGGTTAAATTGACCGGCGGAACATTCTAGCCACTCTTTTACCTCTTGGCCGCTGGCTTTAACCACCACCAAGGTATTGGGATAAAGATACAAATCGGCGGCATTACGGAAAGTCAGTTGACCCTGTTCAACTTCAACAAAGCTAGCCGGATCGTTCTTGCGGCCGCCGACTTTAAATGGCGCAGCGGCGGAGAGCACCGGCAAATCGGCCAAGTCAGGATCGCCTTGGATGTATTTTTCGACATAGGCTTTCTGTGCATTATTGACGATTTGTACCGTCGGATCGTCCTGCACCAATGCCAAATAGCTGTACATGTTGCCATCTGATTTACCGATCGGTTGGCTGACGAATTCGCGGGTATCTTTATGCGCGTCTGATAGCACTTTCAGCAGTTTGGTATCTTCTGCTGCCAGTGATTGCTTGGCAACGTTATCGTAAATTGGCCGCGCTTGCGCCTTAGCCTGTGTCACTTTCCATTGGCCATCATCGTTATTCAGCTGTAGGTCAACCACACCGAGATGATCGCCCCATTGCCCAGGCATGACTGCCGGAACGCCGTTCAGCAGGCCGTTTTCAATATCAGCGCCGTTGATCGCCGCAAAGTCTTTACCGGGAAATACGGCGTGTGAATGACCGAACATAATGGCGTCGATACCCGCAACTTGGCTGAGGTAATACACCGAGTTTTCCGCCATGGCTTTGTAGGGTTCACTGGAAAGGCCTGAATGCGGAATGGCGACCACGAGGTCGGCGCCTTTTTTACGCATTTCTGGCACGTAACGTTTGGCCGTCTCGGTAATATCATTCACCGTGACTTTGCCCTGTAGATTGGCTTTGTCCCACACGAGAATCTGTGGTGGCACAAAACCAATGTAACCAATACGCAGCGTGTGAGTTTGTCCGTCACGGTCTTTCACCGGCGTATCGACAATGATATAGGGGGTAAAAAGAGGTTTGTTGGTCTTGGCGTCAATCACGTTGGCGTTAATATAGGGGAATTTAGCCCCCGCGATAGCTTTTTTCAGGTAGTCGAGGCCATAATTGAATTCGTGATTGCCAATGTTGCCGACCACGTAATCCAGCGTATTCATTGCTTGATAGACGGGATGAATATCGCCGGATTTTAATCCCTTAGCGGCCATATAATCACCGAGAGGGCTGCCTTGAATAATATCGCCGTTGTCGACCAATACGCTGTTTATTACTTCCTGACGTGCTTGTTGAATCAGGCTGGCGGTGCGAACCAGACCAAATTTCTCGGTCGGCTTATCCTTGTAGTAATCAAAGTCCATCATGTTGCTGTGCAAGTCGGTGGTTTCCAGCACGCGCAGATCAACCGTGGCCGCCTGTGTTGCGGTGCAAATCAGTAGCGCAAGCGTGGACAAAATAAACGGCTTCGTGATCATTCTTTTTCTTCTCCATTCCATTTTTAGTTTGCTATTGCAGAGGATGATGTAATCACACTCGGTATTCTCATCAAACTGTGAAGTTTGGCAGAAAATCTGCGGTTGTAACGCGGGGACGCTCACAGTTGGCGTGAACTCATTCCGGGGTTTTATCGTCAGTTAAGCGCAGGGGATGGATATTCCGGCTAAAAAAAACTAGTCTGCTAATCAGGTAGGGGAACCTTTCCCGCAGAAGTATTGATTCGAGGTGAATGATGTTAGAGCAAATTTGCCAGCTTTCTCGCGAAGCCGGTGCGGCAATCATGGCGGTATACCATGGGGAACAACCGCTTGATGTTGCAAAGAAAAAAGATGATTCGCCGGTGACCGCCGCCGATTTGGCCGCGCATCAAATTATCAAAGCTGGTCTTGCTGCACTGACACCGGATATTCCATTACTGTCCGAGGAGGATCCGCCGTCTTGGGAGCAGCGCCAAACCTGGACGCGCTACTGGCTGGTGGATCCGCTCGATGGCACCAAAGAGTTCTTGCATCGTAATGGTGAATTCACCGTCAATATCGCGTTGATTGAAGACGGACAGGCGGTGATGGGCGTGGTGTATGCACCGGCGCTGGATGAACTCTATTTAGCGGAGCGCGGTAGTGCGTGGAAAGAGGAAAACGGTCAACGCCGTCCCATTCACGTAATGGAAGGCCAGCCGCCGTTGGTGGTGGTCAGCCGCTCACATATTGATGACGAACTTAAAGATTATCTAAAACAGTTAGGTGTGCACCAAACCATTTCGGTGGGGTCATCGTTGAAGTTTTGTCTGGTCGCGGAAGGTAAAGCGCAACTGTATCCACGCTTTGGGCCGACCAATATTTGGGATACCGCGGCAGGGCATGCAGTCGCGGTCGCTGCCGGGGCGCAGATTCACGACTGGCAGGGTAAGCCATTGCTCTACACCCCGCGTGAATCATTCCTCAACCCCGGATTCCGGGTTTCGTTGTTTTAATCATTCCAACAGTTGGTGCAGTTGGTTCATCACATGCTGCACCTCTTCTTTGGTCAATTTGCCGTCTTTGGCGAATTGAATCCTGCCTTGTTTATCAAGCACGACGATGGCCGAGCCCTTAGGTTGGAGTTGCCAAGCCTTACGCACGCTGCCGTTACTGTCCACCACGAATTGTGACCAAGGGAATGCTTTCTTACTGTCTTCCAGGCTGCTGCGTACGAACATCGTTGTACCGAGGATGGCATCATCAGTATTCACGATGATCGTTGTTTGGTAACGATCGCGCGGTAGCTTAGCGGCCTTGATGGCTTCAATCAGCGGATCGTTCATTTCTTTGGCGGAACTGCGGCCGGCAATATGCTGGATCACTCGCACTTTTCCACTGAGCTGCGCACTATTCCAGTTTTTGTAGCTAAAATTACCGTTAGCATAATTTAACTCTCCCTTATCCGTCACACCGACTGGCGCAACGCGCTGGTGCATTTGAAAATTGTGTGCGGAAGCGAACAAGGGAGTAACCAGCAAAGATATGATTAGCATGCTACATTTATTCATGCTTGCTCCTTATGGGGGTACGGTGGGGGACAGTTTCTAAGCTTTAAAGCATAGGTGGTGATCAGAGGTCTGTCCTGTTAGCGCGATCTCAGATTGCCATTTCAGCGGCTAATACCTACTTTTTGAATGTATATTCTGACAAACTTGCAAACTCAAATATACGATTCCGTCAAAAAGTGTAAATCCAGTGAAAACAACCAGGCGGGAATGAACAATATAGTCTTTACTTGGTCTACATCATTGCAATCATGCTGCGCTCGCTAATGGGAAGCCGCCACTTTCGCGGTTCGGTGAGCGCATGGTCCAACGGGAGGAGAGTAAAAGAATGAGAATCTTCCAGCGTTATAATCCATTGAAAGTGGCGAAGTACGTGAAGACCCTGTTTCGAGGGAGGTTATACATTAAGGATGTAGGTGCATTTGAGTTCGACAAAGGCAAAATTCTTGTACCGAAAGTGCGTGATAAGCGTCATCTCAGCGTGATGTCTGAAGTGAACCGACAGGTGTTACTCCTGCAATCTGAAATGGGCTAAGACGCCAGATATGGATTGAGTTACGTGAGAAAAGCCACCGCGGCCCCAAAACAGGGCCGCTGATGTGTTAGGGATTACGCGGTCAGATTCTCATCTGGCACTTTGGGTAGCACCGCGGCGGGTTTGTCGCTCAGTTTAGTGACTAACAGCTGATCTATCTTGTAGCTGTCGATATCCACCACTTCAAACTTGTAACCGGCATATTTGACGAAGTCGGTGCGTTTTGGAATTTTGCGCAGCATATACATCATAAAACCGCCGATGGTTTCATAATTGCCGGCCTGCGGGAACTCATCAATATCCAGTACGCGCATTACGTCATCAATCGGGGTGCCGCCTTCAATCAGCCATGAGCTCTCGTCACGCGCCACAATTTGTTCTTCTTGACCTTGGCCGACTAAATCCCCCATCAGGGTCGTCATCACATCATTCAGCGTGATAATACCGACCACCAAGGCATATTCATTCAGGATCACCGCGAAGTCTTCGCCAGCGGCTTTGAAGCTTTCGAGCGCTTCAGACAGTGTGAGCGTATCGGGCACGATCAACGCAGAACGAATCTGTACGCCGCTGCTCAGCACCAGGCTTTGATTGCCCAATACGCGGTTGAGCAGATCTTTTGAATCGACGTAGCCCACGACCTGGTCGATATTGCCGTCGCATACCAAGAACTTAGAATGTGGATGCGTCGAGACTTTCTCTTTAATGCTTTCTTCGCTTTCGCGCAGGTCGAAGTAAACCACGCTTTCACGCGAGGTCATTGACGATGGCACGGTGCGGGATTCCAGCTCGAACACGTTTTCTATCAGCTCATGTTCCTGCTTACGCAATACGCCTGCCAGTGCTCCGGCTTCTACGACCGCGTAGATATCGTCAGAGGTAATATCGTCTTTACGCACCATCGGCAGTTTAAACAGGCGGAAGATCAGGTTTGCCATGCCGTTGAAGAACCACACCAGCGGGCGGAAAATCGCGATTGAGAAACGCATCGGGTTGATGATCCTGACGGCGATTGTCTCTGGTGCAATCATACCGATGCGCTTCGGGGTGAGATCCGCGAAGAGGATGAACATGCTGGTCACCAGCACGAACGAGCAGGCAAAGCTGACTTGTTCAGATATTTCGGGCGAAAAAAAGCGATCAAATAACACCTGAAAAGAAGGCGAGAAGGCCGCATCACCGACGATCCCCCCCAGAATGGCAACGGCGTTGAGGCCGATTTGCACAACGGTAAAGAACAAGCCAGGAGTTTCTTGCAGTTTGAGCACTCTGGCGGCGTTGATGTTACCTTCGTCTGCCATTAGCTTGAGTTTAATCTTGCGTGATGCGGCCAGCGCAATTTCCGACAGGGAGAAAAAGGCACTCACTGCAATCAGAAAAAGAATCAGTAAAATACTGTTTAACATAATCTATCCATACGTGCCGACGGGAAGACGGCGCTCTTGAGGAAGGGTAATTCATTGTAAAAAGAAATGTCACCGCGCGGCAAAAGCGCGCCCAATGTGCCACCTTGCGTGCCGGTGAGGCCAGATTGACAAAAACAGGCCGCAAAAGCGACCCGCATAGTATAGCAGCAGCCTGATGAAGGCCGCCAGTGGTTAAAAATTAACGCCTTAGCCTTACGCTGGCAGACAGACCCCGATACCCCCCAGCCCACAGTAGCCGCCAGGGTTCTTTTCCAGATATTGCTGGTGATCGTCTTCGGCATAATAAAATGGCGATGCCGGGGCAATTTCGCTGGTAACGATACGTTTATCACCGGCTGCATCCATCGCCTGTTGAAAACGCTGTTTGCTGCTTTCCGCTTGTGCGTGCTGTTCCGGCGAAAGGTAATAGATCGCGGAGCGATACTGGGTGCCGATATCACCGCCTTGGCGCATTCCTTGGGCGGGATCGTGGTTTTCCCAAAATACCTGCAATAATTGTTGGTAGCTGATGAGGTTGGGATCAAACACGATACGTACCGCTTCGGCATGACCTGTCTGACCACTGCAGACTTCGCGATAGGTTGGATTCGGCGTATAGCCGCCGCTGTAACCTGCGGCAGTGCTGTAGACGCCAGGCTGTTGCCAGAACAGGCGTTCGACGCCCCAAAAGCAGCCCATGGCGAAAATTGCGACCTCCATGCCCTCCGGCACGTGGGTCATCGAATGTTGGGTAACGATGTTCAGGGGGGCGACCGGCATCGGTGTGGTGCGGCCAGGCAGCGCGTTATCTTTGTCGATTGTTTGAATGTTATCGGTATACGGCACCACGATTGACTCCTGTTGTCAGAGTAGGAATTGACTCAACACGGCGTAGAGCGAGTTGTAACTCATCGCTTCTTTGCCCACAATAAGCACCATGTTGCGTTTATATAAGCTTAACGCAGTATTTTGAGCGTAAAAAGTTAAGAATGCGTCGCCATTAGAACGACGACTTTATACAGGAATGTAAGATAAATTAAGGAGAACGCGTGTCACGATATCGTGTCCTTTGCGTTTTATGTGCGCTACTTGTTGCGCCTGCGGCATGGTCTGCCAATATCCGGTTACAGGTGGAAGGCCTGAGTGGGGAATTGGAAAAGAACGTTCGCGTTCGTCTTTCATCGATCACGCCTGAAGAAGTGAGCGCCGACGGGCGCTTTCGTGCACGCGTGGCGGAGGCTGTACGTCAGGGGTTACGCGCACTCGGCTATTACCAGCCCACCATTGATTTTACCTTCGACAACAACCCTAACCTTTCGCGCCCGATACTGCATGCTAAAGTCAATCCGGGGGAGCCGGTACGCATTGCTGATGCCACGATCACGCTGGAAGGGGGGGCGAAGACCGACGAGGATTATCAAGAGTTGGTGAAGAAAGGGCGCCCAACGCTGGGTGAAATCCTTAACCACGGTAAATATGACAGTTTCAAAAGTTCGCTGAGTGGATTGGCGCTACGTAAAGGCTATTTCGATGCGGAGATGGTGAAAAGCCAGCTTGGTGTTTCTGAGGCGTTGCGCAAAGCATTTTGGGATATCGATTTCAACAGCGGTGAACGTTATCGTTTTGGCAAAGTGAACTTCCAAGGCTCGCAGATTCGCGACGACTATCTGCAAAATCTGGTGCCGTTTCATCAAGGTGATTATTACAGCTCGCAAGATTTGGCCGAATTGAACCGCCGTTTATCCGCGACCAACTGGTTCAATTCCGTGGTGGTGTCACCTGATTTCGAGAATGCTAAAGAGAACAAAATTTTACCGTTAGATGCGCTAGTGACGCCGCGAAGCCGCAATACCATCGAAACCGGTGTCGGCTATTCCACCGATGTGGGGCCGCGTATCAAAGGCACCTGGAAGAAACCGTGGCTGAACGATCGCGGACACAGCCTAGAAAGCAGCCTGTATCTTTCCGGTCCTGAACAACAGCTCGATTTTTCGTACAAAATTCCATTGCTCAAAAACCCGCTGGAACAGTATTACCTGCTACAGGGCGGTTATAAGCATGAGGATTTGAACGATACCAAATCTGACAGTACCAAAGTGATGGTGTCGCGCAATTGGGATCTGTCCAGCGGTTGGCAACATGCTATCAACTTGACGGGGCGTTTTGACCACTTTACCCAAGGTAACGTCACTAATACGACCGTACTGTTGTATCCGGGCGTTAGCGTCAGCCGTACGCGGTCGCGTGGTGGGTTGATGCCAACCTGGGGCGACTCCCAGCGTTACTCGATTGACGTTTCTGATACCACTTGGGGTTCCGGTGTCGATTTTGCACTGATGCAGGCGCAGAACGTGTGGATCCGCACGCTAGCCGACAAACACCGTTTCGTGGCGCGCGGTCAGGTGGGCTGGATTGAAACGAATGACTTCGACAAGGTGCCACCCGATCTTCGCTTTTTCGCCGGTGGCGATCGCAGTATTCGCGGGTACAAATACAAAGACATCTCTCCGCGTGACGGCAACGGTAAGCTGCTCGGCGCGTCAAAAATGCTGACCGGTTCACTGGAATATCAGTACAACGTCAGCGGCAAATGGTGGGGAGCGGTCTTCGTCGATTCCGGTGAAGCGGTTAATGATATCAAACAGAGCAATTTTAAAACCGGTGCGGGCGTTGGTATACGCTGGCAGTCGCCGGTTGGCCCGGTGAAGCTGGATTTTGCCGCCCCAGTTGGGGATAAGGAAACCCACGGGGTGCAATTCTATATCGGTTTGGGGCCTGAACTATGAGCCTGGTAAAAAAGATTTGTCTTGGATTTCTGGTCGTCTTGGTACTGTTGCTGGGGGGCGTGGCATTTCTGCTGGGCACCACCAGCGGGTTGCATATGGTGATCAACGCAGCGGCACGTTGGGTTCCGGGGCTGGATATTGCCAGCGTCAACGGCGGTTGGCGGGATCTGACGCTGAAAGGGGTCAAATATCAAATGCCAGGCGTCACGGTGAACGCCGGGCGATTCCATCTGTCACTCGATCTGTCCTGCTTTAAGCAAAGTTCGCTCTGCGTCAATGCGCTGACCGCCGATGATGTTGATGTGGTGGTGAAAACCAGTGAAATGCCGCCGTCAGAACCGGCGGTTGAAACCAGTGAGCCCACCACCGACCTCAGCACGCCGTATCCGATTATTCTCCGTAAACTGGCTCTGAACAATGTGACGGTCAATGTTGATGATACCGCGATTTCATTGGGTGAATTCCACACCGGCGCCGAATGGCGGGAACGCGCGTTGACATTGATGCCGACCAACATCAGCGCATTGCTGATTGCGTTGCCCAAAACGCCAGAAAATCCGTTACCGGAAGCCGTGCAACCGGCCGTTGATGTCGCGAAGACCGTCGGCGAACAGGCGGTTGAATCAGCGAAACCAACCGCCCAGCCGGAAGAAAAGCCATTGGGTGAAACGCTAAAAGCGTTGTTTGACAAGCCGCTGTTGCCGGATCTGCCAGATGTCCGCTTGCCGCTGGACATTACGGTGAAAGAGATAACCGGGGAGCAGCTACGTTTGACCGGTGATACTGACGTCCTGATCACCCGCTTGCTGTTGCGCGCGAGCACCCAAGATCAGCATATTCAGTTGGACAATTTTGAGGTTAAATCGCCGCAGGGATCGCTGTTCGCACACGGTCAGGCGACGTTAAAAGACCATTGGCCGGTAGAATTGGTCGCCAATGGCACGCTGAATATGGAGCCGCTGAAAGGCGAAAAAGTGAAGCTGAACATCGGCGGTGGCCTGCGTGAACAATTGGACGTGGCATTAAATCTTTCCGGGCCAGTCGGTGCGCAGTTAGCGGTGCAAACACAATTGGCGCAAGCGGGCTTACCGCTGGCGCTGACGTTGGAAAGTAAACAGCTTAAATGGCCGTTGAGTGGCAAAGCGCAGTATCAGGTCGACGATCTGCGCTTACGTTTTAATGGCAAGGCCACCGATTATGCATTATCGACGCGTGCCAAAATTAATGGTCAAGACCTGCCACCCGCCGTCTTAACGCTGGACGGTAAAGGTAACATTGAGCAGTTTAAACTGGAGCGTCTGCGGGTCGCTGCATTGCAGGGTAACACCGATCTGACCGCGTTGGTCGACTGGAGCAAGGCGATAAGCTGGACGTCGCAACTGACGCTGAGTGGTATCAACACCGCCAAACAGTATCCCGAATGGCCTGCCAAACTGGATGGGAAAATTACCACCCGTGGCAGTCTGCACGGAGGGAGTTGGCAATTACAGGTTCCAACGCTTCAGTTGGATGGCAACGTTAAACAGAATAAAGTCTCGGCGCGTGGTTCACTCAGTGGTAACGCTGCAGGCCAGTGGAAAATCCCCGGTATTGATTTAGCTCTAGGCCGCAACACCTTGAATGTAAAAGGGCAGCTAGACGAGAAAAACTGGAATCTGGATGCGAATATTGATGCGCCGCAACTGGATGGCGCATTGCCAGGATTGGGTGGCACGGCGAAAGGCCTGGTCAAACTGCGTGGCAACCTCAAGGCACCACAGCTGCTGGCGGATCTGACTGCTTCCGGTCTGCGCTGGCAGGCGCTGAATATCAAACGGGTGAAAGTGGACGGTGACGTGCGCTCCACCGAGCAGATTCAGGGGCAATTGTCGGTGCGGGTTGAGCAGTTGAAGCAGGATGCCTTGGCTATCAACTTGCTGACGCTGGATGCCAAAGGCAGCGAAAAGCAACATCAGTTACAGCTGAAGATTGACGGCGAACCGGTTTCCGGCCAGTTGGCGCTGGCGGGCAGCTTCGATCGTCAGCAGCAACGCTGGCGCGGCAATCTGAACAATACCCGCTTTGATACGCCGGTGGGCGAATGGCGTCTGACGCGCGCTATCGCGCTGGACTATCTGAATACCCAGCAAAAAATCAGCGTCGGCCCGCACTGCTGGCAGAACCCGGATGCCGAAGTCTGCGTGCCGAAAACTATCGAGGCCAGCGCCGCCAGCGGCCAGGCCAGCGTGGTGCTGAACCGCTTTGATTTGAAAATGATCAAACCGTTCCTGGGGCCAGACACCGCGCTGAACGGCGTATTCACCGGTCGCGCCGATGTGAGCTGGAAAGAGGGTGCCGCGTTGCCGCAGGCGAAAGTGTCGCTGGTGGGCAATGGTGTGAAAGTAGTGCAACAGGTGCAAGGTAATGCGTTACCGATCGCCTTTGATACGTTGAACCTTAATGCGGGGGTTAACAACGGCCGAGCGCAGGCTGACTGGTTGATCAAACTGAATAATAACGGCCAGTTTGATGGCAACGTGCAGGTGACGGATCCGCAGGGGCGTCGTAACCTGCGTGGTAACGTCAATATCACCAACATTTCTCTGGCGATGCTTAACCCGGCGTTAATGCAGGGTGAGAAAGCTGCTGGGATGCTCAATGCCAACCTGCGATTGGGCGGCAATGCGCAAAAACCGCTGGTATTTGGTCGGTTAGCGCTGGATAAGGTGGATATTGATGGCAGTTGGATGCCGTTCGATATGACTGACGGGCGGCTAGCGATCAACTTTAACGGCATGAATTCGACGCTGGATGGTTTGATCAGCACCACCCACGGTCAGTTAAATATGACCGGTGATGCGGATTGGAGCGACATTAACGCTTGGCGCGCGCGTATTGCCGCTAAGGGTAATAAGCTGCGGGTGGCGGTGCCACCGATGGTCCGTCTTGACGTCTCGCCGGATCTGGTCTTTGAAGCGACGCCGCAGTTGTTCTCACTTAACGGTAATGTGGATATTCCATGGGCGCGTATTACGGTACAGGAACTACCGGAAAGCGCGGTGGGTATTTCTTCTGATGAAGTGATGTTGGATGAGCAACTGAAGCCGATTGAAACGAAAACCGCCTCCATTCCGATCAACAGCAACCTGATGATTCACATTGGCGACAACGTACGGCTCGACGCATTTGGCCTGAAAGCCAAGTTGAAAGGTGATTTGAAGGTCGTGCAGGACAAACGTGGCTTAGGTCTGAATGGTCAAATTGACATTCCATCCGGGCGCTTCCATGCTTACGGTCAGGATCTGATCGTGCGTAAAGGTCAGTTGATGTTTTCAGGGCCACCGGATCAGCCGTTGCTCAATATGGAGGCGATCCGTAACCCAGATGCGACCGAAGATGGGGTGACTGCCGGGGTTCGCGTTACAGGATTGGCGGATGCGCCGAAGCTGGAAGTGTTCTCCGATCCGGCCAAATCACAACAAGAAGCGCTATCTTACCTGCTGCGTGGTCAAGGATTGAGCAGTTCTGGTGCTGATGGTAACGCCATGACCTCAATGTTGATTGGTATGGGGGTTGCACAAAGTGGTCAACTTGTGGGTAAAATCGGTGAGGCATTTGGCGTAAGTAATTTGGCCTTAGATACGGCGGGAGTGGGTGATAGCTCCCAAGTTGTCGTGAGCGGTTATATCCTCCCTGGCTTACAAGTAAAATATGGGGTGGGTATTTTCGATTCGCTGGCCACGCTGACGTTGCGTTATCGCTTGATGCCGAAGTTGTATCTGGAAGCGGTGTCTGGTCTTGACCAGGCACTAGATTTGCTCTATCAGTTTGAGTTTTGAGCTATGCGAATAATTGTCTACGGCAGTTTACGACGCAAACAGGGAAACAGCCATTGGATGACCAACGCCCAATGGTTAGGCGAGCACGAGCTCGAAGGTTATCAGATTTACGATCTGGGCCATTACCCGGCGGCGATCCCTGGAGAGGGAACGATACACTGTGAGGTGTACCGTATTAACTCATCGATCCTGGCAGAGCTTGACGAGTTAAAAAGCAACACCAAGGACTATAAGCGTGAGCTAATTCAGACACCTTATGGTAGTGCGTGGATCTATCTGTATCGGCACAGTGTCGCTGGTTATCCGTTGATTGAAAGCGGTGATTGGCTGACGCGCCACGACGACGTGTAATAAAAAAACACCGCTCATGGAGCGGTGTTTTTTCATCTGGCAGCAGTCTGAAGAATTACTTCTTAGCGCGCTCGAAGGAAGCGAGAATTTCTGCTTTAGCCGCCGCAGCATCATCCCAGCCTTCTACTTTTACCCACTTACCTTTTTCCAGATCTTTGTAGTGCTCGAAGAAGTGAGCAATCTGCGCTTTCAGCAGTTCTGGCAGGTCGTTCACGTCTTTCACGTGATCGTATTCTTTGGTCAATTTGCTGTGTGGTACGGCAACCAGCTTCGCATCTTCACCGGCTTCGTCGGTCATTTTCAGTACGCCAACCGGACGGCAGCGGATCACTGAGCCAGGTTGCAGCGGGTGTGGCGTAGGGACCAGCACATCAACCGGGTCACCGTCCAGAGACAGCGTGTGGTTGATGTAACCGTAGTTGCACGGGTAGAACATCGCAGTGGACATGAAACGGTCAACGAACAGCGCACCGGTTTCTTTGTCGATTTCATATTTGATCGGATCGGCGTTAGCCGGGATTTCGATCACAACGTAGATGTCTTCCGGCAGGACTTTGCCAGCAGGGACCAGATTCAAGCTCATGTCGGTTTCCTTATAATCAAACCAGAAATGGAGTGCGGGCTATTATAGCGGACTCTTTTGCGATTTCCTGCCCTTTTCATCACCACAGTGGCGAGCAAGCCGACTAGCATAAATTTCCAGATTAATCCGCCGGTATCGTCAAGTTTTTCTCATCACCGCCGATAACTTCAGCAAATAATAATCGCGCGCTAAGCGCGATCTTTCATCTCTACCTCTATCACCACGTATTATCTAAAGCTGGGAATAATTCATGTTAAATAAAATAACGGTCAAGGCTGGGCTGATCGCCTTGTTGAGCCTGATGACAGTATTGCTGATTATGGTCAGCGTTATCGGCGTCAATGCCATCAATCAGGGCTCACGCTCATTACATACATTGAACCAGATTCTGGGAGAAGAACTGGGTTCACTGGCTAACAGCTCAAACCTGACGCTGCGTGCTCGTACGGCGGCGTCTTTGGCCGTGCGACAACACGAAATTGGCCAAATTGAGGTGGCTAACGCAACGGTAGGCCGTATTTATGGTTATCTGAGCGAGTCACAGCGGGAAATGGCGCGCTTTGTTGGCGTTGGTACCGTTACCGAACAAGGCAAACAGCTCTCTGAACGTTTGCAGGCCAGCTATCGTGCTTATCAGGAGCAGGGGGTAAGGCCGATGGCGGATGCCATCAAGGCCGGTAACATAGATGAATACTATAAAATTCAGGAAACGCAGATCTCTAAATTGAGTATTGCGTTTGAAAAAGACCTCAGCGATTTTCGCAGCTTTGCTATAGAAATTGGCCAGCAGCGCGTCAATGATGCCGAAAGTAATGCTCACACCCAAATCTTCTTGATCGTAGCAGCCGGTTTACTCAGCGCGTTGCTGGCATTACTGGCATGGTTTGCACTGCGAGTGATTATTCTGCGGCCGCTGGATGTCTCGATTGCCGAATTAGAACATATCGCTAATGGCGATTTGACTCATGAAATCCACGGGGTAGGTGAAACGGAAATGGGCCGCTTGGCGCACGCCATGCAGCGCATGCAGCAATCATTGGTGATGTCGGTGAGTAAAGTGCGTGATGCCAGCAGTCAGATTGATACCGGCTCGCGAGAGCTTGCTGCGGGTAACGTGCATTTGGCCCAGCGTACGGAAGAGTCTGCTGCCTCGTTAGAGCAAACCGCTGCTAGCATGGAACAGCTGACCTCGACGGTGAGAATGAACGCGGAAAACGCAGAACAGGCCAATCAATTGGCGCTGAGCGTGTCTGATATTGCCGATCGCGGCAGCGATGTGGTGAGCCAGGTAAAAGATAAAATGCAGGCAATCACCGACAGTTCGCGACGCATTGCCGATATTATCAGCGTGATGGACGGAATCGCTTTCCAGACTAATATTCTGGCACTGAACGCCGCAGTCGAAGCCGCGCGTGCCGGCGAGCAAGGGCGAGGTTTTGCCGTGGTGGCCGGTGAGGTGCGCAGCCTGGCACAACGCAGTGCACAGTCGGCCAAAGAGATTAAAGGGCTGATTGAGGCTTCGCAAAACCGCGTACAAGAAGGTGAACAGATGGCCGAGTCTGCGGCAAAAACCATGAATGGTATCGCCGATGAAGTGGGGCGCGTGACGGCGTTGATGCGAGAGATTTCGGCAGCGACGCGTGAACAAAGCAACGGCATCGAGCAGGTGAATTTAGCGGTGGCGCAAATGGATCAGGTGGCGCAACAGAATGCGGCCTTAGTGGAAGAGTCCGCGTCGGCTACGCGTTCACTTGAGGAACAGGCTCAGGCGCTGGCACAAAGTATGGCGGCGTTCAAACTGTAACCCGTTAAAACATAGCAGGGCCGGATAGGCCGGCCCTGATCAGGCTTACTCGTCGGGATACTCGGCGATAAAGCGTTCTGCATCTTCTACCATGGATTTGGTGCCAACGAAGAACGGTGCTCGCTGGTGCAGTTTTTGCGGCGTAATGTCCAGAATACGATTTTTGCCATCGCTGGCTTTACCGCCGGCCTGTTCGGCTAAGAAGGCCATTGGATTGCATTCATACAGCAGGCGCAGCTTCCCTTGCGGGTGGCTGGCAGTGCTTGGATAAATATAAATCCCGCCTTTCAGCAAGTTGCGGTGGAAGTCAGCAACCAGTGAACCGATGTAGCGCGATGTATAGGGGCGCTGCGTGGCTTCATCCTGCTCCTGGCAATACTTGATGTATTTTTTCACCCCGAGCGGGAACTTGATGTAGTTACCTTCGTTGATGGAATACATATTGCCGGACTCTGGGAAGCAGACCTTCTCGTGAGAGAGGCAGAACACCCCGAGAGACGGATCGTAAGTAAACGCATGTACGCCATAACCAGTGGTGTATACCAGCATGGTGGATGAGCCGTAAACTACGTAACCGGCGGCGACCTGTGCGCTACCTGGCTGCAGGAAATCTTCTTCGGTAACGGGCGTACCGACGGGGGTGATGCGACGATAGATAGAGAAAATCGTACCGACCGAGACGTTGACATCAATGTTAGACGAGCCGTCTAACGGATCCATCAACACCACATACTTAGCATTTTCAGCCCGCTCGCCGTCGAAAATCACAATTTCGTCTTCTTCTTCGGATGCGATCCCGGCGACTTCACCGCGCGCTTTCAGTGCGGCTTTCAACTTTTCGTTTGCGTACAAGTCCAGTTTCATCTGCACTTCGCCTTGTACGTTAGAAACACCGCTGGCACCGAGAATATCCACCAAACCCGCTTTGTTGATATCGCGGTGGATGATTTTGGCACCGAGCTTGATGGCCGAAAGTAAAGCTGTCAGTTCGCCAGTGGCGTGAGAGAAGTCGTGTTGTTTCTCGACGATAAATTCGCCTAACGTTTTCATGACACAATCCCTGAATCTACGGATGGATAGCGATTTGTTAACAAACCGCCAACGTTTTCGCCAGCAGTGTAGCCCAAAGCATTACGCTATTCATAGGCAAATCCATTTCTTCTGGACGATTCTGAGCGGTAGAATAAGCGGAAATTTGACGCGACTAAATGAGAACCCTATGCGCATTCACATTCTTGGCATCTGTGGCACCTTTATGGGTGGGTTGGCGATGTTGGCCCGTTCACTTGGACATGAGGTCACCGGTTCCGATGCTAACGTGTATCCACCGATGAGCACACTGTTGGAAAATCAGGGGATCGATTTGATCCAAGGATATGATCCGGTGCAGTTGGATCCCGCACCGGACTTGGTGATCATCGGTAATGCCATGACGCGCGGTAACCCGTGTGTCGAAGCCGTGTTAGAACAGGGTATCCCCTATGTTTCTGGCCCACAGTGGTTGCATGATTATGTGCTGCGTGACCGTTGGGTGCTGGCCGTGGCGGGGACTCACGGTAAGACCACCACGGCAGGCATGGCAACTTGGATCCTAGAGTCCTGTGGTTATCAGCCGGGATTTGTGATTGGCGGCGTGCCGGGCAATTTTGACGTTTCCGCGCGCTTAGGCGGCAGCCCGTTTTTCGTCATCGAGGCTGATGAATACGATTGTGCTTTCTTCGATAAACGATCCAAATTTGTCCATTACAGCCCGCGGACGTTGATCATGAACAATTTGGAATTTGATCACGCCGATATCTTCGATGACTTGAAAGCCATCCAGAAACAGTTCCATCATTTGGTTCGCTTGGTGCCAGGCAAGGGCAAGATAATCCTGCCGGACAACGACGCGCACCTAAAGCAAGTGATGGCAATGGGCTGCTGGAGCGAGCAAGAATTGGTGGGGGAAGAGGGCACTTGGCGTGCGAATAAACTGACGGTGGATGCCAGCCACTATGAAGTATTACTCAACGGCGAAAAAGTGGGCGAGGTGAATTGGTCGCTGGTAGGTGAGCACAATATGCACAATGGTCTGATGGCTATTGCCGCCACCCGCCATGTTGGCGTGCAGCCTGGCGATGCCTGTCGTGCTTTAGGGGATTTTATTAATGCCCGGCGTCGGCTGGAATTACGGGGTGAAGCAAACGGCGTAACGGTTTATGACGATTTCGCCCATCATCCAACGGCAATTCTGGCCACTCTCGCGGCGTTGCGTGGAAAAGTGGGCGGTACCGCCCGTATTTTGGCGGTGTTAGAGCCCCGTTCCAATACCATGAAAATGGGCATCAGCAAGAACGAATTGGCCCCTTCGTTGGGGCGCGCTGATGAAGTGTTCCTGTTCCAACCGACGCATATCCCGTGGCAAGTGGCTGAGGTGGCAGAGGCCTGCGTACAGCCGGCGCATTGGAGTGCCGATCTGGACACGCTCGTTGAAACGATCGTGAAAACGGCCAAGCCAGGTGACACTATTTTGGTGATGAGTAATGGTGGCTTCGAGGGCATTCACGACAAGTTGCTGACGGCGCTGGCCAATAAACCGGAACCGCAGGAAAGTTACTGACTGGGCGGAAAGCGCGCGGAGTGGGTGCAAATAACATCGTTGGGGCCGCTTGCGGCCCCTTTTTACGGCGATAAAAAAAGCCCTCGCGAGCGAGGGCAATGGGGTTCGTCGGATAGGACGACGAGGTTTTCAACGAATTCGCACGCTCATCAAACTCGGCAGTGGCAGTGACGAGGGGAATCAGATCGAGAAACGCGCGCGTTGATTATTATTGGTAAATTTCTGCTGTCGCGTGCCAGTTGCCGTTTTCGTAGGCTTCGATCACACGATAAGCTTTGGCACCTTGTTTATCTGCTTTATCAGACAGAGCCTGACGGATATCAGAAGGCGAGCCAGCCACACCGCTGACGGTAATGGTGCCGATAGAATGCATATTCTTGGCCTGCGCATTGTCTACCAGCGTGGCGGCGGATGCGCCGAATGAAACGGCGGAAAGCAGACTGATTGCGGCGAGAGTGATTTTCATATTCATGATGATGATCCTTGATGGTGTCAATAACCGCCTGGAAGGGCTTAATTACGATTTTTATTCTTGAAGGCTGTTATTGGTATAACGGTTTCCAGAGATTGATAACGTGTAAGGGCAAGTAGGCCCCACGTCACTTATTTATAGATTTCAGCTGTAGCGTGGTAGTTACCTTCATTACGCGCTTCGATTACGCGGTAAGCGGTTGCGCCTTGAGCGTCGGCTTTGGCAGACAACGCCGCGCGGATATCAGAAGGTGCGCCGGCTACGCCGCTGACGGTAATCGTGCCTGCGGATTGCAATTGAGCAGCCTGCTCGGCGTTGATTGATTGTGCTGCAAAGGCACCAAATGAAAGCATAGAAAGAACGCTTAATGCCATTACGGTCGTTTTAATTTTCATGATTTACCTCATCGAATTCTGTTAGCAGTTCCAACGAACTGTGATTTACATCACGGAAATGAGTATACATCTAGTAACGCGAAATATTAATAGCTAGCTAACAGTTTCTTGTGAAACTTACGTATAGTGTTAATCATTTTTTATAACGATATGGAATAAAAAACGTACGTAAAATGGTCTTTTGATGTCAAATAGATGTAATTTCAATGAGCTAAGTGCTTTTGACTAAAAGTGCGGAAATTTACAGCAGGTACCACTGAGCATATCTGAATGTCATTGCAATAGGCTGTGGATGAACTTCTAAGCCGTGCCAGATAAGGTTGATGAAAAGAGTGTGTCTGGAAAAGAAGGCGGTGTGGGTTTAAGCAAACGCTAACAAAGCGCGGTTATGGTCACCGTATTTTGTTAGCGGATGCATCAGAGCTCTTGTTCGAACAGCGTCAGGATAGCTTCATACAATTGCCGTGCGCTGAAAGCGCTGGCTGGGGTGACAAAAATGGTATCGTCACCGGCGATCGTGCCGAGAATACCTTCGGATTTACCCAATGAATCGAGTAAACGGGCAATTAACTGCGCTGCGCCAGGGCTGGTATGAATAACGACCAAGGCATCGTTATGATCGACATCGAGCACCAGGTTTTTCAACGGGCTGGTGGTGGTTGGTACACCCAGCTCGGCAGGAAGGCAGTAGACCATTTCCATTTTCGCATTACGCGTACGTACCGCACCAAACTTGGTCAGCATGCGAGAGACTTTGGATTGGTTTATGTTTTCAAAGCCTTCTTCTTGCAGCGCCAAAACGATCTCGCCTTGCGAGCTGAATTTTTCTTCTTTCAATAACGCTTTAAACGCCTTGATCAGATCTTCCTGCTTTGCGGGATTACGCATTTTGCACCGATGAATGTTGACAGTAGAGTTCATTATTATGCATATAAATGAATTTTTATGCAATTAAACGCCGAGCGAAAGAAATAAAAACGCCCGAATAATAAGGAAAGAAGCGTATTTTAACAAAATCCCTATCTCATGAATATGCCCTTTTCTTACTGGCATTCATGCTGGCCGAGCGTAAACTAAATGTTATTAAAATGATGTTGTTCTGATGTTGTGTAAGGGTGTAATGTAACGACCGGTTAACTTGCACGTGAATAACCCCGCACTGTTTTTGATTTGTGCGCGCTATGCCATTAATGCGTAAGCGATTTAATCTAAAATGTGCACGATTAGGATCAATTTTATTGCGCTAGCTCTCAATCCAACTGTTAAGAGTTTGTTTTCAAAGGTGTAATAATTTAAAGTCCGTAACCCAAGAATTCACGGCACTTTTATATTTAAGATAATAAAGGAGTATAGGATGAAAGTTGCAGTTCTCGGTGCTGCTGGCGGAATTGGCCAGGCCCTCGCCCTTCTACTCAAAACCCAGCTTCCTTCAGGTTCTGAACTCTCCCTTTACGACATTGCCCCCGTTACGCCAGGCGTTGCCGTTGACTTAAGCCACATCCCTACCGCCGTCAAAATCAAAGGCTTCTCCGGTGAAGACGCAAAACCAGCTCTGCAGGGTGCCGATGTGGTACTGATTTCCGCAGGTGTGGCGCGTAAACCCGGCATGGATCGCTCAGATTTGTTCAATGTTAACGCCGGTATCGTGCGTAATCTGATTGAACAAGTTGCGACGACCTGTCCAAAAGCCTGCATCGGTATCATCACCAACCCGGTGAACACCACGGTTGCTATCGCGGCTGAAGTGCTGAAGAAAGCGGGCGTGTATGATAAGAACAAACTCTTTGGCGTCACGTCACTCGACATCATCCGTTCGAATACGTTTGTTGCTGAGCTGAAAGGCAAACAGCCGGAAGAGTTGAACGTACCCGTTATCGGCGGTCACTCAGGCGTGACCATTTTGCCACTGCTGTCCCAGATTCCTGGCGTCACCTTTACCGAACAAGAAGTGGCGGATCTGACCAAACGTATCCAGAATGCGGGTACTGAAGTGGTTGAGGCCAAAGCCGGCGGCGGTTCTGCAACCTTGTCAATGGGCCAGGCTGCGGCACGTTTCGGTCTGTCGCTGGTGCGTGCACTGCAAGGTGAACAAGGTGTAGTAGAGTGCGCGTATGTCGAAGGTGATGGCAACTATGCGCGCTTCTTCGCACAACCGCTGTTACTGGGCAAAAATGGTGTTGAAGAGCGTAAAGCTATTGGCGCTCTGAGCGCGTTCGAGCAACAAGCGTTGAATGACATGCTGGATGTGCTGCATAAAGATATTGAATTGGGCGAAAAATTTATCAATAACTGATAACCCAGTTTAAGCTAGCAGATCGTCAATGAGGCCGCCGGACTGAGTTCCGGCGGTTTTTTTATGCCTGCCGTCAAGATTTCATGCGAGTTTTACGCTCCAACAGTAGGTGAGTGTTGGGATCATAATAACGGCTGGGCCAGATTTCTGCCGGGTGGATACCCAACGCATCGGCGATTAACCACTCTCCTTTTGGCCACGGGCGTGATAGGGCGTTTGCCAGCGTGGATGAACTCAGCCCGGCCTGTCGTGATACGGCGGCCAGCGTCGTGCCTTTCTTGCGTAATGCTGCGATGACATCCGCTGGATGCCAATCCTGACTCCTTGAATTCATGTTTACATTCCTTTTTTGATTAGCCAAAGTTCTGTTAGTGGTATAACTAACAGGTAAGTATTAATCGTTTGCACAACATGAAACGCTTATACGGAAATAAGAATACCATTTTTTTCTAAAAATAGCGTTTTGATTTCCAAAAAAGTGTTCGCCATACAATTTTCCAGAGAAAATGGCTATGAAAAAAGAGTGGTTTGCTGCCCAAGAACTGGCAGGCATTGCCGGGCTACCTTCCTCACCACAAGGAATTAATCAAATGGCACGCCGTGAAGGTTGGGCCAGCCAACGTAGGAAGGGCGTACAAGGTAAAGCGGTGGAGTATCACATTGACAGTTTGCCATTGTCTGTACGTAATTTGTTGATGATGAAAGAAAATCCAGCTTATTATGATGTTGAACTCAAGGATCCCTTAGCCATGTGGGTTGAGTGTTTTCGCCATATGTCGGAAAGTGAACGCGAGCAGGTACTTGCGTTTTTGATTCGGGAAGGTATTGGTGGTCTGTTGTCACGCATTCGCGATGACAATAATGAGTGAACAATAGCAGGCCCGGAGAAACGGGCCACTATTATATTTGGAAATTACTTTCTTAAAATGCGCGTTGCACAGCCAGGTGCGCCAACCCTTCCAGTGCGCTGCGGAACGGTGACTCAGGCAGTACCGCTAACGCGGCAATCGCTTTATCGGCTTCTTCTTCCGCGCGTTGACGGGTGTAAGACAAAGAGCCGCATTGCTCCATCGCGGTTAAAACCGGTTCTAACAGGTGCCGACCATTCCCTTGTTCGATCGCGCTGCGGATCATGGCTGTTTGTTCTTCATTGCCATTATGCATTGCATGTAACAGTGGCAGAGTGGGTTTGCCTTCGTTCAGGTCGTCACCGGTATTTTTACCTAATGTTGCGCCGTCAGCGCTGTAATCGAGTAAATCATCAATGAGCTGAAAAGCGGTACCCAGATAGCGTCCATAATCCTGCAAGCCTTTTTCCTGCGCCTCACTGGCACCCGACAAAATGGCAGAGGACTGTGCCGCGGCTTCGAACAAACGCGCGGTTTTACTGTAAATCACCCGCATGTAGCTCTCTTCGCTGATGTCCGGATCGTGAACATTCATGAGCTGCAGCACTTCGCCTTCGGCAATCACGTTGACGGCCTCCGACATCAGGGCCAGCACCCGCAGTGATTCGAGGCTGGTCATCATCTGGAATGCGCGAGTATAGATGAAGTCACCCACCAGAACGCTGGCGGCATTGCCAAATGCCGCATTGGCGGTAGCCTTGCCTCTGCGCATGTCGGATTCATCCACGACGTCGTCATGTAGCAGGGTAGCGGTATGGATGAACTCGATCAGTGCAGCAACGGTGATATGCTTGTCGCCTTGATACTGCAATGCACGTGCCGCTAACACGGCGATCATCGGACGGATCCGCTTACCTCCGCCGCTGATAATGTAATAGCCAAGCTGATTGATGAGCGTGACTTCGGAATTCAACTGTTCGAGAATTGTTGCGTTCACTGCCGCCATATCTTGTGCGGTTAACTCGGTAATTTGTTCTATGTTCATTTGTATTGTTTTCAGCTGTGTTTCTCTTCACCGCGATGAGATTGCTGCTCACATCGGCACATGGCGGTAACTGTCTTATGATTGTACTTGAAAAACGCCCCAGATAAACGCCGTGAAAGAAACTGTGTTTTTTTTCTTCTTTTTTCACGATCGGGCCGGATTCTGCTCTTGTCATACGCTGGATTTTTGCGTAGAATTCGCGCCCTATTGTGAATATTTATAGCGCGCTCTGTACTAAATGGTTGAGCACGCGGAAAGCGGAGTTTTATATGTACGCGGTTTTCCAAAGTGGTGGTAAACAACACCGAGTAAGCGAAGGTCAGACCGTTCGCTTGGAAAAGCTGGACATCGCAACTGGTGAAGCGGTTGAGTTTGACCAGATTCTGATGATCGCTAATGGCGAAGATATCAAAATCGGCGTTCCTTTCGTCGATGGCGGCAAGATCAAAGCTGAAGTGGTTGCTCACGGTCGTGGCGAGAAAATTAAGATCGTTAAGTTTCGTCGTCGTAAGCACTACCGTAAGCAGCAAGGCCACCGTCAGTGGTTCACTGACGTCAAAATCACCGGCATCAGCGCTTAAGTTAGGAGAGCGGATTAATGGCACACAAAAAAGCTGGCGGCTCGACTCGTAACGGTCGCGATTCTGAAAGCAAACGTCTGGGCGTAAAACGCTTTGGCGGCGAAGCAGTTCTGGCAGGCAGCATCATCGTTCGTCAGCGTGGCACCAAATTCCACGCCGGTACTAACGTGGGTTGCGGCAAAGACCACACTCTGTTTGCTTTGAAAGACGGTAAAGTCAAATTCGAAGTTAAAGGCCCGAGCAACCGTAAATTTATCAGCATCGACGCTGAATAATTACCCGAGCCGGACTAAATAGATGTAAGCCTCGCAATTCGTTGCGGGGCTTTTTACATTTATACGCAAAATATTCGAGTGGTATAAAAACGATAAGACGGCGAATCCCTGTGCTCATCTACCTCGCGGTATGAATGGGATGAGGGCGACCAACGCGCAGCTAGCTTGAGCGATGCTAAGCTGAGACTCATCATGCCTAAGCTGCAGCGGCTTTGGCGGTGCTCGTTTAGTTTGATTACGTCGTTTCGCTCTATTTGAGCCAACGATTTGCAACTTGAATCATAAGACCCGAGGGCTGCTGGTGTCCCGGCCCGATATCGCGCAGGCAAAAACACGTATGGAAACAAAACAGCAGGTCGGTATGGGTATTTTCCTGGCGGTGACCACAGCGGTTTGCTGGGGCGCTTTGCCAATTGCCATGAAAGAAGTGTTGCAGGTGATGGAGCCGTTCACCATCGTTTGGTATCGCTTCACCATTGCCGCGATTGGCTTGGGCATTATTCTGGCCGTGCGTGGCAAATTACCGCCGGTAAAAATGTTCCGTCAGCCACGTTGGTTGCTGTTACTGGTTATTGCCACGGCAGGATTGTTGGGGAACTTTGTGTTCTTCAGCTCTTCGCTACAATATCTTAGCCCAACGGCATCGCAGGTGATTGGCCAGCTTTCACCGGTCGGTATGATGTTCGCAAGCGTATTGATTTTGAAAGAGCGGATGCGCATTACCCAAGTTATTGGGGCAATCATGCTGATTTGCGGGCTAATGTTGTTCTTTAATGTCAGCCTGATTGAGATCTTCACGCGACTGACCGATTACACCTTAGGGGTGCTGTTAGGTGTTTGTGCCGCGATGGTGTGGGTGACGTATGGCGTGGCGCAGAAAGTCTTGCTACGTCGATTAGCGTCGCCGCAGATCTTGGTAATGTTGTACACTTTATGTGCGGTTGCATTATTCCCACTGGCGAAGCCAGCGGTAATCTTCCAGCTCAGCAACTGGCAATTAGCCTGTTTGTTGTTCTGTGGTGCCAACACGCTGATTGGCTATGGTGCGCTGGCGGAAGCCATGGCGCGCTGGCAGGCGGCGCAGGTTAGTGCTTTAGTGACACTGACCCCGCTCTTTACCCTGTTGTTTTCAGATTTATTGGCGCTGGCTTGGCCACAGGTCTTCACAGCCCCGACGCTGAATGTCGTCGGTTACGTTGGGGCTTTCGTGGTGGTTGCTGGCGCTATGTTTTCCGCAATTGGTCACCGGTGGTGGCCGCGACGGGCAGAAACCCTCCTGGTTGCTCCTATTAAGCAACCCGGTGAATGATTTACGGAGACGGTAAATGAAGTTTGTAGATGAAGCAGCGATTTTGGTCGTTGCAGGTGATGGTGGTAATGGTTGCGTCAGCTTCCGCCGCGAAAAATATATACCGAACGGCGGCCCAGACGGCGGTGACGGTGGCGATGGCGGCGACGTCTATCTGCTGGCCGACGAAAACCTGAACACGCTGATCGATTACCGCTTTGAAAAATCTTTCCGTGCGGAGCGGGGGCAAAATGGCCAGAGCCGTGACTGTACCGGGAAACGGGGTAAAGACATCGTCATCAAAGTGCCGGTGGGAACCCGTGTGAAAGATCAGGGCACCGGCGAAATTCTTGGTGATATGACCCGGCATGAACAACGCCTGATGGTTGCCAAAGGCGGCTGGCATGGCTTGGGTAATACCCGTTTCAAATCTTCCGTCAACCGTGCGCCTCGGCAAAAAACCAATGGTACACCGGGCGAAGAGCGCGATTTGCTGTTGGAATTGCTGCTGTTGGCTGACGTCGGCATGTTGGGGTTACCGAATGCGGGTAAATCCACCTTCATTCGTGCGGTATCTGCTGCCAAGCCCAAGGTCGCTGATTATCCGTTTACGACTCTGGTACCAAGCCTAGGTGTCGTGCGTATGGATCACGAGCAAAGCTTCGTGGTGGCGGATATTCCGGGGTTGATCGAAGGCGCATCTGATGGTGCAGGCTTAGGGATTCGCTTCCTGAAGCATTTGGAGCGTTGCCGCGTGTTGCTGCACTTGGTCGATATCGCACCGATCGACGAAACCGATCCGGTGGAAAATGCCAAGGTAATCATCAACGAACTGAACCAATACAGTGAAAATCTGGCGCAGAAGCCACGCTGGCTGGTGTTCAACAAAACTGACCTGCTGGACGAGGAAGAGGCGGCTGAGCGCGCTAAAGCTATCGTGGAAGGCATGGGCTGGGAAGACAAGTACTACATGATTTCGGCCGCTAACCGTGCGGGTGTCAACGCCTTGTGCTGGGATGTGATGAACTTCATCAACACCCAGCCGAAAGCCATGGCAATCGAAGAAAGTGCCCCGGAAAAAGTGGAGTTCATGTGGGACGACTATCATCGTGAGCAAATCGCAGAAGTGGAAGCAGAAGCTGATGACGATTGGGATGATGATTGGGATGAAGAAGACGACGAAGGCGTCGAGTTCATCTATAAAAAGTAATCTGAGATCGCAATGATTGAGACAAGCCCTGCCCTATGCAGGGCTTTTTTGTTATTGCAGGGAGCGGGACGACGCTTGAGTTGGCAGCCAGCACTGGGCATTCAAGCCACAGTGACCCGTGCGATTTTCTAGCGTTAAACGCCCTTGATGCAATTGCACGATACGAATAACAATATTCAATCCCAGACCGCTACCACCATAGCGTTGATCCATACGCCGAAATGCTTTTGTCAGCTCACCTGCCATTTTTTCTTTGATACCCGGTCCTTCATCAATGACTTGCAATAAATGCCCTTGCTCATGTTGCGCCAACCGAATTTGAATAGTGCTGCTTTTCGGACTGTAGCGGTGAGCGTTTTCTATCAAGTTACGTAACATCAGCCGCAATAACAGGGGATCGCCATAAGTGGGCGCATTAACGGGTAATTGCCATGCCAAGTTTTGTTGGCGTTGGGCGGCTAGCTCTTCTAATTCTTCTTGCAATGGACGAATCACATTATCCACCCAATCGAATCGTTGATAATGGCCCCGGGCAAAGCTCTGTCCGGCGCGCGATAGCATCAGCAATTGCTCCACGGTGTGCATCAGTTGATCGATACGTGCGATCAACGCAGTGCTGGTATTAACCCCCTGCTGTTCCAATAATTCCAGATGTAAGCGGATGCCGGCTAACGGGGTTCGTAATTCATGTGCGGCGTCGGCGGTAAACAAGCGTTCTTGTTGCAGGGTGCTATCGAGCCGCGAAAATAACTGGTTAAGTGTGGTGATAACGGCCACTGTTTCACTGCTGCTGCTGTCAACGGGCAGGGGAGACAGATTATCAGCAGAGCGTTTTTGCAATCGCTTGTGTAATTTATGGAGTGGCTGGGTAATCCAACTGATTGCCCAGAATGAAGCTAATAGCGAAATTATCATCATAATCAGTGACGGCGCGATCAGCGAAGCCATGGCTTCGGCGATCTCCTTATCGATTCGCATAGTGCGCGTTTGCGCAGATAGCGTTTTGTCGACCAGTAAACTGATTTGCTCTTGGCTTTCATGCCATAGCCACAATGCACTGATCAGTTGAGTGAAAAACAAAATCAGTGCCAGCATTAGCAAGAGACGACGACGCATACTGTTCATGGTAACGACACTAAGCGATAACCGATGCCGCGAATGGTTCGAATACGTTCCTTACCCAGTTTACGACGTAAATTATGAATGTGAACTTCAAGAGTATTGGAGCTTAAATCATTGCTCCATGCATATAAATCCTGCTGCAAAAGTTCGCGATTGACGGTTTGTCCGGCACGCATGATTAAACGCGATAAAATGGCGAATTCTTTCGGCGTGACTTCAATCGGCTGCTGTTGCAGATACACTTGCTGGCTGGCGAGGTTGAGGGTTAAGTTATCTAGGTGTAACAGGTTATCACTGTGGCCCTGATAGCGCCGAATCAATGCGCGAGCACGTGCCTGCAATTCGGACAGCGCAAAGGGTTTGATCAGATAGTCATCTGCCCCGGCATCTAATCCATCGACGCGATCTTCGAGTGAGTCACGTGCAGTGAGAACTAATACCGGTATGCTGATTTGTTGGCGGCGCCATTGCCGTAACAAGGTGGCGCCGTCTATATCCGGCAGCCCCAAATCCAGTATGACTAAGCTGTAATGACTGGCGATGATTAAACGATTGGCTTCAGCGGCGGTGAGAGCACAGTCGTAGGCATAACCTTCGCTGCTCATGGCCATTGCCAAGCCTTGTTGGAGTAGTTCATCGTCCTCGACAATCAGTAGTTTCACATTCGTTCTCAGTTATTTTGATAGATATCGCGGTACAGTCGGCTTTCGAACCGCACCAACGGTACGCGACGTTGGCGATAATCCTCAGGCGCAACGGCATAACCCGATAGGAACTGCACAAAGGCAAAGCGTTGGCCGCTGGCGGTGGTAATAAAGCCTGCTAAATTATAGACGCCTTGCAGCGCACCGGTTTTGGCAGAAACCTTCCCATCGACACCCGCTTCGTGCAGGCCGCCCCGGTAGCGCAGCGTACCGTCATAGCCGGATAACGGTAACATCGAAATAAAGTTCAGTTCGTTATCGTGTTGAGCAATATATTGCAGCGCTTGCATCATGGTCGCCGGAGCCAGCAGGTTGTGACGCGACAGGCCTGAGCCATCAGCCACGATACTGTTACCGAGATCAACCCCCGCTTTTTGGCGCAGCACCTGACGTACGGCATCAGAGCCCGCACGCCAGGTTCCTGGTACGCCAAATCGATCATGGCCGATCATGCGAAATACGGTGTCGGCGATCATGTTGTCGGATTTCTTCAGCATGATTTTAAGCAGATCGTGCAATGGTGCCGATTGTGTTTGGGCGATGACGGTGCCAGTCAGGCCCGGTTGGGTTTGGCGCTTTAGATGGCCATCGATCTGAATACCTGCTTTTACCAGCTCATCTTTTAATATGGCACCCGCGTAGCTGGCACCATCCTGAATCGCGAAGGCCAACGGTAACGGCTCGCTGCGTTGCGTCATACATCCTGTCAGAGTAAAGCGGTTCAATTCCCCCGGCACCACGTCAAGTTCGCAGTATTGTGCGTCTGGAGAGCCTTTAGCCAAGGTACGTACCTGGCTGAACATATTCACTGGATAAAAGGATGCCACGCGGATAAAAGCCAAGTCGCCAGGTTTCGGGGCACTGTACAACGACACTGAAAAACAGTTACGGTCAACAATCGCCGCGGAAGGGGGAGCGCTGAAGCACTGAGGAAGATCGTTCCACGGCCATCCCGGCGCTTTATCGTGGCTGGCGAACACGGAGGTATCAATCAGTACGTCGCCGGTAATTTGCTGGACACCTTGTTGCTTCAATACGGCAACCATATTGCGCAAACTTTGCCGCTTAAAGGTGGGATCGCCACCGAACCGCGCGATCAGGTTACCTTGCAGCACACCGTTGTTATTGATGGTGCCTTGGCTCTCCAGCGTTGTGGTAAACCGGTAGTCTGGCCCAAGTTGTAATAGGGCGGCCAAGGCAGTTAACACCTTTTGGGTGCTGGCAGGCAGTGCCAATTGCTGCGCATGATAATCGATAGCCGGTGTACTGGCCCCGACCTTTTGAACCACCAAGGCAAGGTTGGCCCCATCCGGCAAGTATTGTGTGTAATCTTCAACCGGGGCTGCATTTACATTTAGAACAAATGCGCAAGCCAATGCACTGACAATTCGTGAAAAACGCATAATCTCAGGATAACCGATGGGTAACGTGCCGTCATACTAAGGTGCAACGAGGGAAAAAGTAAACGATGACCCTCAAGGAACTCTACGTTAAAATAGGTATCAAAATGCAAAATCGATCCTGACTTGGGCGACTGTTCCGAGTTAGGTTTCTTTTGTTTATCGCCTGGAGGCGGCTGGCGCCAGCCACCGTGTTTTCATACGAATACGTCAGGATGACGGCTATTTGAACAGGAAAGATTTAGAGGTAGTGAAATTATGAAACAGATTCCGATGACCTTGTTTGGCGCTGAAAAACTGCGTGAAGAACTTGAATATTTGAAGAGCGTGCGCCGTCCGAAAATTATTTCAGACATTGCGGAAGCGCGCGAACACGGCGATTTGAAAGAAAATGCGGAGTATCATGCGGCGCGTGAGCAGCAGGGTTTCTGCGAAGGCCGCATTCAGGAAATTGAAGCGAAACTTTCCAACGCGCAAGTGATTGATATCACCAAAATGCCTAATACGGGGCGCGTGATTTTTGGCGCGACCGTCACGGTGATGAACCTGGATACGGAAGACGAAGTGACTTACCGTATCGTGGGTGATGATGAAGCAGATTTTAAGAAGAATCTTATCTCTGTGAACTCGCCGATGGCCCGAGGTTTAATCGGCAAAGAGCAAGATGACGTGGTGGTGATCAAAACGCCAGGCGGCGACGTAGAATATGAAATTCTGAACGTCGAATATCTCTGATCAACAAGAATTGGTCGGAAGTTAAGCAGAGTTTGTAAAGAAAGGAAAAGGCCGCTTGGCGGCCTTTTATCTGATGCAAGTGCATGGCACCTTTTCGTTAAACTAGCGAAAGTTAACGCGGTAGACTAATCTTGCGCTCTTTAGAAGGGCGATAAAGAACGAGTGTGCTACCGATAACTTGCACGTTGCAGGCGCCAGTTTCACGCACGATAGCGTCGGCGATCAGGGTTTTAGTCTCGCGATCTTCAGCCGCGATTTTTACCTTGATCAACTCATGGTGCTCTAGAGCCTGTTCAATTTCAGCCAGCACCCCTTCGGTAAGACCGTTATTACCTAGCATGACAACCGGTTTTAACGGATGCGCCAAGCCTTTCAGGTGCTGTTTTTGTTTATTATTCAGATTCATTGTCTTTTTTGCTTAAGTTGGGATTGAAAACGGTACATTCTACCGCCATCTCATGTGTATCACCAAATCGGTCTTCACCGATGGGAGTCTACGTGAGCAGCGAGCCTGACATAAGACTCTTTTTAGGATAGTTGGAAACACGATGACAGGTAAAAAGCGTTCGGCGAGTTCCAGTCGCTGGCTTCAAGAACACTTTAGCGATAAATATGTCCTACAGGCGCAGAAAAAAGGGCTACGTTCCCGCGCCTGGTTTAAACTTGATGAAATACAGCAAAGCGACAAGCTGTTTAAACCGGGTATGACGGTTGTTGATTTGGGGGCGGCACCAGGCGGTTGGTCGCAGTATGTCGTCACGCAAATCGGTGGCAATGGGCGAATCATCGCCTGTGATATTTTACCTATGGATCCTATCGTCGGCGTCGATTTCCTTCAGGGTGATTTTCGTGATGAACTGGTGCTTAAAGCATTGATGGATCGTGTTGGTGAGAAGAAGGTTCAGGTGGTCATGTCTGATATGGCCCCGAATATGAGTGGCAACCCGGCGGTCGATATTCCAAGATCGATGTATCTAGTGGAATTAGCACTGGAAATGTGTCGTGATGTCCTCGCACCAGGCGGAAGTTTCCTGGTGAAGGTGTTCCAGGGAGATGGTTTTGACGAGTACCTACGGGAAATTCGCTCCCTGTTTACGAAGGTTAAGATTCGTAAGCCAGACGCTTCTCGCGCACGTTCGCGTGAAGTGTACATTGTAGCGACAGGGCGCAAACTGTAGTACCCTAACGCTGTTTGTTAACACAGTTGTAATATGAGGTTAATCCCTTGAGTGACATGGCGAAAAACCTAATTCTCTGGCTAGTCATCGCGGTAGTGCTGATGTCGGTATTCCAGAGCTTTGGGCCCAGCGAGTCGAATGGCCGTAGGGTGGATTACTCTACCTTCATGTCCGAACTGACCCAAGATCAGATTCGTGAAGCACGAATTAACGGACGTGAGATCAACGTTACCAAGAAAGATAGTAACCGATACACGACTTATATCCCCGTCAACGATCCTAAACTGTTGGATACGTTACTGACGAAGAATGTGAAAGTTGTCGGTGAACCGCCGGAAGAGCCGAGTTTGCTGGCTTCTATCTTCATTTCATGGTTCCCAATGCTGTTGCTGATTGGGGTCTGGATATTCTTCATGCGGCAAATGCAGGGCGGCGGCGGTAAGGGCGCGATGTCCTTCGGCAAGAGCAAGGCACGCATGCTGACGGAAGACCAGATTAAAACCACGTTTGCTGACGTTGCAGGGTGTGATGAAGCAAAAGAAGAAGTGAGCGAACTGGTCGATTACCTGCGCGAACCGAGCCGTTTCCAAAAGCTTGGCGGTAAGATCCCGAAAGGCGTGCTGATGGTCGGCCCACCGGGTACCGGTAAGACATTGCTGGCAAAGGCGATTGCCGGTGAGGCTAAAGTACCGTTCTTCACCATTTCCGGTTCTGACTTCGTTGAAATGTTTGTCGGCGTGGGGGCATCCCGCGTACGTGACATGTTCGAACAGGCGAAGAAAGCAGCGCCATGTATCATCTTCATCGATGAAATTGACGCAGTCGGTCGCCAACGTGGCGCTGGATTAGGTGGTGGCCACGATGAACGTGAGCAAACGCTGAACCAGATGTTGGTTGAGATGGATGGTTTCGAAGGCAACGAAGGCATTATTGTCATCGCGGCAACCAACCGTCCAGACGTACTTGACCCTGCCCTGTTGCGCCCTGGTCGTTTTGACCGCCAAGTGGTGGTTGGCCTGCCGGACGTGCGTGGTCGTGAACAGATTTTGAAAGTGCATATGCGCCGCGTACCGTTAGCCGCCGATATCGACGCGTCAGTCATTGCGCGTGGTACGCCTGGTTTCTCCGGTGCAGATTTGGCTAACCTGGTCAACGAAGCCGCGTTGTTTGCCGCTCGCGGTAACAAGCGTGTCGTATCGATGGTTGAGTTCGAAAAAGCCAAAGATAAAATCATGATGGGTGCGGAACGTCGCTCCATGGTGATGACAGAAGCGCAGAAAGAGTCGACTGCATATCATGAAGCAGGCCATGCCATTATCGGCCGTCTGGTTCCTGAACACGATCCGGTGCACAAAGTTACGATTATTCCTCGTGGCCGCGCGTTGGGTGTGACCTTCTTCCTACCCGAAGGGGATGCGATCAGCGCCAGCCGTCAGAAGCTGGAAAGCCAAATTTCGACCCTGTACGGTGGTCGTTTGGCGGAAGAAATTATTTACGGGCCGGAAAAAGTCTCTACAGGTGCATCGAATGACATTAAAGTTGCGACCTCAATCGCGCGTAACATGGTGACCCAATGGGGCTTCTCTGAGAAGTTGGGGCCGCTGTTGTACGCAGAAGAAGAGGGCGAAGTGTTCCTGGGGCGTTCTGTTGCCAAAGCGAAACACATGTCTGACGAAACGGCGCGCATCATCGACCAGGAGGTGAAATCCCTGATCGAGCGTAATTACACCCGCGCGCGTGCCCTGTTGATGGAAAACATGGACATCTTGCACTCGATGAAAGATGCCCTGATGAAGTACGAAACCATCGACGCGCCGCAGATTGATGATCTGATGAACCGTAAGGATGTGCGTCCGCCAGCAGGTTGGGATGATGCGAACAAAGGCAATAACTCCGACAACGGTGGCACACCTAAAGCCCCAAGGCCGGTTGATGAGCCCCGTACGCCAAACCCTGGCAATACCATGTCTGAACAGCTCGACAAATAATATCGACTGTGTAATAACATCGAACCCCGGCATGCCGGGGTTTTTTATTGTCCTCAGGCAATGAATTGAGAAACAGTAAGGTAAATTATTCATGCAATTAAGCGTGCGCAACATGGCTTTCGATCTCTCCCATCCTCGGGTAATGGGCATTCTTAACGTCACCCCTGATTCCTTTTCTGACGGGGGCAAACACAATTCATTGAATGACGCTCTGTTACATGCGCATGCCTTGATCTCTGCTGGCGCAACGATGATCGATGTGGGCGGCGAGTCCACGCGTCCGGGCGCGGCAGAAGTCAGTGAAGAAGAAGAGATGGCGCGCGTTGTTCCGGTGGTTGAGGCGATCGCCCGGCGCTTTGAAGTGTTTATCTCAGTGGACACGTCTAAACCCGGTGTCATACGCGAATCTGCGAAAGCGGGTGCACACCTGATCAACGACGTTCGATCATTGCAAGAACCCGGCGCGCTGGCGGCAGCGGTGGAAAGTGCATTACCGGTTTGCCTGATGCACATGCAGGGTGAGCCTCGTACCATGCAACAAGCACCACACTATGACGATCTGATGAGTGATGTGCAGGCGTTTTTTCAGCATCATATTGAACGCTGTACTGCGGCGGGCATCGCAAAAGATAAATTGTTACTCGACCCGGGCTTCGGTTTCGGTAAGAATCTAGCGCATAATTATCAGCTTCTGGCACGATTGTCTGAATTTCATCACTTCGGCCTGCCGTTATTGGTGGGTATGTCGCGTAAATCGATGATTGGACAACTGCTGAATGTTCCGCCTGAACAGCGGGTTATCGGTAGCGTAGCCTGCGCGGTGATTGCAGCAATGCAAGGCGCGCAGGTGATCAGAGTGCATGACGTTAAAGAAACTGTCGAGGCGATGCGCGTCGTCGAGGCAACACTTTCAGCTAAAGGACAGTAGAAACATGAGCGAGCGTAAATATTTTGGTACCGATGGCATCCGTGGCAAGGTCGGTGATAGCCCGATTACGCCGGATTTCGTCCTAAAGCTCGGCTGGGCTGCGGGGAAAGTGTTAGCACGTCATGGTTCGCGCAAAATTATTATCGGTAAAGACACGCGTATTTCCGGTTATATGTTGGAATCGGCATTGGAGGCCGGCCTTGCGGCAGCAGGTCTTTCTGCTTCCTTTACCGGCCCGATGCCGACGCCGGCAGTGGCTTATTTGACGCGTACTTTTCGTGCTGAAGCGGGCATTGTGATCTCCGCGTCACATAACCCATATTACGATAACGGCATTAAATTCTTCTCTATCGATGGGGCTAAATTGCCGGATCATGTGGAAGAAGCGATCGAAGCCGAAATGGAAAAACCGCTTACCTGCGTGGAATCCGCGGAGTTGGGCAAAGCTAGCCGCATTATCGATGCGGCAGGCCGATACATTGAATTTTGTAAAGGGACATTCCCAAGTGAATTGAGCCTGAAAGGCCTCAAAATCGTGGTGGACTGCGCTAACGGCGCAACCTATCACATTGCACCCAGCGTGCTGCGCGAATTGGGCGCTACCGTGATTGCTATCGGTTGTGAACCTGATGGGATGAACATCAATGAAGAGTGTGGCGCAACGGATGTGCGTCAGTTGCAGGCCCGCGTACTGGCAGAAAAAGCACATGTCGGCTTGGCATTTGACGGTGACGGCGACCGCGTGATGATGGTTGACCATTTGGGTAACAAAGTCGATGGCGACCAAATTCTGTATATCATTGCTCGTGAGGGATTACGTCAGGGGCAATTGCGCGGTGGCGCAGTCGGTACGCTGATGAGTAATATGGGGCTGGAGCTGGCATTGAAGCAGCTCGGTATCCCGTTTGCCCGAGCCAAAGTGGGCGACCGCTACGTGCTGGAAAAACTGCAGGAAATGGGCTGGCGTATCGGTGCTGAAAACTCAGGCCACGTAATTTTGCTGGATAAAACCACGACCGGTGATGGCATCGTTGCGGGTCTGCAAGTGCTAACGGCGATAGTTCGAAACGACATGAGCCTGCATGATCTGTGCAGTGGCATGAAGCTGTTGCCGCAAATCTTGGTTAACGTTCGTTTTGTGGGTGAACATAACCCGTTGGAAACAGAAGAAGTGCGTAAAGTGACCGAAACCGTCGAAGCCGAACTTGCTGGGCGTGGGCGGGTGCTGTTGCGTAAATCGGGTACGGAGCCACTGATTCGCGTGATGGTCGAAGGTGAAGATGAGCAGCAGGTTACTGAGCTTGCTAACCGCATTGCTGATGCAGTGAAATCAGCCGGATAAAACAGGCGGTTAACGCCCAGCAGCGTTTTTTTTTGCTGTCGGGCGCCACGCTTTGCTGTTTTTTTCCGCAATCGCGCCTGCGGCTGCAAATTGCCCTTGCGCGGTTTAGCGGGTTTGGTTAGTATTCACACCCGCTTCAGTAGGCTGTTTATAAAAACTCCTGCTACTTCGTAAAGAAGCATTTGGGGTAAGAAGCATTGGCACGCGGTGAAGCCGCAAGGATACGGGTACGACTATGTACGAAGCTCTTTTGGTAATTTTCCTGCTGGTTTCGATCGGGCTTGTTGCTCTGATTATGCTGCAGCAAGGTAAAGGTGCTGATATGGGAGCCTCATTCGGTGCAGGTGCTTCTGGCACATTGTTCGGTTCGAGCGGTTCCGGTAACTTCATGACCCGCATGACGGCTGGTTTGGCGACGTTGTTCTTCGTCATCAGTCTGATCTTGGGCAACCTGAGCAGCAACCAAAGCAAGAAAGGCAGCGAGTGGGAAAACTTGGGTCAGCCAGTAAAAACTGAGCAGACTACCGCGCCGGCAGCACCAGCTAAGCCGAGCAGCGATATCCCGCAGTAAGCAGCGCAGAGTTATGAACGGTGGTTAGCAGTAATAAATACTAACGGCCGTGCAGTAAAGAATCAGTACCGAGGTGGTGGAATTGGTAGACACGCTACCTTGAGGTGGTAGTGCCCTAACGGGCTTGTGGGTTCGAGTCCCATCCTCGGTACCAAATCCCAGAGATAACTTGCAATTTTGCGATTATCGGCGTAATATTTGCCACGTTTTCGGACGCGGGGTGGAGCAGCCTGGTAGCTCGTCGGGCTCATAACCCGAAGGTCGTCGGTTCAAATCCGGCCCCCGCAACCACTTTCCTTTAAGTGTTTATTTTCAAATACACTTTTCGATTGAATCCACTTTTTTCGAACAACATTTGAAAATGACACTTGTCAGAAAGTTGTACCGAAGCCGCTTTGCGGCAAACAGGGTCCAGTTGCATAAAGCCCCGATTTTTCGGGGTTTTTTGTTATTTGGCAACAGAATCACTGGGCTATTAAGCCCTTTTTTTATGTCTTGGGGGTGGGCTTGTCCACATTAGAGCAAAAATTAACAGAGATGCTTTCGGCACCGGTAGAGGCGTTGGGCTTTGAGCTTGTAGGCATAGAATTTATTCGTGCACGCCAATCCACGCTCCGCATCTATATTGATAGTGAAAACGGCATTAATGTTGATGATTGTGCTGATGTCAGCCACCAGGTCAGCGCCGTATTGGATGTCGAAGATCCGATCACAGTCGCTTACAACTTGGAAGTCTCCTCTCCTGGCCTTGAGCGCCCAATGTTCACCGCTGAGCACTATACTCGTTTCCTCGGTGAAGAAGTTAGCCTGGTCCTGCGAATGGCGGTACAGAATCGTCGTAAATGGCAGGGCATCATCAAGTCTGTTGAAGGCGAAATGATCACGGTTACTGTGGATGGGAAAGATGAAGTGTTCGCGCTGAGTAATATTCAGAAAGCGAACCTGGTACCCCACTTTTAAAGTTTGGATGAGGCAACTCGGATGAATAAAGAGATTCTGGCTGTTGTTGAAGCAGTTTCCAATGAAAAATCCCTTCCGCGTGAGAAGATTTTCGAAGCGTTGGAAACCGCATTAGCCACCGCCACCAAGAAAAAATACGAGCAGGAAATTGACGTGCGTGTCAGCATCGATCGCAAAACCGGCGATTTTGATACTTTCCGCCGTTGGGTCGCCGTTGATGAAGTGACTCAACCTACGCGTGAAATCACGCTGGAAGCTGCTCAGTATGACGACCCAAGCATTGAGTTGGGCGGATACATTGAAGATCAAATCGAATCGGTGACCTTTGACCGCATCACAACCCAGACCGCTAAACAGGTTATCGTGCAAAAAGTACGAGAAGCTGAGCGTGCCATGGTGGTTGACGCTTTCCGTCAGCACGAAGGTGAAATCGTCACTGGCGTGGTGAAAAAAGTTAACCGCGACAGCATTGCGCTGGATTTAGGTGGCAATGCGGAAGCGGTTATTGGCCGTGAAGATATGCTTCCGCGTGAAAACTTCCGCCCAGGCGACCGCATCCGCGGCGTGCTGTATGCGGTGCGTCCTGAAGCGCGTGGCGCGCAGCTGTTCGTCAGCCGCTCCAGTTCAGAGATGCTGAAAGAATTATTCCGCATCGAAGTGCCGGAAATCGGCGAAGAAGTGATTGAAATTAAAGCGGCAGCCCGCGATCCTGGCTCCCGTGCGAAAATTGCAGTGAAAACCAACGATAAGCGCATCGATCCCGTTGGCGCTTGTGTCGGTATGCGCGGTGCGCGCGTTCAGGCCGTTTCGAGTGAACTCGGCGGTGAACGTATCGATATCATCCTGTGGGATGATAACCCAGCGCAGTTCGTCATCAACGCTATGGCGCCGGCAGACGTCGCCTCAATCGTGGTTGATGAAGATAATTGCACCATGGATATCGCCGTTGAAGCCAGCAATCTGGCACAGGCGATCGGCCGTAATGGCCAAAACGTGCGTTTGGCTTCCCAATTATTGAAACAGCATCGTGATGATGACCGTTGGGAACTGAACGTGATGACGGCGGACGATCTGCAGGCCAAGCACCAGGCTGAAGCTCATGCCGCCATTGATACCTTCACCAAGTATCTTGATATCGACGAAGATTTCGCCACTGTACTGGTCGAGGAAGGCTTCTCTACGCTGGAAGAACTGGCTTACGTGCCAATCAACGAGCTGCTGGAAATCGACGGTCTGGATGAAGATACGGTTGAAGCGTTGCGCGATCGCGCCAAAGCTGCATTGACCACGCTGGCCCTGGCTCAAGAAGAAAGCCTGGGTGACCAAAAACCTGCTGACGATTTGCTCAACCTGCCGGGTCTTGAGCGCAGCATGGCCTTTAAACTGGCCGCGCGTGGGGTTTGTACGCTGGAAGATCTTGCCGAGCAGGGTGTTGACGATCTGGCTGATATTGAAGGGCTTAGCGATCAGCAAGCCGGCGAGCTAATTATGGCCGCACGAAATATCTGTTGGTTTGGCGACAACGCGTAATAAACTGTAGCAGGAAGGAACAGCATGACGACAGATGTAACCGTAAAATCACTGGCAGCAGAGATCCAGACTCCGGTTGATCGCCTGGTACAGCAGTTTGCTGACGCAGGGATCAACAAGTCTGAGACAGACTCTGTTACCCAGCAAGAAAAAGAGACTTTATTGGCGCACCTGAACCGTGAACACGGTAGCGCGCCAAGTAAACTGACGTTGCAGCGCAAAACGCGTAGCACGTTAAATATTCCGAGCACCGGCGGTAAAAGTAAATCGGTGCAAATTGAGGTCCGCAAGAAACGCACTTATGTAAATCGCGATACGCAAGAAGCCCAACAGGCGGAAGCGGCAGAGCAGGCACAGCGTGAAGCGGAAGAGCAGGCACGGCGCGAAGCGGAAGAGTTAGCGAAACGCGAAGCAGAAGCGAAGCGCGCAGCCGAAGAGCAAGCCAAACGTGAGGCCGCAGAAATTGCTAAGCGTGATGCAGCGGAAAAAGATAAAGTGACGAATCAACATACCGACGAAATGACCAAGCCAGCTCAGGCAGAAAAAGCACGCCGCGAAGCCGAAGCCGCAGAACTTAAACGTAAAGCGGAAGAAGAAGTGCGCCGTAAGGTTGAAGAAGAAGCCAAACGCGTCGCCGAAGAAGCACGCCGTATGGCGGAAGAAAATGGTGAGAAGTGGGCGGAAGCTGACGCGGCAAGCGCGGCTGTTGAAACTGCCGACTACCACGTAACAACCTCTCAACATGCGCGCGCGGCTGAAGATGAGAACGACGCTAAAGTTGAAGGCGATCGCCGTGCCCGTACTCGCGGTGGCAAAGCGACCAAGCAGAAGAAAGGCAGCAAACTTTCCGAATCCAAAGCTGACCGTGAAGAAGCGCGTGCCGTAACCCGTGGTGGTAAAGGTCGACGTAAGCCTAGCACGCTGCAGCAGGGCTTCAACAAACCCGCTCAAGCGGTTAACCGCGACGTTATCGTCGGCGAAACCATTACCGTTGCCGAACTGGCCAACAAGATGGCGGTTAAAGGCTCTCAGGTTATTAAAACCATGATGAAGCTGGGCGCTATGGCGACCATTAACCAAGTCATCGATCAGGAAACCGCACAGCTGGTTGCTGAAGAGATGGGCCACAAAGTTATCCTGCGTCGTGAAAACGAACTGGAAGAAGCGCTGATGAGCGATCGTGATACCGGTGGTACTGCGGCTGCTGAACCACGCGCACCGGTTGTGACCATCATGGGTCACGTTGACCACGGTAAAACCTCTCTGCTTGATTACATTCGTTCCACCAAGGTGGCATCGGGTGAAGCGGGCGGCATTACTCAGCACATTGGTGCATACCACGTTGAAACTGACAGTGGCATGATCACCTTCCTGGATACCCCAGGCCACGCCGCGTTCACCTCAATGCGTGCTCGTGGTGCTCAGGCGACTGACATCGTGGTTCTGGTTGTGGCGGCGGATGATGGCGTGATGCCGCAAACCATCGAAGCTATCCAGCACGCGAAAGCAGCTAAAGTGCCATTGGTGGTAGCGGTTAACAAAATCGATAAACCAGAAGCCGATCCGGATCGTGTGAAACAAGAACTGTCCCAGTACGGCGTAATGCCGGAAGAGTGGGGCGGCGAAGCGCAGTTTGTTCACGTTTCTGCGAAAGCGGGTACCGGTATTGATGAATTGCTGGATGCTATTTTGCTGCAAGCTGAAGTTCTCGAACTGAAAGCGGTACGTAGCGGTATGGCAAGCGGTGTGGTCATCGAATCCTTCCTAGATAAAGGTCGTGGTCCTGTGGCAACCGTTCTGGTACAAGAAGGTACGCTTAACAAAGGCGATATCGTGCTGTGCGGCTTTGAATACGGCCGTGTACGTGCGATGCGTGATGAGTTAGGCCGCGAAGTGACTTCAGCGGGCCCTTCTATCCCGGTAGAAATCCTGGGTCTGTCCAGTGTTCCTGCTGCGGGTGATGAGGCAACCGTAGTGCGTGACGAGAAGAAAGCGCGTGAAGTGGCGCTGTACCGTCAAGGCAAGTTCCGCGAGGTTAAACTGGCACGCCAGCAGAAATCTAAACTTGAAAACATGTTTGCTAACATGACCGATGGTGAAGTTTCTGAACTGAACATCGTACTGAAATCTGACGTACAGGGTTCTTGTGAAGCGATTTGTGATTCACTGTTGAAACTCTCGACTGACGAAGTGAAAGTGAAGATTGTGGGTTCCGGCGTTGGTGGTATCACCGAAACTGATGCAACGCTGGCTGCGGCCTCCAATGCGATCATCATCGGCTTTAACGTTCGTGCTGACGCGTCTGCGCGTCGCGTTATCGAAGCGGAAAGCTTGGATCTGCGTTATTACTCCGTCATTTATAGCCTGATTGATGAAGTTAAGCAGGCGATGAGCGGTATGTTGGCACCGGAATACAAACAGCAAATTATCGGTTTGGCTGAAGTGCGTGACGTGTTCAAATCACCGAAATTTGGTGCTATCGCAGGTTGTATGGTGACCGAAGGTAACATCAAACGTCACAACCCAATTCGTGTACTGCGCGACAACGTGGTTATCTATGAAGGTGAGCTGGAATCTCTGCGCCGCTTCAAAGATGACGTTAACGAAGTCCGTAACGGCATGGAATGTGGTATCGGCGTTAAGAACTACAACGATGTTCGCACCGGCGATATGATCGAAGTGTTCGAAATTATCGAGATCCAGCGTACTATCGCTTAAGCCTCGAATAATACGTTATTTTGTTTTAGGGGGCCTTGTGCCCCCTTATTTGTCTGGAGGATTTCCAAATGGCAAAAGAATTCAGCCGCGGCCAACGCGTCGCGCAAGAAATGCAAAAAGAGATCGCGATCATTTTGCAGCGTGAAGTCAAAGATCCGCGTGTCGGCATGGCGACCGTGTCTGGCGTGGAAGTGTCGCGCGATCTGGCTTATGCAAAGGTTTATGTCACTTTCCTCAACGTGCTGACCGAAAACCACGATCCCGAATTGGTGACCAAAGGCATTAAAGCACTGCAAGATGCATCCGGCTATATCCGTACTTTACTGGGCAAGGCGATGCGACTGCGCGTGGTACCGGAACTGACCTTCGCTTACGACAACTCGTTGGTGGAAGGTATGCGTATGTCGAACCTGGTGACCAACGTGGTGAAGAATGACGCTGAGCGTCGTACTGCCTCAGGCGATGACGAGGAGGCTTAATGAGTCGCCCTCGTCGCCGCGGCCGTGACATCCACGGCGTTCTGTTGTTGGATAAACCTCAAGGTTTGTCCTCCAATGACGCACTGCAAAAAGTAAAACGCTGTTATAACGCTAATCGGGCAGGCCATACCGGAGCGCTCGATCCGTTGGCAACCGGCATGCTGCCGATCTGCTTGGGCGAAGCGACCAAGTTCTCCCAATTCTTGCTCGACTCCGATAAGCGTTATCGCGTGATCGCGCGTCTTGGCCAGCGTACCGATACCTCGGATGCGGATGGCCAGATAGTGCAAGAACGCCCGGTCAACGTGACTCAAGCGCAGCTCGATGCAGCGCTGGAAACGTTCCGTGGCAACATCCAGCAAGTGCCATCGATGTATTCCGCGTTGAAGTATCAGGGTAAAAAACTGTACGAATACGCGCGGCAAGGCATTGAAGTGCCACGTGAAGCGCGCAGCATCACCGTTTACGAACTGACGTTTATTCGTTGGGAAGGTGATGAACTGGAGCTGGAAGTTCACTGCTCCAAAGGGACGTATATCCGTACTATTACCGACGATCTTGGCGAATTGCTGGGCTGCGGCGCGCATGTGATTTACCTGCGTCGTTTGCAGGTAGCAACGTATCCTATCGAACGTATGGTGACGCTGGAGCAGTTGAATGCGTTGTTGGAGCAGGCGCAGGCCGAAGGTATTGCGCCGAGTGAACTGCTCGACCCATTGCTGATGCCGATGGATAGCCCGGTAGAAAACTTCCCGGAAGTTAACTTGTTGCCAGTGGTGGCAGGTTATGTCAAGCAAGGGCAACCGGTTCAAGCGGCGGGTGTGCCAGCTTCTGGCATGGTGCGCATCACCGAAGGCGATGAGCATAAATTTATTGGCGTGGGTCAGATTGCTGACGACGGTCGCGTTGCGCCGAAGCGGCTGGTTGTCGAGTATTTCGACTAACTGGCCAAAAACGACTCACCTTGCGATTGTTCTACGCTAAGAGTAGAATAGTCCAGCCTAGGCAATGACTCTCAATTGAGGGTCATTGCTTATTATTGGGTTGCTGAATTAGAGATCGGCGCCTGTATTTAAAGTTTATAATTTGGAGTATGACAATGTCTCTAAGTGTTGAAGCTAAAGCTCAAATCGTAGCTGATTTCGGTCGTGGTACTAACGACAGCGGTTCTACCGAAGTTCAGGTTGCCCTGTTGACTGCGCAGATCAACCATCTGCAAGGCCACTTCTCAGAGCACAAAAAAGATCACCACAGCCGTCGTGGTCTGCTGCGTATGGTTTCTCAGCGTCGTAAGCTGCTGGACTACCTGAAGCGTAAAGATGTAGCACGTTACACCAGCCTGATCGAGCGTCTGGGTCTGCGTCGCTAATCTAGCGAGTTTCAGTGGAAAGGGGCCTATTTTGGCCCCTTTCTTCTAGGAAGCATAAGCAAATCAGGTTAATGTATTGCTGATGTTTCTAAACAGGATCTTCCGTTACAGAGGTTCGCGCGGCTAATGAGAGGCTTTATCTTACGAATGAGATAAAGATTGTCATTAGTCGCGAGGATGTAGTGAGAAGGCAAGTAGAGCTCCAGGCGTGTCGAGTCGTCAATACGATTGCGCGCCTAATCTAAGGAAAAAATTTTGCTGACACCGATTATCCGTAAGTTCCAGTATGGCCAGCATACCGTCACCATTGAGACCGGTATGATGGCGCGTCAGGCCACTGCTGCCGTTATGGTTAGCATGGATGACACTGCCGTATTCGTGACCGTTGTGGGCCAGAAGAAAGCCAAGCCAGGCCAAAGCTTCTTCCCGCTGACTGTTAACTATCAAGAGCGTACCTACGCTGCAGGTCGTATCCCAGGCAGCTTCTTCCGTCGTGAAGGCCGCCCAAGCGAGGGTGAAACGCTCACTTCCCGTCTGATTGACCGCCCAATCCGCCCTCTGTTCCCGGACAACTTCCTGAACGAAGTGCAGGTTATTGCCACCGTGGTTTCTGTAAACCCACAGGTTAACCCTGATATCGTCGCCATGATCGGTGCATCTGCTGCACTGAGCCTGTCCGGTATTCCGTTCAATGGCCCGATCGGTTCTGCGCGCGTTGGTTACATCAACAACCAATACGTCCTGAACCCAACCACCGATGAGCTGAAAGAAAGCAGCCTGGATCTGGTAGTTGCCGGTACGGCTGGCGCGGTACTGATGGTTGAATCCGAAGCCGACGTGCTGAGCGAAGACCAAATGCTGGGCGCAGTGGTGTTCGGTCACGAACAACAGCAAGTTGTTATCGAAAACATCAACTCTCTGGTTGCTGAAGCGGGCAAGCCGAAGTGGGATTGGCAGGCACCTGCGGTCAACGAAGCGCTGCACGCACGCGTAGCAGAGCTGGCCGAAAGCCGTCTGGGCGATGCTTACCACATCACCGAGAAGCAAGAACGCTACACCCAGGTTGATGCAATCAAAGAAGACGTTACTGCTGCATTGTTGGCACAGGACGAAACCCTGGACGCCAGCGAAATTCAAGACATCTTGGGTAACGTTGAGAAGAACGTTGTGCGTAGCCGCGTACTGCGTGGTGAGCCACGTATCGATGGCCGCGAAAAAGACATGATCCGTGGTCTGGACGTGCGTACCGGTGTGCTGCCGCGTACCCATGGTTCCGCCCTGTTCACCCGTGGTGAAACTCAGGCACTGGTTACGGCCACGCTGGGTACGGCGCGTGATGCACAGAACCTGGATGAGCTGATGGGTGAAAAAACCGACAGCTTCCTGTTCCACTACAACTTCCCTCCATACTCCGTCGGTGAAACCGGTATGGTTGGTTCGCCTAAACGTCGTGAAATTGGTCACGGTCGCCTAGCGAAACGCGGCGTATTGGCTATGATGCCTAAACCAGAAGATTTCCCGTACACGGTACGTGTGGTGTCTGAAATCACCGAATCTAACGGTTCTTCATCTATGGCGTCGGTGTGTGGTGCCTCTTTGGCATTGATGGACGCAGGTGTGCCTATCAAGGCAGCCGTTGCCGGTATCGCGATGGGCTTGGTGAAAGAGCAGGATAACTTTGTCGTTCTGTCCGACATTCTGGGTGACGAAGATCATCTGGGCGACATGGACTTCAAAGTGGCGGGTAGCCGTGATGGCATCACCGCGCTGCAAATGGACATTAAAATTGAAGGTATCACCCGCGAAATCATGCAGGTAGCACTGAATCAGGCCAAGGGTGCGCGTCTGCACATCCTGAGCGTGATGGAGCAAGCTATCAGCACTCCGCGTGGCGATATCTCCGAATTTGCACCACGTATTCATACCATCAAGATCAGCCCAGATAAGATCAAAGATGTTATCGGTAAAGGCGGTTCAGTCATCCGTGCGTTGACTGAAGAAACAGGTACTACCATCGAAATCGAAGATGATGGTACAGTGAAAATTGCTGCGACCGACGGTGATAAAGCCAAGTATGCTATCCGTCGTATCGAAGAAATTACCGCTGAAATCGAAGTAGGTCGTATCTATCAGGGTAAAGTAACCCGTATCGTTGACTTCGGTGCCTTCGTGGCTATCGGCGGCGGTAAAGAAGGTCTGGTTCATATTTCGCAAATTGCTGACAAGCGCGTTGAGAAAGTGACTGACTATCTGCAGATGGGTCAGGAAGTTCCCGTCAAGGTGTTGGAAGTTGATCGTCAGGGCCGTGTGCGCCTGAGCATCAAAGAAGCCACCGCACCTGAAACGGATGCGCCTGCTGCACCTGAAGCAGAATAACTGTAAAGCAGTTTTTACAGCTCCCCGCCTTGAGGTTGGGAGCTGTTCGTATCGCGCGGATAGGAAACTCGCGTTTTGAGCAGCGGGGGACAGGACGTTCATCCAATGTTTGTCTTCGGGAGTGGGAAATGAAACCTTTCTTACGCTGGTGTTACGTTGCGACAGCACTCATGCTGGCAGGATGCAGCAACAATGATTGGCGTAATGATGACGTTTTGGCTATTCCGTTGCAGCCGACGCTGCAGCAGGAAGTGATCCTGGCGCGCATGGAACAAATACTTGCCAGCCGGGCACTGACGGACGATGAGCGTGCGCAGCTTTTATATGAGCGCGGTGTGCTGTATGATAGCCTTGGGTTACGTGCACTGGCGCGCAATGATTTTTCGCAAGCGCTGGCGATACGTCCTGATATGCCAGAAGTTTTCAACTACCTGGGCATTTACTTAACGCAGGCAGGCAATTTTGATGCTGCCTATGAAGCGTTTGATTCTGTACTAGAGCTTGATCCAACTTACAATTACGCGCGTTTAAACCGGGGCATCGCACTGTATTATGGCGGCCGCTTCCCGTTGGCGCAGGATGATCTGCAGGCGTTTTATCAAGACGACCCAAATGATCCCTTCCGTTCATTGTGGCTTTATCTTGTGGAAAGAGAGATCGATTCCAAGAAAGCTGACGTAGCGCTCCAGCAGCGTTATGACAAAGCGGACAGAGGGCAATGGGGATGGAAAATTGTCGAATTCTACCTAGGTAAGATCAGCGAAAAAACGCTGATGGAAAGCCTCAAGGCAGATGCAACGGATAACACTTCGCTCGCTGAGCATCTCAGTGAAACTGACTTCTATTTGGGTAAACATTACCTGAGTCTGGGGGACAAGAGCACCGCTTCGGCGCTGTTCAAACTGACGGTGGCTAACAACGTTCATAACTTTGTTGAGCACCGCTATGCATTGTTGGAATTGGCACTTTTGGGCCAAGAACAAGACGACCTATCGGAATCGGACCAGCAATAGCTGACGAACACCTATACCCAAAAGGTTTCGCGTTGCGGCAAGTTGGCAATCGAACGCATCCCTGGGAGCTTAGTGAACTAAGTGACGAGGGTGAGGGAGAGCAGCCAACACGGCAGCAGCGTGAAAGATGAAGGGTAATCAGCCTGATAGACCTTGGCATATGCCATAGCTATCGCCTTCACGGGTGAGGGCTTTTTTGTTCGTTTTATAATCTAATTTGAGCCGGTTCACACTTTTCAATGAAAATGACTGAAAATTTTCTCGACGAGTTATGTAGACTGGCTGCCATTATTAATGAGGCACGTGTACATGACTACTGAGCTTGAAACCTCTTTTGCTGACCTGGGGCTGTCTGCTCCTATCATTTCTGCCCTGACCGATCTGGGCTACGAAAAACCGTCACCGATCCAGGCAGAGTGTATTCCTCACCTGTTGAACGGTCGCGATGTGCTGGGTATGGCACAAACCGGCAGTGGTAAAACTGCAGCGTTCTCGCTGCCACTGCTGCATAACCTCGACGCTTCCTTGAAGGCACCACAGATTTTGGTGCTGGCACCGACCCGCGAATTGGCGGTTCAGGTTGCTGAAGCGATGACTGATTTCTCTAAACATATGACTGGCGTTAACGTTGTTGCCCTTTACGGTGGCCAACGTTACGACGTACAGCTGCGTGCCCTGCGTCAGGGCCCACAAATCGTAGTGGGTACCCCGGGCCGTTTGCTGGACCACCTGAAACGCGGCACCCTGAACCTCTCTAACCTGAGCGGTCTGGTGCTGGATGAAGCCGACGAAATGCTGCGCATGGGCTTTATCGAAGACGTAGAAACGATCATGGCAGAAATCCCGGCTGAACATCAGACCGCACTGTTCTCTGCCACGATGCCGGAAGCGATTCGTCGCATTACCCGCCGCTTTATGAAAGAGCCGCAGGAAGTGCGTATTCAATCCAGCATTACTACCCGTCCTGATATCAGCCAGAGCTACTGGACTGCACAGGGCATGCGTAAGAATGAAGCGCTGGTGCGTTTCCTGGAAGCCGAAGACTTTGATGCTGCAATCATCTTTGTGCGTACCAAAAACGCTACGCTGGAAGTGGCTGAAGCGTTGGAGCGCAGTGGTTACAGCAGCGCTGCATTGAACGGCGACATGAACCAGGCACTGCGTGAGCAGACGCTGGAGCGTCTGAAAGACGGTCGTCTGGATATCCTGATTGCCACCGACGTTGCGGCTCGCGGCCTTGACGTTGAGCGTATCAGCCTGGTAGTAAACTACGATATCCCAATGGATTCAGAATCTTACGTTCACCGTATTGGCCGTACTGGTCGTGCTGGCCGTGCTGGCCGCGCGTTGCTGTTTGTGGAAAACCGCGAACGCCGCCTGCTGCGCAACATTGAACGCACCATGAAGTTGACCATTCCTGAAGTTGAGTTGCCAAATGCTGAACTGTTGGGTCAACGTCGTCTGGCCAAATTTGCCGCGAAAGTACAGCAACAGCTGGAAAGCAGCGATCTGGACATGTACCGTGCTCTGCTGGCTAAACTGCAGCCGGAAGAAGAACTGGATATCGAAACGCTGGCCGCCGCACTGCTGAAGATGGCGCAGGGCGAACGTCCACTGATTCTGCCACCCGATCCGGTATTCAAACCGCGTCAGCGTCGTGAATTCAACGATCGTGACGATCGCGGTGGCGACCGTCGTCGTGACAACCGTGACGGCGGCGATCGTCCAGCACGTCGCGAACGTCGTGATGTGGGCGAGATGCAGCTGTACCGCATTGAAGTGGGCCGTGATGACGGTGTTGAAGTACGCCACATCGTGGGTGCTATCGCTAACGAAGGTGACATCAGCAGCCGTTACATTGGTAACATCAAACTGTTTGGCTCTCACTCCACTATCGAGTTGCCAAAAGGTATGCCGGGCGAGATCCTGAATCACTTCACGCGTACCCGCATTCTGAACAAACCGATGAACATGCAACTGCTGGGTGACGCTCAGCCGCATGAACGCCGTGAGCGTCGTGAAGGCGGTAATGCCGGTGGCGAACGTCGTGGCAACGGCCGTCCATTCAATGGCGAACGCCGTGAAGGTGCTGGTGCACCACGTCGCTCTTTCGGTGAACGTCGTGAAGGCGGTAACGCTGCCGGTGGCGAGCGCCGTGGCGGTGGTAACTTTAATCGTGACCGCGCACCGCGTCGTGACGATGCTGCACCTGCGACACCACGCCGCCGTTTTGGTGATGCATAAATCCTGATTTAGCCGTGATACGGTGAATCATGCTAAAAACCAGCCTTCGGGCTGGTTTTTTTATGCCTGAAATTGCTGTTAATCGAAACTAATGGCGTATTATTTACCGGGTTTTTATTCACGGATGTGATGCATAGGAGATGCCATGAGTTGGCAGTATTTCAAATCTCAATACCTGGTGCGCTTTTGGGCGCCGTTACCGGCGGTGATTGCGGCGGGGATCCTTTCGACTTATTACTTTGGTTTGACCGGGACTTTCTGGGCCGTGACCGGCGAATTTACCCGCTGGGGTGGGCATGTATTGCAATGGTTCGGTTTTCACCCTGAACAGTGGGGTTACTTCAAAGTGATTGGTCTTGAAGGGACACCGTTAGAACGCATCGATGGGCGAATGATTATCGGGATGTTTGCCGGGTGTATTGCCGCCGCACTGTGGGCAAACAATATCAAACTGCGTATGCCCCAGTATCGTATGCGTATTTTTCAAGCACTGTTGGGGGGCATTATCGCGGGTTTCGGTGCACGGTTGGCGATGGGCTGCAACCTTGCGGCTTTCTTTACCGGTATTCCTCAGTTCTCGCTACATGCCTGGTTCTTTGCGCTTGCTACCGCCGTAGGTTCATATTTTGGTGCCAAGTTCACGTTATTGCCGCTGTTTCGCATTCCGGTGACGTTACAGAAAGTGCAGTCGGCTGCGCCATTGACGCAAAAACCGCAGCAGGTGCGTCGGCGTTTTCGACTCGGTATGGTGATATTTCTGTTGGCGTTGGTATGGTCACTGTGGACGCTGTTCGATGCACCTAAATTGGGGATCGCCATGCTGTTTGGCATCGGATTTGGCCTGCTGATTGAACGCGCGCAGATTTGCTTTACCTCGGCGTTTCGTGATCTGTGGATCACCGGTAGAACTCATATGGCTAAAGCGATTATCTTGGGTATGGCTGTCAGTGCCATCGGCATTTTCAGTTATGTGCAACTTGGTGTGGCACCCAAGATCATGTGGGCGGGGCCTAACGCGGCATTGGGGGGATTATTGTTTGGTTTTGGCATCGTGCTAGCAGGCGGGTGTGAAACCGGCTGGATGTATCGCGCGGTTGAAGGCCAAGTTCACTATTGGTGGGTAGGGCTAGGCAATATCATGGGGGCGACACTGCTGGCTTATTATTGGGACGACCTGGCTCCGGCATTGGCGACAGATTATGACAAAATCAATTTATTGGATACGTTTGGCCCGACGGGCGGCCTGCTGGTGACTTACCTACTATTGGCACTGGCGTTTGTCGCCATGCTGTGGTGGGAAAAGCGTTTTTTCCGCGCCAAACCGCAGGCGCAGGGCGTTAATTTGAGGAGTGTGCCATGAAATCGCAAACGATCGTGCCGGATTACCGCTTAGATATGCTCGGTGAGCCATGCCCTTACCCGGCGGTGGCAACGCTAGAGGCAATGCCGCAGTTAAAACCGGGTGAGATTCTTGAGGTGATTAGCGATTGCCCGCAGTCAATCAACACTATTCCACTCGATGCGCGCAATCATGGCTATAGCGTGTTGGATATTCAGCAGGATGGGCCAACCATTCGCTATCTGATCCAGCGATAACATCAGAGACGCGAAAGTGATATAGCTATCTTCTCCGTAGGGGCGTGACATGTTGCACCTGTCAGCACTCAGTCTCACACATGGTCATTGACATCAGGGCGCCGTAAGGCGCCCGTTACATTAGGGTTAGGCTGTCAGTAACGCGTCTTTTAACTGCGCAACCAGTTCAAACGAGTGGAGCCGTGCTTGATGATCAAAAATTTGTCCGTTGACCATGATCTCATCGGCGTGAGTTTCTTTCAGTAGCGCTTGTAAACCGTGGCGCACGGTATTTTTATCGCCAACAATCGACATACTGAGCGCGTGTTCGACGCCATATTGTTCACCCGCGGTCCACAACGCGTGAATGTTATCAACCGGTACGGGCAGTGGGCCTGGCGAACCCCGTCGCAGATTGATGAACTGTTGCTGCATGGAGGTAAACAGGAAACGTGCATCGCGATCGCTATCGGCCGCCACCACGTTAACGCACACCATCGCATGCGGTTGCGGCCAGCGTTCAGAGGGTTGATAGTTTTCACGATACAATTTCAGCGCTTGGAACAGCATATCTGGCGCGAAGTGTGAGGCAAATGCGAACGGTAGCCCCAACTTGGCTGCCAACTGGGCGCTGTACAGGCTGGAACCCAATAACCAAATCGGCACATGCAGGCCCTGCCCCGGTACGGCTTGTACCGCCTGGCCCGGTTGCAGTTCGCCAAAGTAATGTTGCAGCTCCTGCACGTCACGCGGGAAATTATCCACTTCACTTGAAAGGTGGCGACGCAGCGCCATCATGGTGCGTTGATCCGTGCCGGGTGCGCGGCCTAGCCCGAGATCAATACGGCCAGGATACAGCGATTCCAACGTGCCGAACTGTTCGGCAATCACTAAGGGGGCATGGTTTGGCAGCATCACACCACCGGAACCGAGGCGGATAGTTTGTGTTCCTGCGGCGAGAAAACCCAATAATACCGAGGTTGCTGCGCTGCCGATGCCGGTCATATTGTGATGTTCCGCTAACCAATAGCGTTGGAAACCCCACTTTTCAGCATGTTGTGCTAAATCTAAAGAACAGTGGAACGCATCGCGTGGTTTTGCGCCCTGCGGGATCGGTGAGAGATCCAGTACCGAGAGCGGTACCAGTTTATTTTCAGTCATATCATTCGTCCATTGTGCCAAATTTCATCGCTTAAAGGGCGAGTGCAGAGATCTGCTCGTTAACGTTAAAAGCATAATTCAAATTACGGTTATAAAAGGGGATATCTGTGCTTGTGATATCCTTAGCGTAGGAGTGGCTTTTCTAGAGATTTATAAAGATGGTGCGGGATTAATAACACAATAATAATTTTGCCAAATTCGTTGCGGGTGAATCGTGTTTGCCCCACAGAAGTGAATGATGAGACTGACGGGCGCAGCGTGCTACGCCCCAACGCAGGAAGCGGGATTTCGGATAGACCATTTTTTTACCCCGCCGTGAACCGTTCAGGGAGCCTGACGCATGAAAAAAAAGACGTTATTTACCCTGTTGCTGGTCGTGTTTGCCATCGCCATGGCGGTGTTATTTCGCGCGCACAACCAGTATTTATTATTACAGGGCGAAGTGGATGCACCGGAAGTGGTCGTTGCATCTAAAGCCAAAGGGCGGGTCATTGAACGCCTGGTGGAGCGTGGGGACGATGTTAAAACTGGGCAACGGTTGATTCAACTCGACAGCCCGGAGCTGATGGCGCAACTGCGCTCAGCGCAAGCGACGCGAGACGAAGCCAAAGCACAGCTCGAACAATCGCTCAACGGTACGCGAGAAGAGAGCATCCGCAGCCTGCGTGCCAGTCTGGCGCAGGCGCAAGCCGAACTGCGTAACGCGCAACATGATTACGATCGTAACGTGAGCGTGGCGGCCAAAGGCTATATCTCTAAGTCGGAACTGGATAGCTCTCGACGCTCGCGTGATACCGCTTACCAGCAGGTATTGGCAGCAAAAGCCAATCTGGATGAAGGGATTAATGGCGATCGAATAGAACTGCGGCAAAAATATGCGGCGGCGCTGCGGGCAGCAGAAGAAAACCTGCTGGAAGTGAAAGCCCAGACCGATGATCTGCAGGTGAAAGCGCCGGTAGACGGCGAAGTGGGGCCGATCCCGGCCGAAGTGGGTGAATTGCTCAATGCGTCGAGCCCCTTGTTGACGTTGATCCGCATACCGGATGCGTATTTCGTGTTCAATTTGCGTGAAGATATTCTGGCCCATGTGCGCAAGGGGGATAAAGTTACGCTGCGGGTGCCGGCATTAAAGGACAACAACATTGAGGCTGAAGTGCGTTACATCGCACCGCTGGGCGATTACGCTACCAAACGCGCGACGCGTGCGACCGGTGATTTCGACCTGAAAACCTTCGAAGTCCGTCTGTATCCGGTTCAGCCGGTCGAGGGCCTGCGCCCGGGGATGAGTACCTTATGGCAATGGAAAGACTAAGAGCCGGGTGGCGTTGTTTCAGCCATGCCTTCGATAGTGAGTGCCGTATTGCCTTTCGCAGCCCGGTTATTCACTGGCTAGGCTGGCTGTTTCCACTGCTGCTTTTCGGCTTGATTGGTAGTAACTTCTCGGAAGGTACACTGCTGGATTTGCCGGTATCGGTGGTGGATAGCGATCACAGCCCGTTATCAAAATCGTTGATCCGCAAACTGGATGCCGGTTCGCACGCCCATGTTGAAGCCTATGCGGGTGGCATGGATGAATCAATTCGCCGCTTACGCAGTGCGCAAGACTATGCGCTGCTGTATGTGCCGCCAGATTTTGAAGCCAATGCGCTGGCAGGCAAGCAGCCAAGCATTGTGTTGTATTACAATGCGTTATTCTACGGTGCGGGTTTGTATTCCACCCAGGATTTCAGCGGATTGATTAGCGAGGCCAACGGCAATTACCGTGCGATCATTGCCGGTGAAATGGGTAAAACGTTGCCACCGTTGGCTGACGTAGCGCTCAATTACGGGAGCCTGTTTAATGCCAGCGGCAGCTATATCTATTATCAACAGTTTGCCGCCACCATTCATCTGCTGCAATTGTTTGTCGTGACCTGCATGATTTACGTCTTGGTGCGCAGCAAATCATTGTTGAAAGCACGGCCGTTTAGCCTAGCGCTGCTGGGTAAGCTCGCACCGTATACCCTGTGTTTTACCACGCTATTGATGGTAGAGATTGCCGCGCTGGTGGGGATATTTGACGCCCGCGTCAGCGGCAATCCGCTGTTTATGCTGATGATTGGTTTTTTCTACGTAATAGCCGCCCAAAGTATTGGTCTGCTGCTGTTTACCTTTACCAGCAGCGCCATCACCGCCTATAGCCTGATCGGTATTTTAGTCAGTGTTGCGCTGACCTTCTCAGGCATGGCGGTGCCAGAATTGTCGATGCCACTGCCTGCGCGGATTATTTCCAATATCGAACCGTTAACCCATGCGCTGTACGCCATGTTCGACGTGTTTTTGCGTCAGGTGCCAGCGCGCGCGATTTTTGGCGTATGTGCCTTGTTGCTTATTTATCCGTTGGTCACCGCATTCTTGGTGCGTAACCGTCTGCTAAAACGGTTGGCGAAAGAGGGAGCCGCAGGATGAAAAGTTATTGGCAGACATTTTGCCGGGTACTGATTGGCATGCTGGAGCGGCCAATGTGGCTGATGCTGATCCTGTCTTTGTGCATCATGAGTATGGTGTATGCCAACCGCACGGTGTGGGACTTGCCGGTTGCGGTGATCGACCAAGATCATAGCACTGCCAGCCGCCAGTTAATCCGGCAGCTAGATGCGACCTCGAAAATTGCCATCAAAACCTATGACAATCTGGACGAGGCTAAACGTGATTTAGGTTGGCGCGAACTGTTTGCGGTTATCATCATGCCGGTGAATCTGGAGAAAAAGATCCTGCATGGGGAGCATATCGTCATCCCGGTATTCGGTGACGCCACCAACCGTCTGGCAAACGGGCAGATTCAGCAAGATGTGGTTGCCGCTTATCAACAGTTGCTCAACCATTACAACACCGAATTATTGCTGCGTAACGGCTTTAGCGAACAGCAAGCGCAGGTGGTTCTGACACCGATACAGGGGCAGACCTTAGATGTGTTTAACCCGGGCATCAGCTTTGCGGCGATCATCTTCCCCGGTCTGTTAGTCATGTTGCTGCAACACTCATTATTAATCGCCAGCGTGCGCGTCAGTATTGCGCTGAAAAGCGCGCCGGGTGGTAAACCTTCATTACCGGCATTCCTTGGCGGCCTGTCGGCGTTGCTGCCTATCTGGCTGTTTTTATCGATTGTGCTATTTGTGTTGTGGCCTTGGGTGCTGGGTTATCGGCAGGCGGCGACGATCCCTGAGATATTGCTGTTAACCTTCCCGTTTCTACTGGCGGTGCTGGGGTTAAGTAAGTTAGTCACCGAGTGCTTACGCAGCGTAGAAATGATTTATCTGACGCTGTCTTTCATTACCACACCGGTGTTCTATCTATCGGGCACCATTTGGCCATTACAGGCGATGCCAGGCTGGGTGCGGGCAATCTCCTCAATGATTCCTTCTACCTGGGCGACCAAAGCGATTGCCGGAGTTAACCAAATGGGCATTCCGTTGCGTGACGTGTGGGGCGATGTTGCCATGCTCTTGTTGTTGGGAGCGCTGTATACCGCTATTGGTATTGCCATCGGCTTTGTCCGCAACAGCGTAGCGTTGCGTAATCTGTTGCGTAAACGTCGGGCATAGGTTTAGGGAATGACGTTTATTCGCTCGTGTAGGAAGCCACTTTATCCGGGGTGAGTGGGGGATTTTTGGTGAAATGCCTATACGGTAGAGGATGAAGATATAAATAATTTATTTTTCAATTGGTTATGTTTTCTTGATGCTAATAGATAGTTGGTGATTTTTTCACAAAGGAAAAGTGCTATTAATTCAGTTAGATATATTTAGAGTGTTCCCCGCGTAAGCGGGGATAAACCGCTGGGCATATTGCGATCTATCGTAGTTAATTAGTGTTCCCCGCGTAAGCGGGGGGAATCGTAAAGGAGTGCAAGAGACGCTGTCGTGCGGGGGCATCGTGTTTAGCGCACTAACGCCAACCCGGCGACGCGCCGCCAGTAGCCGTTGCAGTCGGCATCATCGGTCAACGGGAGCGGATTTTCGCCGTATTCATTGGCGCGGAACTGCTCGACCATCGCCAGCGTACCTAAGTCCTGCGGCGAAAGGCGCACGATGTCTACCAAGCCCTGCATGCTATGCAGTTCGTTGCCCAAGTTGTAGCAATAACCGCTCATGGTCTGAATACCGTTCAAGACGAATACCTGCTGGTTCTCCTGCGAGCGCATCATGCGCCCTTGGGGATAGTTGATGCAGCAGGTTTCACATTCATCTTTACCACGATTTTCTGAACGCGCGGTGAAGCAGCGTGCCGAATAAGCCAGCGGCAGATAGCCGTAGCTCAATACTTCCACCTCAAATTGATGACGAAAGCCCAAGGTTTCACACTGCGTCAGCATATTAACCAGCCAATCACGCGACAGCTCCACGGGCATGCACCAACGCGTCATTCCTTGCTTGTGTAGCAGGCGTAGCGTGTAGGCGTTATAACAATTGAGCGCGTGGCCGGCGACAAACGGCAATCCACGTTCGGCGGCCATATTCACCGTGCCCAGATCGTTGGCTTCGATCAGAAACTCGCCGTTTTCCACGTAGCGCTTCAGTTCGTTCAGCTCGGACGGCGCCTGCAATAGCGCCAACGTGGAGATCACCACCTGTTTACCCGATTGGGCGATAGCCTGAGCGAGTGCTAGCCAATCGCCGACTTTCATCTCGCGTCGCTTGGTGCAGACCGTTTCACCCAGGTAGATAATCTCCGCGCTGCTGTTCACCGCGTGCTGATAAAATGTCTCAATGTCAGTTTTTGGCCAGTAGTAGAGCACCGGCCCTAAAGCATATTTCATGGAGTCTCCAACTATTGCCATTTACGGTGATACGCGCCAAGTGTGGTCTGGGTGCCCTCAGCCATTGCGCCGAGGGTGTCCATCCAGGCGGCGTCGGCCTGATAGCGGGCGGGATCGGCGATACAGCGATCGATGGCCTGCCGCCAAACGCGTGCCACTTGGCTCACGTAAGCGGGACTGCGCTGACGGCCTTCAATTTTCACCGAGGCGATATTGGCGGCAAGCAACTCCGGCAGCAACGCCAGTGTATTGAGGCTGGTGGGCTCCTCTAAGGCGTGATAGCGCACATCATCGACGAGGTAGCGACCTTTACACAGCGTCGGATAACCGGCGTTTTCACCCTCTTGATACCGGTCAATCAACACATCATTCAGGCGCGATTCCATTCCCTGCGGCGTTTGCAGCCAACGTACAAAGCGAGCCGGGGAGCAAGCACCGACGGTATTCGGGGATTCACCGGTCAAATAAGAGGAAAGATAACAGCGGCCTTCGGCCATAATGCACAGGCTACCGAAGGCGAACACTTCCAATGGCACCGGGCTGGTGCGCGCCAGTTGCTTAACCTGATGCATCGACAACACACGCGGTAACACCACGCGATGCACCGCGAAATGGCGCTGATAAAAACGGATGGCCTCTTCATTGGTGGCGGAAGCCTGTACCGAGACGTGGCGTTCTATCTGCGGGTAGCGTTCGGCGGCGTACTCTAACATGGCCAAATCGGCCAAAATAAGCGCATCGGCACCCAGTTGTGCCGCCATGTCTACCGCGCGTTGCCAACGTACATACCCGTCTGGATGGGCGAAGGTATTAATCGCAATATGCAGCTTACGGTTGTGGCGGTGCACATAGTCTGCGGCTTCTTGCAGCTTCTTCTCGGTAAAATTGAGCCCGGCAAAGTGGCGCGCGTTGGTGTCATCTTTCAGGCCGATATACACGGCGTCGGCACCGTTATCCACCGCAGCTTTCAGAGCCGGTAAATTACCGGCGGGACAAAGCAGCTCCATAGTTTTATCCTGATCCAGCGAGTTTACGCTGTGATAATTGTTGCCGCGCGAGACTTTCGACGGCGTTTTTTTAAACGGGTGGACAATTTTAGTGAAGCCACGGCGAACAGGTTTTGATTTGGGGCAGTTTCTGGCGTATTGATAGGCTTGATGTCACAAACGTGAATTGCACTAATTGTTGATATAGACCGATGAAGCTGTGTGTCAATGTGGCAAAATAGCTTCAGTCTGAGTGAAAAGGAGTGAATGACCGTGTTGAAAAAACTACGAGCACGCATTGTGCGTCAAGGGCCGTCGCTGTTGCGCGTACCGTTAAAACTCACGCCGTTTGCTCTGCAGCGTCAGGTTTTGGAGCAGGTACTCAGTTGGCAATTTCGTCAGGCGTTAGCGGATGGCGATCTGGCGTTTCTTGAGGCGCGTTGGTTGAAGATCGAGATACGCGATCTGGGTCTACACTGGTTTATGACCGTGGAAAACGAACGGTTGGTTGTCAGCCAGCATGGTCAGGCCGATGTGAGCTTCAGCGGTGACGCTAACGATCTTATTCTGGTCGCGGCACGCAAGCAGGATCCTGATACGCTATTCTTCCAGCGTCGGCTGCAGATTGAAGGGGACACTGAATTGGGTCTATATGTGAAAAATTTGATGGATGCCCTTGAACTGGAATCCATGCCTGCGCCGTTGCGTATCGGGTTGTTGCAATTGGCCGAGTTTGTCGAAGCGGGTTTGCAGGAGGGCACGGTGCAGTCTTCCCGTGTGCTGGCATCATGCTGATTCGCGTAGAAATCCCGGTCGATGCCGCAGGGATTGATGCCCTGCTACGTCGTGTTTTTGACCGTGACGACGAAGCCGATTTGGTACAACAATTACGGGAAGACGGTCTGTTGACCTTAGGCATCGTGGCGACGGACGACGAGGGCGGTGTGGTTGGCTATGCGGCTTTCAGCCCGGTTGATGTCGCGGGTGAAGATCGCCAATGGGTTGGGCTAGCACCGCTGGCGGTAGAAGAAAGTCTGCGCCGACAAGGGGTGGCTGAGAAATTGATCTATGAAGGGCTGGATGCGTTGAACGAATTCAGCTATGCCGCCGTGGTGGTGGTGGGCGAGCCGGGTTACTACGGGCGTTTTGGCTTTAAAACTGCTGCTGATTACGATCTACACTGCCGCTGGCCAGATACCGAGCAGGCTTTTCAGGTTTATCCACTGGCGGAAGAAGCGCTGAACGGTGTCAACGGGCTGGTTGACTATTCTGCGCCGTTTAATCGGTTTTAGTTTCTGGCAGTAAATACGTCAATGAAAGGGGCGGGTGTGCAACCAGCCTCTCTTTCTCTTTTTTACTCAATTGCTTAATACGATACTCCAGCCGCAACGCTTGTGAACGATCCCCTGCTTCACACTGAAATGCCAGCGTGAGCTCGCCTTTACCGCGTAAGGCCTTCGCCCCTTTACCTGCCTGATGCTGCGCCAAACGCCGTGTGACATCGGTTGTAATGCCGGTATAGAGCATCCCGCTGGGCAAACGTAGCATGTAGAGGTGCCAGATCGTGAGCTGCTTCACCGCGCCGCCTTTATCAAATCAATCGTTGAAGGTGGGGAGTATTCCATAATTAACGGCCGGTGGCTTACCCTTGCCTGAACCTTTTTTTATCGGTAGCGTAACCTATTGATTATCAATACCTAAGGTTATACGGCTGAAAAAAGGGTTTTTTACTAAAAAAGGGATATGTTGTTTTAAAATCATACGGCTGGCGCTATTCTATAACGGTTCACTGCCGTACAGGCAGCTTAGAAAAGAGAATCTTATGAGCTCGGATTTAGATCGCATCACTCGCTTCCTCAACCAGCAACACGTCTTGACGCTATGTGCGGGCAACGGCCTCGACATGTGGTGCGCCAACTGCTTTTACGTCTTCGATGCCGAGCGCATGGCACTGTGGCTGATGACCGAACCCGATACTCGCCACGGTTTACTGATGCAACAAAATAGCTGCGTGGTTGGCACCATTGCGTCCCTGCCGAAAACTATCGCGCTGATTAAAGGGGTGCAATATCGTGGAGAAATTGTCCCGTTAAGCGGAGAAGATGAAGCGCAGGCATGCGCACGTTACTGCCAGCGCTTTCCGGTAGCAAAGGTCATGAAAGCGACGATCTGGCAGCTTAGCTTGCAGGAAGTGAAAATGACCGATAACACGCTGGGGTTTGGCAAAAAACTGTATTGGGTTCGCGAATGCTTAAACTGAAACCGCTCAGCTACTTCAACGCGGTGGTGGAGCAGGGATCGGTATTTGCCGCCGCAGAGGTGTTGTTCATCGCCCAGCCCCCCCTGAGCAAAGCGCTGGTGCAGTTAAAGCAGCATTGGGGCGTTCAGCTGTTTGAGCGCTCCAGCAAAGGCATGAAACCCACCGAAGCCGGGCGCTATCTCTATCAGCGTGCCTGTGATGTGCAGCAGTTGCTGTTGCTCCTCAAGTGCGGTCAGATAACTGCGTAAATCGGAATACGGCATAGCAAGCTCCTTAGTTTAGCGGGATCCGTGCAATAGCACGTCGTATTGTTAGGCGGAAAACCACGCAGGAAAATGACTTAAAAACTCTTGAGGTATAGCTTCTGGGTATGGCGCGGTGCGTTCAGCGCGACGGTAAGGTGTAACCGTGCTAAATGGCATATACTTTAAGGGAAATGTTAACTCTGTACGGGGGGCGTATGGCACGGGTACTGGTTTTAGGCGCCACCGGCTTAGTGGGTGGTGAACTTCTGAGTTTATTGCTGACCCATCGGCAAGTGAACGAGATTATTGCGCCGACGCGCAAACCGCTACCGCAGCACGCTAAGCTAGACAACCCGGTAGGCGCCGATCTGTTTGCGCTGCTAACCGCATTGGATAAGCCGATCGATATCGTTTTCTGCTGTCTGGGCACTACGCGCCAACAGGCTGGCAGCGATGCCGACTTTCACTATGTGGATTACACACTGGTGGTGGAAAGTACGCTAACCGGCCGCCGTTTGGGGGCGCAACACTGCTTAGTGGTCAGTGCGTTAGGGGCGAGCGTCCACTCCACTTTCCTTTACAATCGCACCAAGGGTGAAATGGAACAGGCGCTGCGAGAGCAAGGTTGGCCGCGTCTGACGCTGGTTCGCCCATCGATGTTGTTGGGGCAGCGTGCGGCGCCGCGCCTGTTAGAACGCCTCGCGCAGCCATTATTCACCTTGTTACCGGGTAAATGGAAATCCATCACCGCCAAAGATGTGGCACAAACGCTGATGGAACAGGCGTTCAGCGCCGGGGAAGGGGTAAAAGTGATGGAATCCGATCAGTTGCGTCGCGTTCATTCCGCCACACACTAACGCAGCGCTCACTGGCTGTTGCCAACTGCGCAGCCAGTGAGCAGCGATGGAGCCGCTTGCGCATCGGCTGCGATCACATTTCCGCAACCCGACAAGATTTAAATCCCTCGACAAGGGGGCATTGTGATACTGTGCCAGTAAAAAACGTTAAATTTCCCCACGCCGCAATGCTGCGATAACCTCGTATTATTTCACTCCCAATCACGCCTGAGAGGGCGCCGACCCAAGGCTTCTTTGCCATCCATTGACGATAGGCCAGACGTTGTGACTATGCTCTGACTGTATGTTGGTACTCACTTACATCTTGTAAGTATCAGGTGGGTAAGATTTACCGGAATAGCCCGTGCCCCATTGAGCCTATTCGCGATGGCGTAACAGAACGCGACAATGTGACAGCCGGGCCGTTGCGTGCGTGATGGACATATCGTTTGGCGACAGCAGCGATCCGTCCGATAAGCATAAGGGGGATAAGCCTTTCATACTGGGCGTAACGGTGTAAGTAAGTGCTCACGGGTGGAGCGGCACTGATCGATAGACAGATGCAGTGCGAAGAACAACGCGCTAAGCTAGTGCGATTGTTTGTATTTATGTTGGTTATCCCATGTCTCAACCCATCACCATTCCTGACGGCCAGACACGCTCGTGGCCGCTGTGGAAACCGTTCTTGTTGCTGCTGGTGGCCGTCATCGGCTTGTATATCCTCAAATGGCAACCGTATTACGCGAAAGCCTTGACGGCGGCGGATAGCCATTCGATAGGCGAATCGATTTTGGCGAATGCGCAAACCAGCCCGTGGCAGGCGGCATGGCAGTATGCGCTGATGTATTTCAATGCGGTATGGAAAGCGGCTGTGCTGGGCGTGCTGCTGGGTTCGTTAGTGCAAGTGCTGATCCCGCGGAGTTGGTTAGTGCGCACGCTGGGGCATGCCCGTTTTTCAGGCACGCTGCTGGGGTCGTTGATGGCCTTACCGGCTATGATGTGCACCTGCTGTGCGGCTCCGATCGCGGCTGGATTGAGGCGGCAGTCGGCGTCCAGCGGCGCTGCATTGGCATTTTGGCTGGGTAATCCGTTATTGAACCCAGCGACATTGATTTTTATCGGCTTGGTGCTTGGCTGGCAGTTTGCCGTTATTAGGCTGGTGGCGGGGATTGTCATGGTGTTGGGTATTGCCTGGTTGGTACAGCGTGCCACTGCCAACGAGATGCCGCCGGTCACGCAACATGTACCGCTTACGCCACGGGAGAAAGCGGTAAATCAACCGTTCTTTAGCCGCTGGATGAAGGCGCTGTGGGCCTTATTTTGGTCAACGATTCCGATTTATGTGGCGGCGGTATTGCTGCTGGGCACGGCGCGGGTTTGGTTGTTGCCACATGCTGAGGGCACGATAGATAACAGCCTGCTGTGGATTATCGCGCTGGCGATTGCGGGTTGCCTGTTTGTTATCCCCACCGCGGCGGAAATCCCGATCGTACAAACCATGATGTTGGCGGGTATGGCTTCCGGGCCGGCATTGGCCTTGCTCATCACGCTCCCGGCCGTCAGCCTGCCGTCACTGCTGATGTTGAAAAAAGTGTTTCCCGCGAAGGCGCTGTGGCTGACCGCCGCACTCGTGGTGCTAAGCGGCGTGGTGACCGGATTGATTGGGGGGTATATTCTCTGAGCATAAAAGGGCACTGTGCAGCCTGCACGGTGCCCCATCACCCTGTTTTGTTGCCGCTAATGGACGGCTGTCATCCGGTTTGCGTGAGCGAAAGGTGACCTTTCCGCTCGTCGGGATAGCCCTTAGAACGCATGGTGCCGGATACGGAAAGAACGGGTGATACGATCCCATATTTCTACCAGTTCGGCATCACTGTAAGCTGGCGGGGGCAAGGCATGATTACTCAATGTCAGGTCAATAATTGGATGTCGGAAATCCACTATTTTTTCATTAGCGATGGCGTTAAAAAGCAGTTGTCCGGAGGGATGATTGGGGGCTTTTTCTGACGGTGCGGTGTTGAGCCACTCATCGGCCTCAAAGCCCGCTATCTGTGTTTTCCCTTTGCGCAGCGTCCGGGCTTTGACCTGCGTCAGATAGGGCTGAATTTCATGACTCCGCTCCAGCATGCTTTTTGGATCGCCAAGATAAGTATTTGTGGACACCGACAGGGAAAAGATCGAGTCATGCGGGTAGACGAAGGTAATATCCTCCTGCGGCTTCGCGTTTCCGTCGCGGATAAACCCTTGCGAAATACAGGTTCCGGGCTGCGTCGGGATTTCATCGTCTTGTCGCCCGCTCAGGCGGGACATTAAATCTTGTAGTTCCGCCAGCTTTGACGGTTTGGTGTTAAGAGAAACGGCACTGACACCGGCTCTGATAAAATCTTCCTTATCTTTTTGATACTTAGGATCAGATAAATCGATAATCTCCTGGGTGAGGATAAACGCCACCCCGTTAACGTACAGGTGCCCCTCCAGAATGCGGGATACACCTCCCTCACTTTCATTTCTATTACGGTCAAAGATCACCGCGTTCTCACTCAGCCGGTACACTTGCTTGAGAAAAGGCTGATCCATTGGGTCAACCGTATGGCTGTTTTTCAGCTCCTGCTCCCGCAGGCGGATACGCTGTTCAAACGCCGGACGGTAGAGCCGCTTGCTGCTGATATTGACCTCATTAATCTGAGCGCGATCTGTCAGGGTATTTTCAAAGGAGGCGGGCACATCAAACACATAGCGCCCGACGCATTGGGTTTTGGTGGTGGCAAACAGGGTATCGACCATACGTTTTTCCTTGTCGGTTAACGCCGGCGGCGTATGCACAAACGTCACAAAGTTGTGAATATAGAATCCGGCTGCCAGCAGCAGCATCGCCAGCGGGATAAGCAGGGGAAGCGGGAATTTTTTCATGGTGCTGGCACCTGCTGCACGATTTTCACCACCGACCGCACGGTGAACATCAGGGCATCTGACAGATCGCTGTACACCGAGCGGGAGCGATCCACGGGGTCAACGGCATAGGCGCCCTCGTGGTCAACATCGGTCGCCAGTAGCCCACGAATTCGGGGAGACGTGGTCCGGATCGCTGTGACCGGGCGCAGAACCGACCGTTCTTGCCACGTCAGAAATGCGTCGGACGGATTGCCTGCATTGTCACCGTCAGCGCGGTTTTCGTTGTCGTCCATGTGTTAACCTCCTGTTATCCTTGGCCGCTAAAGGCCACGTTCCCTTCTCCACCTCTGGGCGTCAGGCTCCATCCATAATGCGTTGTATTGGCCTTCAACCTGATTGCTGGGGGAGCATAAAAGGGCACAGTGTAGCCAGCTTGCACGGTGCCCCATCACCCTGTTTTGTTGCCGCTAATGGACGACTGTCATCCGGTTTGCGTGAGCGAAAGGTGACCTTTCCGCGCGTCAGGATATTCCCTCAGAACGCCTGGTGTCGGATACGGAAAGAACGGGTGATACGATCCCATATTTCCACCAGTTCGGCATCACTGTAAGCTGGCGGGGGTAAGTCATAATTATTTAATGTCAGGTCAAGATTAGGATGCCCGAAGTCCGCTGTTTTCTCATTAGCGATGGCGTTGAAAAGTAGTTGTCCGGACGGATGCGCGGGTTTTTTTTCTGACGGCGCGGTGGCCAGCCATTCGCTGGCCTCAAAGCCCGCTATCTGTGTTTTCCCTTTGCGCAGCGTCCGGGCTTTGACCTGCGTCAGATAAGACTGAATTTCACCGCTTCGCTCCAACATGCTTGTGCTTTCTTTTAAGGCGTTATTGCTCCAGACAACAAAAGAAAAGACCGAGTTATGCGGGTAGACGAAGGTAATATCCTCCTGCGGCTTCGCGTTTCCGTCGCGGATAAATCCTTGCGAAATACAGGTTCCCGGCTGCGTCGGGATTTCATCGTCTTGTCGCCCGCTCAGGCGGGACATTAAATCCTGTAGTTCCGCCAGCTTTGACGGTTTGGTGTTAAGAGAAACGGCACTGACACCGGCCCTGATAAAATCTTCCTTATCTTTTTGATACTTAGGATCAGATAAATCGATAATCTCCTGACTGAGGATAAACGCTACCCCGTTAACGTACAGGTGCCCCTCCAGAATGCGGGATACACCTCCCTCACTTTCATTTTTATTACGGTCAAATATTATCGCGTTCTCACTCAGCCGGTACACTTGCTTGAGAAAAGGCTGATCCATCGGGTCAACCGTATGGCTGTTTTTCAGCTCTTGCTCCCGCAGGCGGATACGCTGTTCAAAGGCCGGACGGTAGAGCCGTTTGCTGCTGATATTGACCTCATTAATCTGAGCGCTATCTGTCAGGGTATTTTCAAAGGAGGTGGGCACCTCAAACACATAGCGTCCGACGCATTGGGTTTTGGTGGTGGCAAACAGGGTATCGACCATACGTTTTTCCTTGTCGGTTAACGCCGGCGGCGTATGCACAAACGTCACATAGTTGTGAATATAGAATCCGGCTGCCAGCAGCAGCATCGCCAGTGGGATAAGTAGGGGAAGCGGGAATTTTTTCATGGTGCTGGCACCTGCTGCACGATTTTCACCACCGAACGCACGGTGAACATCAGGGCATCTGACAGATCGCTGTACACCGAGCGGGAACGATCCGCGGGGTCAACGGCATAAGCCTTCTCGTGGTCAACATCGGTCGCCAGTAGCCCACGAATTCGGGGAGACGTGGTTCGGATGGCCGTGACCGGCACCGTGCCGTCGCCGGGTGTCCCGGCGGAAATCAGCTCAAAGGTTTTCCCAGCATCATACCGGTAGCTTGGTGAGGGCAGGTCTGGATAGCCCATCACTGGCACCGGGCGCAGAACCGGCCGTTCTTGCCACGTTAATAACGCATCCGATGGATTACCTGCACTGGCACCGTAAAACAGCCAGGTCTGTGGATGGTATTTACCGTTCAACGCTTCAATGAATTTTTTAACAGGGTACTTTATCCGCTTAACAAAAGCCGTCCACTCTCTGTCTGTATCACCCAGCAGCAAATCCTGCTCACACAGCCGCCACCAGGCTGTTTTGTTCAGGTATATCTCTTCATACGGGTCTTCTACCGGCAGGGACATACGGGTGCTGCTGCCCTCGATCTTCAGCCAGCCCGGGCCATAGGCCCTGCCCGGCAGCAGCTGTAGCGGGCCGGGGGACTGCGCCAGCACCGGCATCAGCTTTTCTGCATTATCCCCGATAAATATGCCGGTAATGCCCCGCTCACCGGTTTTCATGCGCCGGTAGGCCGTCGGCGAACCGAGATCCGGCATCACGCCGTGCACTATCCCCAGAATATTGTCCTGGCCGTTCATGTTCTCCGAGTAGTGCCGGGCAACCAGCCCCCCCATCGAGTGGGTGACCAGAATGACCTTGTTCACCGCCAGACGGCCGTGATAACCCACCAGCACCTTACGGATATAGGCCCCCAGCAGCGTCGCCGAGTCTGCATTGGATTGCAGCCAGTTATAGCCAAAAACGTGCAGCGGGTATAAAAAACGGTGGCCGTGTGCTGTTTCTTCTTCGGTCAGTACCTGTTCCGCCGATTCATCGCCTATCCTGACGCTGGTAAAACGCTGCCGCGCCGTTTGCTGTTGTTCTTCCCGGAAGTAATTATCCATCAGGATATCGTCGTCGTTGAGCAGGTACTGCAGCCGGTCGAGCGCTTTCCCGTAGCTCTTGTAAAACGCGCATCCCCATCCGCGCTCGCGCCGTGAGGGGAATTTTTTGCCATCGGCTCCGTCGTTAACAATTTCACCACGGTCATCCACCATCGTGGTCTTCGTATCCAGTAGAAATTTCCTTTTCTCTGGGCTGGCAAATAGCCACTTTTTAAGCGACAAAGCGCTGAACCGCCAGACCTCACTGTTCTTATTTTTCAGGTTTGACCCCATCACCCCCGGAATAAAAATCACCGGGATCACTTTTACCGGCGGCTTGAGGCAAACCGCCACGAAATTGTTTTCTTTCGGCTGGGGAGTGATTTCGTAATGAAAGCGGCCGTTGTCATCCCAGATGGGGCGATGATAAGCGCGGTTTTCGTTGTCGTCCATGCGTTAACCTCCTGTTATCCTTGGCCGGTAAAGGCCACGTCCTATCATACCCCTGCACGGATTTAACACAAATCAACCGGCGATAATCCCGGATACGCTTACTCCTTTACCCGTATCGGGTCGCCAGACTCTATTCACAATATGTTGTATCGGCCTTTAACCAAGCACTCACTAACGCAGTTTATGCACTACCTGATTACTGCTGCCGCGCCAGATCAGCGCCGGGTCTTTTAAATCCTCAACGAACTTGCCATCAATCAACACATTGATTAAATCGACAACCTGCATTTGTGCGCTGTCCAGTTCATCCAGCGTATAGCCCGTCCATAACCAAATATCTTTACCCGGGCATTCGGCGCGCACCCGTTGCACTAAGAGTAATATCGTCGGCAGATTGGCCGGATGCAAGGGATCGCCACCTGACAGCGACAGCCCCTGACGGGGAACACGGCTGTCATTGAGATCGGCAATGATGCGATCCGCCAGTTGTACGGTAAAGGGCTGACCGGAGTTCACCCGCCAGGTACTTTTGTTATAACAACCGGGGCATTGATGAACGCAACCTGCGACGAACAGCGTGCAGCGTGTGCCGGGGCCGTTGACCACATCGATAGGATAGTACTGGTGATAATTCATGATACGGCTTCTGTTAAACGTAGCGGCCCAGCATGCTGAGTCGGCATTGAGCGGCGGCGAGCAGGGGGCGCTCACCGCATGTTGCGTGAGGTAAACCCGGATGCGGTGGGGGGTGTTACCCCAACTGCCCGTTGTTCAGGTGTTTCACCCGGCGTTTCACTTCTTCTTGTTTACCGGCGTTGAATGGCCGCGCGTCCGGGCTGCCGAGATAGCCGCACACCCGGCGGGTCACCGACACGTTGGCCGCGTCATGGTTGCCGCATTTCGGGCAGGTAAAACCTTTGCTAGTGCAGTCGAACTCGCCGGTGTAACCGCATTGATAGCACTCATCGATCGGCGTGTTGGTGCCGTAATACGGTACGCGGCTGTAGCTGTAATCCCACACGTCCTCTAACGCTTTGAGGTTGTGTTGCAAATTGGGGTACTCGCCGTAGCAAATGAAACCGCCGTTGGCCAATGGCGGATAGGGCGCTTCGAAGTCCAGCTTGTCGTAAGGATTAACCTTCTTCTCCACGTCGAGGTGGAAACTGTTGGTGTAATAGCCTTTGTCGGTGACGCCGGGCACCACGCCGAAATCAGCGGTATCCAGACGGCAGAAGCGGTCGCACAGGTTTTCGCTTGGGGTGCTATACAGGCTGAAACCGTAGCCGGTTTCATCTTTCCAGTTTTCGGTGGCGGCACGCAGGCGTTCGACGATGGCGATTGCTTTGGCACGCAGCGCAGCATCGTCATAGAGATGAGTGCCTTGGCGATATAGCGCGTTAATGGTTTCATGCATGCCGATATAGCCCAGAGAAATCGAGGCGCGACCATTTTTGAAGATCTCGGCGATGTCATCGTCAGGTTGGAGGCGAACGCCGCAGGCGCCTTCCATATACAGGATCGGTGCAACGCGCGCTTTAATCCCTTGCAAGCGGGCAATCCGCGTCATTAAGGCTTTCTTCGCCAGTAACAAGCGTTCATCCAGCAGTGACCAGAAGCGGCTTTCGTTCCCGTTGGCTTCTAAGGCGATGCGCGGCAGGTTAAGGCTAATGACACCAATGTTATTACGGCCGTCATGCACCAGCTCGCCATTTTCCTCGTAGGTGCCGAGGAAGCTGCGGCAACCCATTGGCGTTTTGAATGAACCGGTCACCTTGACGACTTGATCGTAGTTAAGAATATCGGGATACATGCGCTTGCTGGCGCACTCCAATGCCAATTGCTTGATGTCGTAGTTAGGATCGCCGTATTGGTGATTCAGCCCGTCGCGGATAGCGAACACCAGTTTTGGAAACACCGCCGTCTTGCGTTTTTTGCCCAGGCCAGCGATGCGATTGTTCAGGATCGCTTGCTGGATCATGCGTGATTGCCAACTGGTGCCAAGGCCAAAACCAAAGGTCACAAACGGCGTCTGGCCGTTGGCGGTGTGCAGCGTATTCACTTCATATTCCAGCGATTGGAACGCGTCGTAGCACTCTTTTTCAGTGCGAGCCATGGCGTACTCGTCCGCATTGGGGATCTGCCATTGCGCCGCGATTTGTTGGTGTTTGCGATAACTTTCGCTAACGAACGGTGCCAGAATTTCGTCAATGCGGTTGATGGTCGTACCGCCATAAATATGGCTGGCGACTTGCGCGATAATCTGTGCGGTGACGGCAGTGGCGGTGGAAATCGACTTCGGTGGCTCAATTTCCGCATTGCCCATTTTAAAACCGTTGGTCAGCATGCCTTTCAGATCGATCAGCATACAGTTAAACATCGGGAAGAACGGGGCGTAATCGAGATCGTGGTAATGGATCTCGCCGCGCTCATGCGCCAGTACCACATCACGCGGCAAGATGTGCTGTTTGGCGTAATGTTTGGCCACGATCCCGGCAAGCAAGTCGCGCTGGGTGGGGATCACTTTGCTGTCTTTATTGGCGTTTTCGTTCAGCAGTGCCACGTTGCTTTGCTCTACCAAGCCGCGGATCTCTTGATTCAGGCGACCGCGTAGTTCGCGTGACACATCGCGATCGTGCCGATATTCAATATAGGCGCGTGCCAGTTGCTTGTACTGCCCGGCCATCAGTTGGTTCTCGACCGCCTGCTGAATATCATGAATATCAACGCGCTGCTGTTGTTCCATTTGTTGAGCGACCACGCGGGCGACGCGGCAGCAGTAATCGCTATCGGTCACGCCGGCCGCCTTGGCCGCGCGTTCGATTGCCTGTTTGATGCGTGCCTCGTCAAAAGGAACCTGACAGCCGTCCCGTTTAATCACTACTGGTTTCACGTTGTTACTCCTCGTTCCGCTCGGAAGCGTTATGCCCGTTGTTGGGCTTATCCACAGGGCAATACCGTAACGCACAAGGGCTGCGGCGGGGTGTGGATGATTATGTGGATAACTACTACATATAGTTAAATTACTTTACCAGTGCACTATATATGGGTGTTGCCGTGTGTTTTTTGACATAGGACAAGGAATTTTGGTGACGGTTGCTTCGCTGTACAAACGTAAATTTCGCGCATGAGTTCAGCCCTTATAATTCGCGGGTTGAATAAAAAATCCGACAAAAAAATAATTTGGCAAAATGTGAGGGCGATCGATATTCGGGGCAGGATGCGCTCGGTGATAGCGGTTATCTCGGGTGGTGTGTTGGCTTCCCATCGTAGGGGCGTGGCACGCCGCGCCCGGTTGGCAGCTGGGTACCGGAATGCAGGCCGGGCATGCCCGGCCACTACGGTGGGCATTGATGGTTCGGGATGTGGTTTGGCGATGGTGGTTATCTTGGGTGGTGTGTTGGCTTCCCATCGTAGGGGCATGGCACGCCGCGCCCGATTGGCTGCTGGGTACCGGAATGCAGGCCGGGCATGCCCGGCCACTACGGTGGGCATTGGTGATACGGTATACCCGGCGGCATCACCCATCATCGGCGTTGGGCATTACGCGTCCAGCAACCACCACGTGGCTTCGAATGGGCGTAATGTGCTGGCCTGTGGCAATGCAGGGGCGTCGGCGTAATTGCTGTTCAGCAAACGCCACAGGTCGCTAGCGATTACGTCTGCTGCTTGCCAGTCCAACGGCTCACCGCTGAGATTGGCGACCACCAACAAGCGTTGACCGTTCCAACGGCGTTGATAGCACCACAGCGCCGGATGTTCAGGCGCTAAATCCTGATAATCGCCGTGGGTCAGTATTGGATACTGTTTACGCAATGCAATCAGGTGCCGATAGCTGTAAAACACCGAATCGGTGTCTGCCAGCGCGGCTTCGGCGTTGATGTGTGCATAATTCTCGGCGCAGGCGATCCACGGTGTACCTTGGGTAAAACCGGCGTGCGTGGCGTTGCTCCACTGCATCGGCGTTCTGCCATTATCGCGTGATTTACAGGCCAAAATCGCCAACATTTGTGCCTCCGTTTTCCCTTGCGCCCGCAGTTCGGCGAACATGTTCAGGCTTTCTACATCGCGATACTGCTCAATGTGGGTGAAGCCGGGGTTGGTCATGCCCAACTCTTCACCCTGATAGATGTAAGGTGTGCCTTGCATACCGTGTAGCACCATGGCCAGCATCTTGGCGGCAGGAACACGCAGTTCGCCTTCATCACCAAAACGGGAAACGATGCGCGGTTGATCGTGGTTACACCAGAACAGGGCGTTCCACGCCCGATTGTGCATACCTTGCTGCCAATGGCGGAAAATGTCTTTCAGCGCCACATAATCCGGTGCGGCCAGCGTCCATTTTTCGCCGTTGGCGTAATCCACTTTTAGATGATGAAAGTTAAAGGTCATCGACAACTCTTCGCCGCCGCTCGCGGCATAGCGCTGGCAGTGTTCCAGCGTGGTGGATGACATTTCACCCACGGTCATCAGACCGCGCGGCTGGAACACCTCGCGGCTCATCTCCTGAAGAAACTCGTGAATGCGTGGCCCATCGGTATAAAAACGACGGCCGTCACCGTGCGCATCGTCCGGGAAATTCTGTTGCTTGGACACCAGATTGATCACGTCGAGGCGCAGGCCGTCAACGCCTTTGTCGGCCCAGAAGTGGCAGATTTTCTTCAATTCTTCGCGTACCGGCGGGTGTTCCCAGTTCAAATCCGCCTGCTCGGTAGCGAACAGGTGCAGATAATATTGGCCGCTTTCAGCATGCCATTGCCACGCTTGCCCGCCGAACTTGGAGCGCCAGTTATTAGGCGCGGCTTGCTGGTTACCGTCGCGCCAAATGTAAAATTGACGATGAGGATGCTCGGGATCTTGTGCTGCCTGGAACCACGGATGCGCCGTCGAGGTATGGTTGAACACCATATCCATCACAATGCGGATGTTACGCTGATGCGCCGCGGCCACCAATTGTTCAAAATCCGCCATGGTGCCGTACGCCGGATCAATGGCACAGTAATCGGCGACGTCATAGCCGTTATCCACCTGCGGTGACACATAGACCGGCGTCAGCCAAATAGCGTCAATACCCAGTTCTTGCAAATAGTCCAGCCGTTGAGTGACGCCGGCCAGATCGCCATAGCCGTTACCGGTGCTGTCTTGAAAACTTTTCGGGTAGATTTGGTAGATGACACCGTTTTGCCACCAAGGGAGGGAAATGCTCATAACAGAATACCTTTTGACTGTGACAGCGGGCCAGACATGCCTGGCCCCTACATTTTGCGTAACGCGCGTTAAACCGGCAGTTCGCCCCGGCGCGCTTTACGCCGATAAACCAAAATGGTGAGGAGTAGCGGGATAACGATCGCCACCAGCGTTGCCAGCGAGAACACCATCCAGAACTGCGGTTTAATCGATAGGATCCCCGGCAGGCCGCCGACGCCAATGCCGTTAGCCATTACGCCATCAAGCCCGCAGATCAACCCAGCACAGGCGGAACCGATCATCGCGCACAGCATCGGGAAACGATATTTCAAGTTGATGCCGTACATCGCCGGCTCCGTCACCCCAAGGTAGGCGGAAATGGCGGCGGGGACGGAAATCTCGCGTTCGTTCGCCTTGCGGCTCATGATGATGATGCCCAGCACCGCAGAGGCCTGTGCAATATTCGACAGCGCGATAATCGGCCATACCGGCGTGCCGCCCATACTTTGTACCATCTGCATATCGATGGCTAAGGTGGTTTGATGCACGCCGGTAATCACCAGCGGCGCGTACAGGAAACCGAACAACGCGGCACCAATCGGCGCAAAGCTGCCGGTCATGACCGATTTCACCGCCCAGGCCACGCCGTCACCCACCATGCGGCCGAATGGCCCGATCAGCGTATGCGCCAGGAAGACCGCCAGCAGCAGTGAAACGACCGGCACCACCACCAGATAGAGGTAATCCGGTACGATCTTTTTCAGCCGGGTTTCGATCCAGCCGAGTGCGATACCCGCGAGGATCGACGGGATCACCTGTGCCTGATAGCCCACTTTCTCAATGGTGAACCAGCCGAAGTTCCAGATCTCCGGCACCTGTTGGCCGAGCAGATAAGAGTTCATCAACTGCGGTGACACCAAGGTAACGCCAAGCACGATGCCCAGCACCGGCGTGCCGCCCATTTTCTTCACCGTTGACCAGCAGATGGCTACCGGCAGGAACATGAAGATCGCTTCGCCGAGTAACCACAGGAAGTCGTAAGCGGTTTTCCAACCGGCACTGGATTGCGCCAGCGTTTGGCCGTCTGACATCGGGATGTCACCGATAACGTTACGAAAGCCGAGGATTAAACCACCGCTGATCAGGGCGGGCAGCAGCGGGAAGAAGATCTCCGCGAAGTGCGAAATGGCGCGCTCAAACCAGGTCATATTTTGCCGCGCTGCCACCTTAGCCTGTTCTTTACCGGCTTCACTGACGTTGGCGCTGGCGATCAACGCTTGATAGTAATCACCCACTTCTGGGCCAATCACCACCTGAAATTGACCAGCATTGGTGAAACAGCCTTTGACCATGCGCAGCGTTTCGATTTCTTTCGGGCTGGCTTTGGCGGGGTCGTTCAGCACAAAACGGAGCCGGGTAATGCAGTGGCTGACGGTCGCGATATTGTCACGGCCGCCCACCAACGCGATCAGGCGGTCAATATCCTGCTGGTTGACTTTACTCATTATGAATACCTTTTTTATGGCAGAGCGCAGAGGTGAGTTGTGTAATTGATCAAAGCTTAGTCATTCCGCTTTTTTTATGAAATGGGAACGTTCCCAGATTGGGGCATCGATCACAAAACATCAAAATAGCGGGTTTTTTAATCAGGAAAGTTGGCTGGGAACCAGAATACGCCGAATGCCCTGTTCGCCGTTAAGCTGGCCGAGCAACTGTTGTGCGGCTTGCAACCCGGCACTGCCATAGCCGAATTCCACCGACAGCGTTTCAGGGAACAGGAAGCTGAGCAGCGGAGTGTTACCAATGGCACACACCTGAATCGAGGCGTTTTGCTGTTGTTGCAGGTACTTGATGGCGCCGAGCGCAATGCTGTCCGACGCGCAAATCAGCGCATCGGTCTGTTCGCCGATCGCCTCTGCTGCCAGTTGGAAGCCGCTCTGGTAGCTAAGCTCGCCTAGCGCTGCATGAGGCACGAGATGATGGCGCTGGCAGGCATCGAGATAGGCTTGATAGCGGCGCTGTCCGGTGGTGGCGTCCGATTGCTGTACGCCCAGATAACTGATGTGCTGGTGGCCTTGGTAACGTAGCCTATCCATCAACAGGTTGACTGCGCCAACGTCGTCATAACAGACCGAGGAAAACCCTTCGTACTCCCGCACCATGACTACCATTTTATCCTGCCACGGATGCAGCATCTCGGCACTCAGACCGGTAAAGCCAAACAGGATCACGCCGTCAACGTGGCGTTGCGCCAGTACGTGCAAATGTTCCTGTACCAGCCGGGCCTCGAACTGGCTTTCCAACACGATGGGATCATAACCTTGCTGATACAACAGCGGCAGCATGGTGCGCACGGCCTGATTTTCCGATGGGGAATCGAGACGGGACACGATGATGCCGACCACTTTGTCGCTCTGGCCGCGCATGGCACGTGCCGATTTCGACGGGGTAAAACCCTGCTGACGGATCACCGCTTCCACCCGTTCGCGGGTGTGTGGGCTCACGCTGCCTTCGTGGTTCAAGACGCGTGATACGGTGGATTTGCCAACGCCGCTCAGGCGGGCGATGTCCTTGATTGTCAGCCGGTTTTGCATGGTTTTTTTATCGTTTAGTCTGTAAGGCGCAAAATTCATCGCATGTAGGTGCCGTCAGAATAGCGCATTTTCCCAAAAGGATCTTGATGCTAGCCAGGATCGCCGCCTTGCCGAAACGATCCGCGCGTTGGCAGATGACATCCGGGTTACCTCGTCGGGGCGTGGCACGCTGCGTCCTGCACATCGTCAGGCGATCGTGTGCTCGACGCCGCTGACTTCCTACTTGCATACATACAGGCCGGGCATGTCCGGCCACGACGGTCAACACGGTGGTGTGGTGTGATTCGATGCGCCCGGCGGCGATGCCGGTTATCTCGGGTGGTGTGCTGGTTTCTCATCGTAGGGGCGTGGCATGCCGCGCCCGGTTGGCTGTTGGGTACCGGAATACAGGCCGGGCATGCCCGGCCACTACGGTCAACACGGTGGTGCTGGATGTGGTTTGGTATGTCCGGTGGCGGCGATGGCGGTTATGTTGGGTGGTGTGCTGGTTTCTCATCGTAGGGGCGTGGCATGCCGCGCCCATTTGCAATGGTTGCTGAGTTCACTTCTGTTTGACGCCGACGTGTGATCAATCCCCCCTTTTTATCGCCGTGGTTGGACTTCTGCCCGCCACTCGGTCTTTATCTAGCGCATTGGTTGTTTTTATTGTTATTTTTTGAGGAATTTCCAATGCATAGAGCTTACCGTTATACGTTACTGGCTTCATCGCTATTATTTTCACTCGGTGCACTGGCGCAGCCTGCGGGCGACTTGCCGCTGATGCCATGGCCGCAGCAGGTGGACATCACTCAGCCGCAGGGCAAGCTGCGGTTGGATCACCGGTTGAACATCCGGGTACAAGGGGACGATTTAACGGATGCGATAGCCAATTGGCGGCAACGTATTGAATTACAGACCGGCTGGATTTTAGCGCCTGCGGCGACGCCGGGCGGTGCAACCATTGAAATTACCATCCAACATCCGGTCGCCGCACAACCGCAGCCGGACAGTGATGAACGTTATCAACTGGCGGTGACGCCGCAGGGGGTGACATTACACGCCAATACCCGCTTTGGTGCGCTACGCGGGATGGAAACCCTGCTGCAATTGTTACAAACCGATGCGGAAAATACCTTCCTGCCGCTGGTAGCGATCGCCGACGAGCCGCGCTTCCCATGGCGCGGCGTGCTGCTCGATTCGGCGCGCCATTTCCTGCCGGTGAGCGATATCTTACGCCAGTTAGACGGCATGGCCGCCGCCAAGCTGAATGTTTTTCACTGGCATTTGACCGACGATCAGGGATGGCGTTTCGCGTCTGTGCATTATCCGAAGCTGCAACAGTTGGCCAGCGACGGGCAGTTTTATAGCCGCGAACAGATGCAACAGGTGGTGGCGTATGCGGCAGCGCGTGGCATTCGCGTGGTGCCTGAAATCGATTTGCCGGGGCATGCTTCCAGCATTGCGGTGGCCTATCCTGAACTGATGAGTGCGCCGGGCCCCTATACGATGGAGCGGGAGTGGGGCGTACATCAACCGACGTTGGATCCGAGCAATGAGCAGGTTTATCAGTTTATTGACGCCATTATCGGTGAAGTGGCGGCGATCTTCCCCGATCCTTATGTGCATATCGGTGGGGATGAAGTGGACGCTACCCAATGGAAACAGTCTAAAGCGGTACAGGCGTTGATGCAGCGGCATCAGTTGGCGGATACCCAAGCGCTGCAAGCTTGGTTCAACCAGCGGGTTGAGCAGATCCTCGAAAAACACCAGCGGCGGATGGTCGGCTGGGATGAAATTTATCATCCATCACTGCCGCGATCCATTGTGATCCAGTCATGGCAAGGGCCTGACTCGCTGGGCGCCAGCGCTCAGGAAGGGTATCAGGGCATACTCTCTACCGGTTTCTACCTCGATCAACCGCAAAGCACGGCTTATCACTACCGCAATGAGATCCTGCCGCAGCCGCTCAGCGTCGATAGCACGGTGAGCGAGGGTGAACAGGCGCAGAGTTGGCAATTTAGCATGCCGCGGTTGAAGGGCAGCCCGGTTGAGGGCAGTTTCACGTTGATCGAAGGCCAGCAAGGATGGCGCGGCTTTATCGATTTTAACGGTAAATCGCGGCGGGCGGTGCAGGAGATTGTTTGGCTGGCGCCGGATCGCGTGACCTTCCGCGTCGACAGTTGGATGGGGGAAACGCGCCCGGTGCTGACGCTGCAAAAGGAGAGCTTGAGCGGTTATACGCGGGTGGGCAATGTACGTTATCCGACCCACGGCCAGAAACTGGCGTCGATACCGGCGGGTACCTTGCCGGTGGTGCCGGATGCCAAGCAGCGTGCCAATATTCGCGGGGGGGAAGCGGCGCTGTGGGCGGAAAACGTGCGTGCGCCATTGCTCGATCTCAAGCTGTGGCCGCGTACTTTTGCCGTGGCGGAGCGTCTATGGTCAGCGCAGGACGTGACGGATGAGAACAACATGTACCGGCGCTTGGCGGCGGTGGATGCCTGGTCGGTGGTGTCGGTGGGGTTACAACAGCATGCGCAAACCGCGCGCGAGTTCACCCGCCTTGCTAATAGCGTCAATATCATGCCGCTACAAATTTTGGCGGAGGCGCTGGAGCCGGGGCACTACTACACTCGCCAACATCTGAAGTTTAAAGCCGGGAATTATCATCAGTTTGAACCCCTTAACCGCTTTGTCGATGCGCTGCCGCCAGAAAGCGGCGTGGTGCGCGATATGGCATCACAGGTAGCGACGTTGCTCAACGATCGACATAACCGTGCGGCGGCGGAGGCGTTGCGCGCACCTCTGCTGCGTTGGCAACGTAACGGTACGTCGGTGAATGCGTTGATTGCCGGTCATGCGCAGATGAAAGCGTTAGCGCCTGTGGCGCAGGATATTGGCGCACTGTCTACGCTGGGGCTGACGCTATTGGAGCGTTGGCAGCAGAATACACCGCTCAGCAAAGCCGAAGCGGCGCACGCGCAAGCGCAATTGGATGCCGCGGCGCAGGTGCGTGATGAGCTGGTGATTGCGGCGGTATACCCGTTGGAAAGTTTACTGCAGGCGTTGACGGTGCAGTAAGCCAGCTTGGGGCGAGCGTTTTCGCCCCAAGATAAAACGGACGAGTTGCCTGTATGGTGAGCCTTACGCGGCCCCTAAAACTATTATGCAGGCACTGAGGACGGAACATGCCCTATTGAATTTGTTAGATAATTCACCAATTCCTGCTGGGTGAAACGGGGTTCCTCAATACCGCTACCGGCCAGAAACTGCTTCACGTTGCGACAATCCCACTGATAGGTATCTTGATACAGCTCTACCGTCGATTGGCCATTGACCATGTTATCGCGGAACAGGCTGAGTAACGGATACAAGGGCGCGTCTTTGTCGTGTTCCCATTGGGCGCGCCATTCATGGAACGGCATCCATTGGAACTGATAGCCAAAATATTGCTCAAGCCGTTGGAAAAACTGCTTCAGCGTCAGGTTGTTGTGCCGCTCATGGATCAGATTAAATTTTTGCCCGAGTGCCTGTGGGTTGCGGCTGATGTGAGCAATCGCGCGCGTCATGTAGTCCACGGTCGTCAACCCTTCGCGTAAATTGCGCAGGTCAGGTACGGTGCCACTACGCAGACAGGTTGAGACTAATCGCCCCCACCATTGATAACTGGCGCTGACGCCGGTTTGGCTGTGGCTGGTGGCATAGCCTAAGCGAAATGTCATCAGCGGCAGCCCTTGTTGCGCGGCCAGATCGGCAATTTTCTCCATGACCCATTTGCTGCGTACGTAACCAATATCAGTAATGACTGCGGGCAGGTTCTGATCGATGTCATCGCTCTCTAACATCACTTCTTTACCGGTATGTAAATGCCCCCAGCTGTAGACGGAGATCGTAGAGAGCAACAGTAACGGTTTGGTTCGTTGGTGGGCAGCAAAACGAATGACTTCGCTCAAGCCCTGCACGTTATCGCGCTTCATATACGAATACGGCTGGATGAAGTTCACCGCGCTGGCTGAGTGATAAATGCAATCAATCTGCTGGCTGAGCGCCTGATATTGCGCCTCGTTCAAACCGAAGTGATGTTCTGCCAGGTTACCGGGCACCAGATGCACTCTGCTGCGTTGCTCGGCGCTCAGGGGGATGTGGTAACGCTGTAAAACATCATCCAGGCGTGATTGGGCAAGCTCAGCGGTCGGGCTGCGCACCAGGCAGTAAATAGCCGCCTGACCGGTGGATAGCAGTTCTGCTAACAGATGGGAACCGACAAAACCGGAGGCACCGGTCAGCAGGATTGCGCGCGGATGGCTGAGCTGGCGCGGATCGAACTGTGGGTTGATGTGTACGTCGGCAGGAAGGTAAACATCGTCTTGCAAGGCACGCACCGGTTCGCTGTCCACCTTGGGTTGCGCATGGCCGGCGCGTTCCGCCAGCGCCTGCGTTAGCGCGGCGACGGTGGGGTAGTCATAAATATCGCGCACATAGGCTTTTAGCCCAAGCTGTTCGGCGATGGCGGTGGCTAATTTTGCGGCTAACAGGGAATGACCGCCAATATCAAAGAAGTTGTCATCAGCGCCGATCTGTTGCAGCCCCAGCAGATCGCGCCATATCGCGGCGAGTTTTTCTTGCGGTTCATCAAGCGGTACGCCATCGGTGCTCGGCTGAGTGACGACATAATCGGCCAATAGTGCCGCTTTATCCGTTTTACCGTTCGCATTGATGGGGAGCCGCGAGAGGAGTGAATAGTCTGAGGGGAGAAAGTAAGCGGGCAGCGTGTTTTTTAACTGTGATTTTACGCGATTGAGTAAAGTGGGATCGCCATCTGCGGCGACCAGGAAAGCAACGATCTTTTTATCGATGGCATTTTCAGGTTCGGTGATAACCGTCACTGCATTTTTTACCCCCGCGACTTGCCGGATCACACTGTCTATTTCCCCCAGTTCGACGCGATTACCGCGGATCTTGATTTGATCGTCCAACCGGCCAAGAAATTGGATGCGCCCGTCAGGCAGCCAACGTGCGCGGTCGCCGCTGCGGTAGAGCCGTTTGCCATCAAACTGAGGCGGTTGCAGGAATTTTTCTGCGCTAAGCTGCGGATTATGCAGATAACCGCGTGCCAAACAGCGCCCGCTGATGAACAGTTCGCCCGGCTGATCGCCACGCACCGGTTGCAGTTGTTCGTCCAGAATAAATATTTCCGTGTCAGCCACCGGATGACCAATCGTTGCCTCCGATGCGGGTGTGGCACTGCTCACCCGGTTCCAGGTGGCAAAAATGGTCGCTTCGGTTGGGCCGTAATAATCGATCAGCGGGCAGCGCAGCGCCGTTAAATCCACCGGTGCCAGCTTTTCACCGGCGGTAAACAGGTAACGCAGCGCCAGGTTGCTGGGCTGTGGCAAGCTGACAATATCAGGCACCAGCACCGTCGGCACAAAAGCATGCGTAAGCTGCTTGGCGGCAAAGAAATCCAGCAAGGCAGCAGGTTGTAAGCGCTGCTCTTCTTCGGGCAAATACAGCGTTGCGCCGCTGGTTAGCACCGACCAAATTTCCCATTGCGCGACGTCAAAGCCGATACCGGCAATCAAACTTGAGCGGCAATCCGCCTGCATGGCGAATTGTCGATTATGCCAATCAATAATATTCCACAGCGAATGATGCTCAATCTCTACGCCTTTAGGCTTACCGGTGGTGCCAGAGGTGAAAATAACATATGCGACCGCATTGGCTGAAAGATGAATGGGTTGCCTGTCGGCGGTTTCAATAGATGAAATCTCATCAACGCTAATAATTTCTTCTGAATGATTATTAATGTTCTTGTTAATAGATTTATTGCTAAATAATATTAATGGCGAATGACTTTGCGCAACAATATCGCTTATTCTTTTTTCAGGATAACCTGCATCAATAGGAATATAACTGGCACCCGTTTTGACGATCGCGAGCAGGCCAATAATATACTGGGGGGTGCGCTGGGCGATCAGTGGAACATAACAGCCTGGGCCAATACCTTTTTGCTGTAGTAAGGCACATAACCGATCGCTGTCCCGATCGACTTGTTGGTAGTTGATAGTATTATGTTTATCAACGATTGCGGGGTGATGCGGGGAATAGGACACCTGTTGGATAAAAGCATCCAATACGTTATTAGCCATGGTTTTCTCCTAACTGAATTTTTTGCATAAGAAAATGCGAAGAGAATAAAGCCCGGCCGGACGACAATAATTATAGACGTAATTTAATTATGGGTTTAAAAATAAAAACGTGTTCTCATTACTGATTGAATTTAATCAAATAATAATATTCTTAAAAGGAAAACGGCCAGCCGTGGCTGACCGTTCCTGTCATGCGCGAAGATTAACGGCGCACGGCGATGGCTTCGATTTCGATTTTCACGTCTTTTGGCAGACGTGCGACTTCAACGCAAGAACGCGCCGGGAAGGGAGCGCTATGCTCGCTGAAGAAGGTTTCATAAACGGCGTTGACGGTAGCGAAATCGCCCAAATCCTTAACGAAAACCGTGGTCTTAACGATGTCGGCGACTTTCAGGCCAGCGGCTTCGACAATCGCTTTAACGTTTTCCAATGATTGGCGCGCCTGTGCGGAAATATCGTCGGCAACGGCACCCGTTTTAGGGTTAACCGGAATTTGACCCGAGGTGATGATCATGCTGCCCAAGTCAACGCCCTGCACGTAAGGACCAATGGCTGCCGGGGCGAGTTCAGTGCTGATAGTACGTGACATGTTTCCTCCTGATAGACCCTGCGCCTTTCAGGCCGCGGTATAAAGGGCTGCGGCGTAAAATTCACCGGGTAGCAACGTGGGTAATTATTTTCAAACAATCCATTATAGGGGGTCACACGCAGATGAACAGCGCCATACTTGGCAAAATGTAAAATTGCGTGTGCGCATTGAATACAAGGCGGCGCAGCGTGGGGGCGGCACTTCACGCCGTTTCCCCCAGCGGTATGTCTGTTTTGACTCCAGGTTACCGAGCGTGCTGGCAGGCTAGTCTGCCTGTAATACCACCCGATGATCGAACTCTTTCTCGCAGTAGTGGCATTTCAGGTGTACCTCATCGGCGCGCGCTTTCACGCTAAAGCGAGAGGATACCGGTTCGCTGCGGCTGATACAGTTCCCGTTCGGGCAGGTGAGCACGCCATCAATTTGATCTGGCAGGCTGAGCGTCAGTTTGCGCACCACGTCGTAATTGTCGATACGGTTGACGGTGGCATTCGGCGCGTACATGGCCAGTTGGTTAGCCTGTTGCTCAGTCAGAAAGGTGTTCTCAATCTTAATCAAATCTTTGTGGCCAAGCGCCTTGGAAGGCAAATTCAGGCCGATGGTGATGCGCTGATCGGTCGCGGTCAGTTTGAACAGCGTCAGCAATTTAAAACCGATTTGCGCCGGGATATGGTCAATCACCGTGCCGCATTTAATAGCTTCAACCTGGAGTTTGTTATCGTGCGTCATCGTCATTCCCCCTTAAAGATCCAATTCTGCGTTCAATACCAGCGCCAGCAGCGCCTGACGGGCGAAGATGCCATTCCCCGCCTGTTGGAAGTAGTACGCGTAAGGCGTTTTATCAACATCAATGGTGATCTCATCGATGCGCGGTAGCGGGTGCAGCACCTTCAGGTTGTCACGTGCGTGATGCAGATCCGCCGCGCGCAGCACAAATTGCGCTTTAACATTGGCGTATTCGGAAGGATCGAGGCGCTCTTTCTGTACCCGGGTCATGTAGAGAATATCCAGCTCCGGCACCACCTCTTCAATGCTGTTATGCAGGCTGTACTGAATGCCTTTTTCTTCCAGCATTTGCAAAATGTAGGCTGGCATAGCTAGCGCGTCCGGCGCGATGAAGAAGAATCGATTACCGTCAAATTTAGCCAGCGCCTGGGTCAGCGAGTGCACGGTGCGGCCATATTTCAGATCGCCGACCATCGCGATGTTGATATTGCTCAAACGGCCTTGGGTTTCCTGAATGGTGAACAAATCCAGCAGCGTTTGGGTGGGGTGTTGGTTGGCACCGTCGCCCGCGTTGAGCACCGGTATTCCGCCAGAGAACTCAGAAGCTAGACGCGACGCGCCTTCTTGCGGATGACGCATCACGATGGCATCCACATAGGTGCCGATCACCGAGATGGTATCGGCCAGCGTTTCGCCTTTTTTACCGAGAGAGGTGTTACTGCTGTCTGAGAAGCCGACCACGGATGCGCCGAGGCGCTGAATGGCGGTTTCAAACGACAGGCGCGTGCGCGTTGAGGCCTCAAAGAAGCAACTGGCGATCACTTTATGCTTCAACAATTCTGGTTGAGGATGGGCTTTCAGGCTCGCGGCGGTACGCAGCACCAATTCCAACTCCTCGCGGCCGAGATCGTTAATAGAGATGATATGTTTGTGATACAGCGGGTTGGCCATTTTTCACTCTCCACGACGCATGCCCGTGACGCGGGACATGTTGTTTAGGCAAAAAAAAGCCCCTCAATGAGGGGCTTAATACGATCGGTTTAGCAACAGGAGAAACAACGGCATTTGGCTGCCATTAGGCAGTGCGTGTTGTCGCATGTGATGAACAAAACTAACGGCGTTTTTCATGCTTTCTCCTGGCAAATTGCCGCGAATTATACGCGTGCTTTTCGCTACTGCAAGCGCTAAAACGCAGATTTTTGTCAGTAAGCAACCGATTGGCTGGTGTCCCTTCACGGTAATTATCCCTGAGAGCAACGTGAAGGCCGATAACGTGAAACCGCCGGGATAACGTTGGGAAGATGAGGTGGGGAGCGGGCTGAACTCCGCCCCCCATTGCCTGTGCGTGACGCGCCCCGGCAATGTTTTTTGCGCCTCTGCGCGTGATAGGTTTGGCCGCTTCCCCGCGAGGGGGCGATAAGCCAGATGGATAAACGGTCGCCTGACGGGGTTAAAGTGTGCGGCTCAGCGTTGCGACCATCACCGCCTTGATGGTATGCAGGCGGTTTTCGGCCTGATCGAACACCACGCTGTGCGCCGATTCGAACACCTCGTCGGTAACTTCCATCCCACCATGCAGGCCGTATTGCTCCGCCATCTGTTTACCCAGCACGGTTTGATCGTCATGAAAGGCGGGCAGACAGTGTAGGAACTTAACGTTTGGATTGCCGGTTTGTTGCAGCATCGCCATGTTGACCTGATACGGTTTTAGCAAGGCGATCCGTTCTTGCCATACCGCTTTCGGCTCGCCCATAGACACCCATACGTCGGTATAGAGGAAATCGGCATCCTGTACGCCTTCGGCGATGTCTTCGGTCAGGGTAATTTTCCCCCCGGTCTGCTGAGCGAGCTGTTGGCATTGCGCGACCAGCTCCGGCTGCGGCCAGCAGGCTTTTGGCGCTACCAGGCGCAGATCCATCCCCACTAACGCTGCCGCTTCCAGCAAGGTGTTACCCATGTTATTGCGCGCATCACCGATATAGGCAAATTTCACCGCCGACAGCGGCGTGTCTGGCAAGTGTTCCTGCACGGTCAGTAAGTCGGCGAGCAGTTGCGTTGGGTGGAACTCGTCGGTCAAACCGTTCCACACCGGCACACCTGCATACTCTGCCAAAGTTTCGACCAACGACTGGCCGTAACCACGGTATTGAATGCCGTCATACATCCGGCCAAGCACCCGCGCGGTATCTTTCATTGATTCTTTATGGCCGATTTGGCTGCCGCTTGGGCCAAGGTAAGTGACCTGCGCGCCTTGGTCGAAAGCGGCAACTTCGAAAGAGCACCGGGTGCGGGTCGAATCTTTTTCGAAGATGAGCGCGATGTTTTTACCCTGTAAATGGCGGGTTTCTGTGCCGCATTGCTTCGCTTGTTTCAAGCTGGCGGCTAATGCCAGCAGGGCATGGATCTCCGCTGGCGTGAAATCCGATAACTTCAGGAAATGACGTTTATAGAACGGATTCATCGTGCTCATTGTCGGGTATCCTTGATGTTCTTTATTTGAATTTAAATTCACTTTATATGTATGAATATTCAAATTCAACCCCAAGGTAGAAATCTTTGCTGTTTAACGTAGCAGTGGCGACGGCGGTGTGTGAAAATAGAAGTAATGAAAGCCATTTATTGAGGATAGAGACATGGCAAATCGCGAATTGCTGGAAGAACAACGTGAAGAAACCCGTCTGATCATCGAAGAACTGCTGGAAGACGGCAGCGATCCGGATGCGCTCTACACTATTGAGCACCATTTCTCTGCCGAAAAGTTCGAAGTCTTGGAGCAGGCGGCGGTTGAAGCTTTCAAATTGGGCTACGAAGTGACCGATGCGGAAGAGCTGGAAGTGGAAGATGGCTCGCTGCTGATGTGTTGTGATGTGATCAGTGAAGTGGGGCTGAACGCAGAGGTGATCGACACGCAGGTAGAGCAACTGGTGGCCTTAGCGGAAAAATGTGGTGTGAACTACGACGGTTGGGGCACCTACTACGAAGATCCGAACGGCGAAGACGGTGACGACGAAGACGACGAAGATGGCGAATTCATCGACGAAGACGACGACGGTAAACGCCACTAATTCTTATTGCTAACCCCATTCTTTGGGCCGGTGCCAGCCGGCCTTGATAAGCTGACATGACTTACCAATCACTATTATCCCCCATTTTACGTTTCCTACATTGTGAAACCCCCGATGCTTGGATCGCGACCGCACGGCGGCAGGAAAACCTGCCGTTGCTACTGACCGATCACTTGGTGTGCGAGCTGAAAGCCGCCCAGACCGGTATGTGGCTGATTCGACGCTATGTGGCAGATAAAGAGAGTGGCGATGCATTACTTGCGCTGCTCAGGCCTTACGAGGCGTTCGTGCATGAGTCGCAGGCGATGCCGGAAGCGCTGTTTCAGCAGAGCCAATTCACCAAGAAAATTTTACCGAAAAACGGTTCGGCTTATGGGCAGGAGCTGTTGGATAAAATGGTGCTGTTGATCAAAGAGGAATTGCACCACTTCTCGCAGGTGCTTGAGATCATGCAGTCGCGGGGTATCGCGTATAAAAAGATCACCGCGAGCCGTTATGCCAAAGGGATGATCCGCGAGGTGCGCACCCACGATCCGGTCACGTTGGTCGACAAACTGATCTGTGGAGCCTATATCGAAGCGCGCTCGTGTGAACGTTTTGCCAAATTGGCACCGCATTTAGATGATGAGTTGAACCGCTTTTACGTGTCGCTGCTGCGTTCGGAAGCGCGGCACTATCAAGATTATCTGTCGCTGGCGGAACAGATCGCGGGGGGGGACATCAGCGATCGTGTGGCGCATTTCGGCCGTATCGAAGCCGCGCTGATCCAGTCACCGGACAGCGAGTTGCGTTTTCACAGCGGCGTACCCGCCTGAAACCTCGTTTAATCTCTTTATATCTGATTCACCCTTTTTTTAACGCTTGTCGTAACTTATTGATAATTCATGTTGGATACGCGGGGGAAAGAAAAAGGGTATGCAGTGACACCAATTATATTTAATGGGCGCAGCATGCTACGCCCCTACAGGTTAGCAGCGGGTGCGGCCAGTATACTGACGTTGCATTTCCGGCTTTTGTGAATGGTTCAGGACGCAGGCTATCGCTTACCGTGGGCGCAGCATGCTACGCCCCTACATGTTGGGGGTAGGTGTCGTTAATATAATGACGTTGTTGCTACGGGTTGCGTGATTTTTGGCGGCGGGTGTGGTCAACATAATGACGCCGCTGCAGCCAGCGGCGGGGGCGGGTGGTTACACCATACGTTCAACGTAGGGGCGCGGCATGCCGCGCCCACCACATCACAGCGCGGCGATGGTCGCCTGCTGTTCTTGCAGTTTCACTTTGCCTTCTTGGCAGGCGGCCAGACGATCGCGCTCTTTGGCAACTACCGCTTCCGGTGCACGTGCCACAAAGCCTTCGTTAGCCAGCTTGCCTTCGATCGCGGCGATTTCACCGTCCAGTTTAGCCATCTCCTTCGCCAGACGTGCAAGCTCAGCGTCTTTATCGATAAAGCCGGCCATCGGGATCAGCAACTCGGCGCCGTCCACCAACTTGGTGACGGATACCGGGCCTTTCTCGCCCGCGGGCAGCAGCGTGAGGGATTGCAGACGTGCCAGCTTTTGGATAAAGCTTTGGTTTTCCTGCACGCGGCGCTGTGCGTCACCATTCGCGTTACGCAGTAACACGTCCAACTGCTTGCTCGGCGCAATGTTCATTTCGGCACGAATATTACGCACCGCGGTGATCGCCTGCTTGATCCATTCCAGGTCCGCCAATGCCTGCGTATCTTCCAACGCGGCGTCGTAAGCCGGGAACGGTTGCAGCATGATGGTATCGTCAGTGATGCCTTTAATCTGCTTAACACGCTGCCAAATGGTTTCGGTGATAAACGGAATGATCGGGTGTGCCAGACGCAGCAGCGCTTCCAGCACGGTGATCAGCGTATGACGAGTGCCACGCTGTTCCGCTTCGCTGCCGTTGCTGACGATCGGTTTGGTCAGTTCCAGATACCAGTCGCAGAACTGGTTCCAGGTGAATTCGTACAGAATATTCGCCGCAATGTCGAAGCGATAGGTGTCCAGCGCTTCGCGGTAGGCTTTCACCGTGCGGTTAAATTCAGCCAAGATCCAACGGTCTGCCAGCGACAACTGTTTTTCGCCGCCGTTAAAGCCGCAATCTTGCGTTTCGGCGTTCATCAGCACGAAACGGCTGGCGTTCCACAGCTTGTTACAGAAGTTGCGGTAACCTTCCAAGCGCTTCATATCCCAGTTGATGTCGCGGCCGGTCGAGGCCAGCGCCGCCAAGGTAAAGCGCAGGGCGTCGGTACCGTGCGGTTCGATGCCGTTCGGGAATTGTTTCTCGGTACGCTTGCGGATTTTTTCCGCCAGTTGCGGCTGCATCATGTTGCCGGTGCGTTTTTCCAGCAGGTCTTCCAGCGAGATACCGTCGACCATATCCAGCGGGTCAATCACGTTACCCTTGGATTTGGACATCTTCTGCCCTTCGTCGTCACGGATCAAACCGGTCATGTAGACGGTGTGGAACGGCACCTGCGGTTTGCCATTTTCATCTTTGATAAAGTGCATGGTCAGCATGATCATGCGCGCAATCCAGAAGAAAATGATGTCGAAGCCACTGACCATCACGCTGGTTGGGTGGAAGGTTTTGAGCGCGTCGGTCTGTTCTGGCCAGCCCAGGGTCGAGAAGGTCCACAGGCCGGATGAGAACCAGGTATCCAACACGTCTTCGTCTTGGCTCAGCGCAACGTCTGCACCCAGGTTATTTTCGCGACGCACTTCTTCTTCGGTACGGCCGACGTACACTTTACCGTTGGCGTCATACCAAGCGGGAATGCGATGGCCCCACCACAGTTGGCGAGAGATACACCAATCCTGAATGTCACGCATCCAGCTGAAGTACATATTTTCGTACTGTTTTGGCACGAACTGAATGTCGCCTTGCTCAACCGCTTCTACCGCTACTTTAGCCAGCGGTGCAGTGCGCACGTACCATTGGTCGGTTAACATCGGCTCGATGACCACGCCGCCGCGATCGCCATAAGGGACGGTCAGGTCGTGCGGTTTGATTTCGTCCAGCAGGCCGAGTTCGTCGAAGGCGGCAACCACCGCTTTACGTGCGGCGAAGCGCTCCAGGCCACGGAACTGGGCGGGGATGTCGTTGCTGTATGCGGTGCTGGCTTCACCCAGCGTATCGAACACTTCGGCTTCCTGACGAATATCGCCGTCGAAAGTCAGAATGTTGATCATCGGCAGGCCATGGCGTTTGCCCACTTCATAGTCATTGAAGTCATGCGCTGGCGTGATCTTCACGCAGCCGGTGCCTTTTTCCATGTCGGCGTGTTCATCGCCGACGATGCGGATACGGCGGCCGACCAGCGGCAGAATGATCTCTTTGCCAATCAGATCTTTGTAACGCGGATCTTCCGGGTTAACCGCCACGCCGGTGTCACCCAGCACGGTTTCCGGGCGGGTGGTGGCCACGATCAGGTGGTCTTTACCTTCTGCCGTTTTCGCCCCATCGGCCAGCGGATAGCGCAGGTGCCACATGGAACCTTTGGACTCGCGGTTTTCCACTTCCAGATCGGAAATAGCAGTGCGCAGTTTCGGATCCCAGTTCACCAGACGTTTGCCGCGATAGATCAGATCTTCGTTGTATAGGCGCACAAACACTTCTTTCACCGCGTTGGACAGGCCATCGTCCATCGTGAAGCGCTCACGCTCCCAGTCTACGGAGTTGCCCAGACGGCGCATCTGACGGGTGATCGTCCCGCCGGATTCGGCCTTCCACTGCCAGATTTTATCGATGAACGCATCGCGGCCGTAGTCGTGGCGCGTTTTGCCTTCTTCCGCGGCGATTTTACGCTCAACCACCATTTGCGTCGCGATACCCGCGTGATCGGTGCCCGCTTGCCACAGGGTGTTTTTACCCTGCATACGCTGATAGCGGATCATGGTATCCATGATGGTTTGCTGGAAAGCGTGACCCATATGCAGGCTGCCGGTAACGTTCGGCGGCGGGATCATGATGCAGAAGCTTTCCTGGCTGGTATCGCCGTTCGGTTTGAAGTAACCCTGGCTTTCCCAATGGTCGTACAGCTTCTGTTCGATCTGGGTTGGATCATAAGCGGTGTCGAGCTGACTGTTTGTCTTTTCCATTTTATTTTGCAATTCAGTTAGTTGGCGGCGTTGCCGTGGTCAAGTGGAAGCCGACGCTGCGATAGGCTTTATAGCGGTCGCGCGCCAACTGTTTTAAGGTTTCTTCATAAGGGACGAAGTCTACCACTTCATGGAAAGCAGTAGCAAAATCTGCAAACTGTGGCAGCAGGGCGATCAGCAGATCGCGCGGTGAGTTTCCGCGTTTACCGGGCCAACACAGTTCGACCGGTGAGCCATAGTGTGGCCCTTCGCCCGCTAGGTTATGCGGTACAAACTGATGCGGTTCACGTTGCCACAGCGCTTCATCTAGCCGCTGTGCTTGCTCCTGATTTTCACAGGCAATCAACACCCGCTTGCCGGCGCGCCAACGCTCGGCAGCAACGGCGCAGGCAACGGCCTCATGCGCGCTGAGTGCGCCCGCCGGTTCTGCGTGGTCGAGAAGATAGAACGTTGCCTGTTTAGTCATCTGATTCACCGCGGCCGATAAAAAAACAGGGCACAACGTGTTGGTTGCGCCCTTTTGGGACGGAGTAGTTAACGCTACCCCTTCGCTGCTGTGAGGATTATATACCCAATAGGTTGCAAGTTGCAGCCAGCGCTGCGGCTTGAACGATGAAGGGTAGCTTAATCGTCGCCGTTTAGCCCCGCACGGTTCAGCAAGAACTGCGACAGCAAGGCCACCGGACGGCCAGTTGCGCCTTTGGCTTTGCCTGAACGCCATGCGGTGCCGGCAATATCCAGGTGCGCCCAGCTGTACTTGCGGGTAAAGCGTGACAGGAAGCATGCGGCGGTAATCGCGCCGCCCGGACGGCCGCCCACATTGGCCATATCGGCGAAGTTGCTGTCCAACTGCTCGTAGAATTCGTCCGCTATCGGCAGCCGCCACGCGCGGTCACCCGCCTGTTCAGACGCGCCAATCAGCTCGTGGGCTAACGGATTGTGGTTGGACATCAGCCCGGTGAGGTGATGGCCCAGCGCAATAACGCATGCTCCGGTCAGCGTAGCGATATCAATCACCAACTCGGGCTCGAAGCGTTCGACGTAGGTTAGGGTATCGCACAGCACCAGACGGCCTTCGGCGTCGGTATTGAGCACTTCCACCGTTTGGCCGGACATGGTGGTCAACACGTCGCCTGGGCGATAGGCGCGCCCACCCGGCATATTTTCACACCCTGCCAGCACGCCGATGACGTTGAGGGGCAGATTCAGTTCTGCCACCACGCGCATCACCCCGTAGACCGTCGCGGCACCGCACATGTCGTACTTCATCTCATCCATGCCGTCGGCCGGTTTGATCGAAATACCGCCGGAGTCGAAGGTCAGGCCTTTACCTACCAGCACGATAGGCTTAGCGTCCGGGTTAGGATTGCCTTTATATTCCATCACCGACATCAATGATTCGTTTTGCGAACCGGCACCGACGGCCAAATAGGCGTTCATGCCCAGCTCTTTCATCTGCTGTTCGCCGATGACGCGGGTGGTGATATTGGTGCTGAAGGCATCCGCCAGTTGACGCGCCTGCGACGCCAGATAACCGGCGTTACAGATATTAGGCGGCATATTGCCGAGATCTTTCGCGGCTTTGATACCGGATGCGATCGCCAAACCGTGTTGGATGGCGCGCTCACCGCTGGTCAGTTCGCGGCGGGTCGGCACGTTGAATACCATCTTACGTAATGGACGGCGCGGCTCCACCTTGTTGCTTTTCAACTGATCGAAGGTGTAGAGCGTTTCTTTGGCGGTTTCCACCGCCTGACGCACCTTCCAATAGGTATTGCGGCCTTTGACGTGCAGCTCGGTCAAGAAGCATACCGCTTCCATCGAACCGGTATCATTGAGGGTGTTGATGGTTTTTTGAATCACTTGTTTGTACTGGCGCTCATCGAGCTCGCGCTCTTTGCCACAGCCGATCAACAAGATGCGTTCGGAGAGAATGTTAGGCACATGGTGCAGCAGCAGCGTTTGGCCGACTTTGCCCTCCAGTTCACCACGGCGCAACAAAGCACTGATATAACCATCACTGATTTTGTCGAGTTGTTCTGCGATAGGGGATAAGCGGCGAGGTTCGAAAACGCCGACTACAATACAGGCACTGCGCTGTTTTTCCGGGCTACCGCTTTTTACACTGAACTCCATGCACTCTCCTGAATCTTAAAGACAAAGGCGGACGCTACGGCTAGAATAACCAACTCCGTAACGATCTCCCGCCAATGAGTTAACTAACTTATGTTAACCTGAACGGCGTAATTATATGTTTTGGCGACTATAGGTTTGTTCCTATAGGGCACCCAAACGGCTTGATGTTCTAATACTATTTTAGCTGTGAAGGTTGCCATATGATGAGAATAAATGGCGGATTAGCGAAGAAACTATCGATTTTCCTGCAAAAAGACAAGTTTTCACAGGCGTAATAAGCGTGATCATCATTAGATATCTAGTACGGGAAACGCTCAAGAGCCAAATCGCGATCCTGTTCATCCTGCTCCTGATCTTCTTTTGTCAGAATTTGGTCAAGGTGTTGGGGAACGCGGTGGACGGCGATGTCCCGACAAATTTAGTATTATCTCTGCTCGCATTGGGTGTGCCGAAGATGGCGCAGCTGATCCTTCCCTTGAGCCTGTTTCTTGGCTTGTTGATGACGCTTGGGCGGTTGTATACCGAAAGTGAAATCACCGTCATGCATGCGTGTGGCTTGGGTAAACGTACCCTGATCATCGCTGCCATGGTGCTGGCGTTAATGACGGCACTGCTTGCTGCGGCGAACGTTTTCTGGGTTGGGCCATGGGCGTCTTCGCACCAGGATGCGGTGATTGCAGAGGCCAAGGCCAACCCCAGTATTGCCGGCTTGGCGGAAGGGCAGTTCCAGCCCTCGCAAGACGGTAACGCGGTGCTGTTTGTCGGCAACGTCAAGGGGAATACCTTCAACGACGTGTTCCTGGCACAGTTACGGCCGAACGGCAATCAACGCCCTTCGGTGGTGGTGGCAGAGCATGGCCAGATCAACCAGTTAAAAGACGGTTCGCAGGTGGTGACGCTGGATAAAGGCACCCGCTTTGAAGGCACGGCGTTGCTGCGTGATTTTCGTATTACCGATTTCCTCGATTATAAAGCGGTCGTCGGCCATCGGGCGGTGACGATGGCTAACACCGAGGTTGAGCAGATGTCGATGAGTTCGCTGTGGAATTCTGACGATCAAGAAGCCCGTGCCGAATTCCACTGGCGTTTGACGCTGGTGATGTCTGTGGTGTTGATGGCGTTATTGGTGGTGCCGCTGAGTGTGGTGAACCCGCGCCAAGGGCGGGTATTGAGCATGCTGCCGGCGATCCTGCTGTATCTGATTTTCTTCTTGTTGCAGACATCACTGCGCTCCAACGCGGGCAAAGGCAAGCTGGATCCGATGCTGTGGATTTGGCTGGTCAACGCGGTGTACTTCCTCATCGCGCTGGCGTTGAACCTGTGGGATACCGTGCCAATGCGTAAGTTGCGTGTCCGCCTGAGAGGAGCCGCCTGATGTTTGGTGTATTAGACCGTTATATCGGTAAGACTATCTTCAACACCATCATTATGACGCTGTTCATGCTGGTGTCGCTGTCTGGCATCATCAAGTTTGTCGATCAGTTGCGTAAGGTTGGCCAGGGCGAATATAGCGCACTGGGCGCGGGTGTCTATACGTTGCTCAGCGTGCCAAAAGATATCGAGATCTTCTTCCCGATGGCGGCGCTGCTGGGAGCATTGCTCGGTCTGGGGCAGTTGGCGACGCGCAGTGAACTGGTGGTGATGCAGGCTTCGGGCTTCACCCGTTTGCAAATTGCCGGTTCGGTGATGAAAACCGCCATCCCGCTCGTGTTGCTGACCATGGCGATCGGCGAATGGGTCGCGCCGGAGGGCGAGCAGATGGCGCGCAATTACCGTGCGCAGCAGATGTACGGCGGTTCGCTGCTTTCCACTAAAAATGGCCTGTGGGCGAAAGACGGTAACGACTTTATCTACATTGAGCGCGTGGCGGGTGAGAAAGAGCTGTCTGGCGTCAATATTTACCACTTTAACGATCAGCGTCGGCTGGAAACGGTGCGCTACGCGGCGGTTGCGAGTTTTGAAGATGGCGTATGGCAGCTTTCACAGGTCGATACGTCGGATCTGACCAACCCTAAACGGGTGGTGGGCTCTCAGACCTTGACCGGGGTTTGGAAAACCAATCTGACGCCGGATAAACTCGGTGTGGTAGCGTTAGATCCCGATTCTTTATCGATCAGCGGCTTGCGTAACTACGTGAATTATTTAAAGCAGAGCGGCCAGGAAGCCAGCCGTTACCAGCTAAACATGTGGAGCAAGATTTTCTCGCCGTTGTCGGTCGCGGTGATGATGTTGATGGCGTTATCGTTCATCTTTGGCCCGCTGCGCAGCGTACCGATGGGGATGCGCGTGGTGACCGGCATCAGCTTCGGTTTCCTGTTTTACGTCATGGACCAGATTTTCGGCCCGTTGAGCCTGGTTTACAGCATGCCCCCGGCGCTGGGTGCCTTGCTGCCGAGCCTGTTGTTCCTGTTGATCAGCGTGTATATGCTGTTGAAGCGTAAATAAGTTTTACCGTGGCGGCCCTTTTCATCGGGAAAGGGCCGCACGGATTAAGGCAAACGCGGCCTCGTTACATCAACCAATCCAATATCAACACGCCAATCAGGCTGATGGCCCATGCGATTGTAGTCGGCACGGACCAGACCCTCATCTGCTGTTTGACATCATTAATCCCCATCATACGGTTCGCCACCCAGAACATACTGCTATTGAAGTTGCTGAAAAACAGCGCGCCCATCGTTGCTGCCTGCGCGGCGGCTAACATGTCGCTCTCTGGTAACTGGCTGACGATCGGCGCAGAAATGGAGGTGGCAGTGATCATCGCTACGGTGCCGGAACCTTGAATCAAGCGAACCAATGTCGAGATCACGAAAGGAATCAAGAGCGGCAAGCTGGCAACGTGCCGCGCTAACAGCGTGCCGGTATCGACTTTAGCTAGCCTCAGGTGACGAAAGTAACCGGAAGCGTCACCAAAAAAACGGTATTACCGACAGCAGGATACAGCCCCTCCCAGATATGCCGGATCCATGCGCTGTATCGACAATCAGAAACAGGACGTTTGGGTTAAATTTTGCCAAGTGTATGATGGGCTGGTATTTAACCAGACAAACTAAAAGGATTTTATATGTCGCAGCAATACACCAACGATCTGACCCCGGAGATTCTGAACGGAATGAATCAATCCCCTTTCACCCCAGAACAGCTGGCGGAAATGAGTGATGAAGCGCGGCATGGCAGAGGCTGAACTGGAGGCTAAACGGGCAGAAATGCACAACATTAATACGGAGCTGGGGTTATACAAATTACGGTGAATATTGAAGCGCTGATACGCAGTCTGGATAAGCCCTATCAGGCGATCCGTGATGCAGGGGTTATTACGTATAAAATCCCGCCTCAGGGGACGCAAAGCGATCCTGTTCTGACGCTTAAGATGAGAAGTGAAGGGATTTCCTTAACGTTTGATAATGACTCTAGTAGTAAACCCCTTATCGAAGTTTCGTTAGAGCTGGCATCAGGGAAGAAAAAGGGGGTATATCCGAACAGTCTCCCTTTACCGTTACAACAAGATATGTCCCGTCAGTGGGTGCATGAATCCTTTGGTGAACCTGATAAATATATCCCTCCTCGGGTTGTATTAAATTCTCAAATGGGCGGACGAGAGAGATTTACGATCGAGGATTTTCATATACCGCTGACGATGTGTGTTTATTACGACATGAATGAAATGGCTGAAGCGGTAACGTTTCTTCCTACCCATCGACTCAGATGGTAAAGGCCGCGCTATTCTTACCAGTATGCAAGTTAACTATGACGTGATGGATTTTGTAAGGTCTGTCACTTTTATGCCAACCTCCGAATTACGCTGGGGATCCTGTGATGATTAATGTGACATATCGCCAATTTTGTGAGTGTTGGCGGCAGATACGGCAGCGAGTTTTGACGAAAAGATAGGCACTTACACTTGCTGCGGCGTTTTTTTCAGCACTTAACTCATTGAAGTGATGATAAGTGTTGCATGACGATCGCTGCTAGGTATAATGCACTCGTTTTCCGCAATACTACTTCAGTGCCGAAGTGGCGAAATCGGTAGACGCAGTTGATTCAAAATCAACCGTAGAGATACGTGCCGGTTCGAGTCCGGCCTTCGGCACCATTAGTAAACGCGAAACAAGAAGCCACCGAGAGGTGGTTTTTTTGTGTCCATAATCTTCCACTGATGTCCATATCTTATTGTTTATTAAAAGATTAAATATTATCTCTTTTCCTCCTAATCTGTTCATTTGATCCACGTTGGTCTTTTTTTGTCCATTGACATCCAGATTATTTGGGGGTCAAGATGAGGGTCAATTCACTTCGATTAGGAGTTGACCCCCAATTATGGCCCTGACAGACGTTGTTGCCCGCACCGCCAAGCCTCGCGAGAAAGCTTACAAACTCGCGGATGCACATGGACTCTACCTGTTGATAAGCCCTGGCGGTTCTAAGCGTTGGTATCTCAAGTACCGTTTCGAAGGTAAGGAAAGCCGTGTTGCTTTTGGCGCTTATCCTCTTATCTCGCTAGCAAAGGCCCGTGAGAAGCGTGATGAGATGCGGTTGTTACTCGCTGATGGTATCAACCCGGCGGAAAAACGGGTTGAGGAAAAAGAAGCATCTCAGGTTGCCCTGATAACTTTTGAGAAAGTGGCAAGAGACTGGCATCGGTACATTAGTCAGAATCGCTGGTCAGAAACCCATGCCGGACGGGTATGGCGCGATATGGAGCGTAATATTTTGCCTGCTATCGGGCATCGCCACATAGCGGACCTGAAGACTAAAGACTTGCTTGAGCCGCTGAAAGCCGTAGAGCAAAACGGCCACCTCGATTTGGCGTCACGATTGCGTCAGCGGGTGACCGATATTATGCGCTATGCGGTGCAGAACGATCTGATAGAACGTAATCCTGCTCAGGATCTCTCTGGTGCGATTGCGCCGCCGAAGGCAACCCATCGCCCGGCGTTGAAGCTGGATAAGCTGCCGGATTTTCTGGCAAGGATTGAACACTATAAAGGGCGTGCATTAACCACCTTAGCCTTAAAGTTTACGCTGTGCGTCTTTATCCGTTCCAGTGAACTACGTTTTGCCCGCTGGACCGAGATCGACTTTAAACGCGCTATGTGGACGATACCGGCTGAACGTGAAGCGATCCCCGGTGTAAAGCACTCTCAGCGTGGGGCGAAAATGCGCACTGAGCACTTAGTACCGTTATCCCGCCAGGCTTTGGCGCTGCTGAAAGAAATTAAGGCCATCAGCGGCGGTCACGAACTGATATTCCCGGGCGATCGTCGCCCGACTAAACCGATGAGTGAAAACACCGTCAATAATGCGCTGCGGGTTATGGGATATGACACCACGACCGAACTGTGCGGACATGGTTTCCGCACAATGGCCTGTAGCGCCTTGGTTGAATCCGGGCAGTGGTCGCGGGATGCTGTCGAGCGGCAAATGAGCCACCAGGAGCGCAATAGCGTGCGGACGGCTTATATCCATAAAGCCGAACATATCGAAGAACGGCGATTAATGCTGCAATGGTGGGCGGATTATCTGGATGCGAATCGGGAAGGGTATGTGGTGCCGTATGAGTTTAGAAGGGCATAAGCGTTATGTGCCTGAAATTTAGTCTGAAGTTATTTTATGGATGAAATACTATGTTCTTTGAAAAGATAAAAAAATATTTTCTCTATATAGTTTTATTTGTTTTTTTAGTTGGCAATATTTTTCTTATTGGATATGATTTTACTTTCAAGAAAATATTTATTATATTGCTTTTTTCTATCGTTGTGATTACCTGTTTTTTTCAAAAGGATATATTCAAAAGAATAATTTTTTATTTTGTCTGTTTGAACGATGGAGATGTTGTTAAAAAAATATCGGGCGGCATATCGCTATTGTCCTGGGTGTGTTTTTTGGCGGTTTTATTTTTATTGAACATCGGTTTTGTGTTGTTTGCGCGATGGCTTATTTTGGCCTTCGTTGTCTGTGTCATTATTAGTGGCGTGTTTGCCTTCTATGATCTTGAACGTGCAGGTAATATTACTTTTCGCAAACTAAGGTTTGTTTTTGTTAGCGGTGCATATGTATTATATTTCATTACGAGCGCATATGCAGAAAGTTATTTTTTCCAAATGAGCAATATGGGGATAAACAATTCCCCATTGCTAGAAGTTGGATGGAAAATTGCTTTTTTCGCTATTTATTTTTTCATGATATTACAACCAGTCTCGTATGGTTTTTTTCTATGGATAGCAAATAAATTAAAAGGGCACCAGTTAATAGCTGTTTTGGGAGTTCTTATGTTAGCAACATTTTTGCTTTTTGCTATGCCTCGCTGGGCGGAGAATTTTATAGTAGTCGTGCTTGATTGGGCTACTAGCAGTGAATGGCATACTTCTGCAACATGTGGAACCTTAAATATAAGTGATTCAACAGAGCACTATTTTGGATTTAATACAGATAAATACACAGTCTATTTCTCTAATCGTGATGGGAAGTGGGGGTTTGAAGAAATTAATTGTATTAAAGATGATAAAAACCAAGACTCATTAAAACGTGTTCTTGTAAGTCAATCAAAAATGCCTAAGTGGTTTAAAGAATAAGGGTTTTTACAGATAGTTAAGGAATACTATCCATCCATTATCTGCGCATCTAATTTTATAACGCTCCAGCCCCTTTTCAGGGGGGCTGGAGCTAATACGACTTATAGAGTCGATTTTTCCTGCGAGTCTGAATATCCAAGAATTATTTCCGCCAGATCGTCTTCCACCGCATAAAAATAGCAAGCCGGAACGTGTAGTACCAATGCCAACCGACAGGCCAGCTCAAAGTCTGGCGTGTGTATACCGCGCTCATATTGATTCATACGGGCACTGGCCGTCGCTTCATCGATTCCGGCAAGAATCCCTAACCGTTCCTGCGACAGGCCAGCCTTTAAACGTGCGGCTTTTAAGCGATGGGGTAGCATGAGAATCCTGATTTCTTGTGTGGCTTGTCGCGATTCTCATCTGTGCGTCTTGAAAATATACTAAGTAATCCTTAGTGTTTGATGCATACTGTTACCCAAAGTTTTAATGGAGATAGATATGGCATCACATCATGACTGGCATCCGGCAGATATCATCGCCGCCTTGCGCAAGAAAGGCACGACTCTGGCTGCGTTATCGCGCTCTGCGGGACTCAGTTCTTCAACGCTTGCCAATGTGCTTTCTCGTCCCTGGCCAAAAGGGGAATGGCTTGTGGCCACGGCGCTGGACGTTCATCCTGCGGAAATCTGGCCCAGCCGTTATTTTGATAGTTCTGGTACGCTTCTGGACAGAAAAATGCGCATAAGGAAAAAATTGAATGAAGAAGGTAAACAGCCTGCTATTTGATCGATCGTCAGTTGTTGTTTATTTCTCAGATAAATGCCTACACGTTCAGGCTAAAGGGAAAGCGCTGTTAAATATTCCACTCCAAAACTTTCCGCGCCTTGAACGTGCGACAGCAGAACAGAGAGCGCGCTTCACCCTTAACGCAGGCGGGGGAATCCATTGGGAGGAAATTGATGAGGATATCAATATTGAGGCGCTTTATGCGGGAGCAATCAGAGATATGACTAATCATAAATGACGATATGCGGTATGGGTACAGATATCGGTTAGATCCCGGACTGACGACTATTCGGATATTCCAGTATGATCTCCGCCAGATCGTCCTCCACCGCATAAAAATAGCAGGCAGGAATCCCCATGACCGATGCTAACCGGCAGGCCAGTGCAAAATCAGGTGTATGTATACCGCGCTCATATTGATTCATCCGGGCGCTGGCTGTCGCTTCATCAATCCCGGCAAGAATCCCCAGCCGTTCCTGTGACAAACCAGCCTTTAAGCGTGCAGCTTTTAAACGATGAGGTAGCATGAGGGTCCCAGATGACTAACTTGTCCTAGCTCAATTCTCATCTGTGCTTGATGAAAATATACTAAGTAATTCTTAGTTATTTGGGTTGGTTTGAGATCAAAAAGAAAGAAAAGCTGTTGCTGCAAAAAAGTGACTTTCCAGTAGGATGGAGTGGTAAAGCCAGTGCCGTTTTTCCACTTTTTAGACTTGACTGTTCGGTGCTCACTTCGTTGCGCTCCGCCTCAGTCAGGTCTAAAAAGCGTTACTGGTTGGTGGTAAGAGAACCAAAGCTAAGGAGGATAGATCTCTTTGGAGAAATTGACGCGAAAATAAGGTGTGTGATTCTCAGATAGTCCCCCATTTTATTCCCACTTGATGATAAGTTTTTTATTCCCCCACCTGATTTTTGATGTTGATGAAAAAATGATATTTATTACATGGTTAAGTTATTCCCCCACCTAGCGTATATATACATGGAGGAAGTGGGGGAATATGTTGGGTTTTGTCATTATCAGAGCCAGGTTCCCCCACTTTCCCCCGGTTAATCCCTCATTTTATCTCTTTGTGGCAACGGCGTAATACGTTCCCCATCTAAAGCAATCAGACCATCTTTTTCCAGTTTATCCAGCCAGCGGGTAAATTTTTTGGCTACGTCAAATCCCATCGGCCTCATATCGTCCCGAACCTGCGAGCGGGTACAACTATCGCCATTACCTGTACGAGAACGAATAGCCTGCCATAAGGCAATGTGGTTATTCGTGAGTCGTGAAATACCCGACAAATCAGGGTCGCCAGCGATATTATTATCTATGACTTCACGGCCTTCATCGTTCAGTACCAGCGAAGTGATCCGATCGCCATCATCATCCACGTATAAATCGACGGAATGCAGATCATAGGCACGACGTGGCGGCTCTTCGGCGTCCTTCATTTTGGTGCACCTGAGAATCAACGCGCCACCGTCACCTTCACGGCGCACGTTACACTCCACGTCCAGTGCGGCCCGAAATGCGCTGGAGCCACGCGCGCCTTTATCCTGATCTTTGCCGGAATGGTGAATGATCAGCACCGTAGCCTGTGTGGCCGCTTTGATATAGTCGCATCCCTGAATAAATGCACCCATGTCTTTAGCGGCGTTCTCATCTGAGCCGCCGAAGCAGCGGGCGAGGGTATCCAGAATGATCAGGCGGATCGGCATACCGGTTGCGGCCTTAACATCTTTGGCGGCCTGTATCACCTGTAGTACGCTCTCCGGGCTGGCAGGAAAGACCGGGCAATCGATGCGATAAAGCGCATCAATCGGGCTGCTGCCGTTAAGTATTTGTTCCCATGCCCGGATACGGCGGGGGACGCCGATCCCACCTTCACCAACAACATAAATAACGGCTCCCTGTGTGACTGGTTTACCTGCCCACGGCTTACCGGTAGCGATATGGCATCCCCATGATACTGCCAGGAAGGATTTGTAAGAGCCGCTGGCACCGTAGGCGCTGGCAACGGATGAGGCTGGCAAATATCCCTTAATCAGATAGTCCTGTTGGGTGTCAAAGCCGTCAGAACCTTTACGCAGAGGAAGAGAGGTTTTAAATTCTGCTTCGGTATCGGTTACGGATTTACTCATCGTTTCGCTTCCCCGCTTGCTGTATTCCCTCGCGTTTGCTGATACGTTCAGCAATCCAGTCATTCACTTCGCTTTCCAGCCATGCCACCGAGCGGGAACCAATTTTGACTGCCGGAGGAAAATCGCCTTGGCTAATCAGAAGATAAATCCATGATTTCCTGAAGCCGGTTCTTTCCATTACTTCTGATAAGCGCAACAGCTTGAAATTTGTCATCATTAGTCCTCCTTCCTGGTGTAAACGCGCTCAACGTAACGGCCCCGACCATCACCGTGGCCGAGATCCATTGACGTCAGCGCCCTGGCTTCACTGCGGGAAAATCCTTGTGACAGGTAATAACGAATGGCATCCTGCGCCCATGCGTAGCGCAGGCTGTGTGGGGAATAGTGGCCGGTTAGTCCTAACCGTGTGGTATGAGAGCGCCAGAAGTTCATGGCAGTTTTTAAATCGGGCTTGTCGATTAGCTTGCCATTACGTGTTTTAGCAACCAGCAGAGCCTCTTTTACCGCCTGCTGTACAGCGTTACGGTTGAGGATCCGTGTTTCACGTGGCCTGCCGCCTTTGGTGCCAAAAACAATGGTGAGCGTTGATTGATTGCGTTCAAGTTGTTTTTCCCATGTTTTTAGCGAACTGGCACATTGCACGGCTTCCTGTGAACGTAGTCCCAGCAACCGGGAAAGTTGAAGGGCGCAGGTAAGTCCCTGGTCATGCTGCTGTGCGCTGCACAATACGGCCTGAAATCGCTCATCCGGGATGGCGAATTTCGTACCTGCACGACTTGCTCCGCTTAATCCCAATGCTCTATTCGTTAAACGTGTTGATGTAACAAGCTTTTCCCTGCCTGCCAGCCGAAACACTGCGCGCAGTGCCGACATGTCATTATGGAGCGTTCGAACAGCAATACCTGTTGACTGGCGGTTGGCAATATAACTTTCGATATGTTTAGTTTTCAGATGCTGAACATCCCGGACCTGGATATTAAGTGCCATCAGATGGCGACAAAATCGGTCAATGATACGGGTACGATCGTGAACGGTTTTAAAGCTGCCGCCGACGTGCTTAGCCAGCGTTTTCATTTCACGACTTAATTTACTCATAGCAAACCTCTCACAATTTCAACGAGCTGCATTTCTCTGGCGCGTGGCCTTAATGGCAGAAACAATCATATTGACCTGCCTTGAACGGATACCTGTGCGCCAGAGCGGGCAGTTGTTGAGGTATTGCGGGGCGTCGGTAATGCACTCTGTGCAGCCTCCTGCGATTGCAGGTTATCCCCTCAGACCATTGGCCTGCCTCGGTATCGGTTCAAATCTCCTGTAAAAGTGAACAGTTCGGCATCCGAACTGGTGTGTCAGATTCATGAGTCGTTAAGTGAGATTGCTTGCCATCACGGTTGAGGCAGCTTTGTGCTGTGGCGTCACTTTCATGTGTTAACACGCAAAAAGTGACGCCACGTATTAGCGCGCAGCAGGGCAGGCGCATGCAGATGCCTGACGGCATAGCAAGGCGCAGTCAGCGGCGTTTAATACGTGCCAGAATTGGGGTACAGAGAACCCTTCAGTACGGGATGTACCTGTCGTTAAGCGGGTGATGATACTACTGTCATCGAAGGCAAAAGTTATAGCCTTGCTTGCAGCAACTCATGCACTGAGGAGAAGACCGAATACAGCATTCTTTACAAATAATGCCGATCGGTATGGAAACGCTCGTTATTAGCCGTCTCTTAAGTTTAAGGGACCTTCATCGTCACGTCATAGGCGCGTTTTTTATTGACGATACCTGTTTTCAAAGGTGAGCAGATTTACCGCTAATCCAGCGTTGTCTTTCAGGCTTCGACAACTTTCTTTGTGGTCGCCCGAAGGCGTCAGTCTCAGACCACACTCCATTCCTTATGACTTTGGCTCGTGACCACCCAAAGGCGTTTCTCACAGGTCACTCGTATCATCCTGATACTGGAAACATTGGTGGCTGTCCGTTGACAGCAGATATGCACGGTTAAAAATACGGCAAAATTTTGTTGGCTTCAAGCACTTTGCATCAGTGAGTAAAAGGAGTAACCTAGCACCAGGTGCTATAGTTAAGGTAACAGGAAGTCAGCCTAATGCGCGTATTCAAAACTAAATGGTTCAGCAAGGCGGCTAAATCGCACGCAATTAAAGATAGTGAGTTATGCCAGGCTATTGAGGCGGCGATGCAAGGTAAGGCTGACGACCTCGGCGGGGGAGTTTACAAGAAACGCCTGAACCAGAATCGCGATCGCGCCATTATTCTGGCGAAAGGTGGGGAGCACTGGTTTTACACGTTCCTTTATGCCAAACAGGATATGGCAAACATTGATAATCGCGAACTGACCGGATTTCGTGAGTTAGCGAAGCATTACGCTGCTCTTGCTGATGTAAAGCTTACGGCACTGATTAAGAGTAAAGAACTGGTGGAGATTTGCCATGACTGCAAAAAGTAAATTCAAGAGTCCTGCATTTGAGGCCATCCACAGCGCGGCTTCTGGATTATTTAGCGTTGATGCCATCCCACAGGAAACGATGCGCAACTTTGATAAAGCGTGCCTTAATAACGTGGACGATCTGCAACCTGTTGAGATTAAAGCATTGCGCGAGAAGCTAAACGTCAGCCAGCCCGTTTTTGCCAGCTACCTGAACACCAGTGTGTCAACGGTGCAGAAATGGGAAAGTGGCGTAAAGCGCCCGAGTGGATTATCGCTGAAACTGCTTACCGTGGTGCAGAAGCATGGGTTGAAGGTGTTGGTTTGATTTATCGGGCTGGTCATTTGGAATGATATACATGGGTAATAGTCAATCTACCAATGCAGAAGGAATAGTAAAGTGCCATTTGGAAAAAAAGATATTACAGAAAAAAGTAAATTAAGAAGGCCACAAGTTGAGGCTTTCGGTAAGATAAGAGAGCACTACGAAAATAAAGGTTTGAATGAGGTTGGAATAATACTTCCTGTTGGTTGTGGAAAGTCTGGTTTGATATCAATCACACCATACGCAACAGACTCTAGTCGAGTTCTTATAATTGCTCCTGGAAAAAAGATAAGAGATCAGCTGGCTAAAGATATGAAATTTAGTGAGCCTGATAACTTTTATAATAAATGTGATTTTTTTGATTCGGTGGAAGGTTATCCAGAGGTCTGTATAATTGAATCTGGCGGTAAAACTAATATTCATGACATAAGATCTAGTGATATTGTTGTTTCAAACATTCAACAAATAGCTGGTGATGATAATAAATGGTTAGAGCAGCTAGATGCCGATTTCTTTGATTTGATTATTGTTGATGAAGCCCATCATAATAAAGCAAATACATGGGTTAAGGTTAAGGAAAAATTCCCAAGCGCTAAGGTAGTAAACTACAGCGCTACGCCCATGAGGAGTGATGGTCAGTTGATGAGCGGTGAGGTTATATATAGCTTTCCTGTTGTTGAAGCAATTAGAGAGGGTTATATAAAAAGGCTTCATGCAAAAATGATTAGTCCATCAAAGTTAGCCTATATTAATAGCGATGGTACTGAGATAACCTTAGCAAGTCCTGATGAAATTAAGCGTTTAGGTGAAGAAGAAGCATCTTTCAGACGTGGTGTTCTCATGTCTGATGAGACTCTTAGTACGTTGGTTGATCTTTCTATCAAGGAGCTAAATAGACTGCGTCAAGAGTCTGGAGAGAAACGGTTAAAAATAATTGCATCTGCTATTAATTATGGGCATTGCATCCAGATAAAAGAAGCATTCCTTGCCAGAAATTTACGTGCTGATTACGTACACTCTAATGAAGATGGCTCGGTTAATGATAGGGTTTTCTCTAAACTAGAAAATCATGAATTGGATGTAATAATTCAATCCAAAATGCTTGGTGAAGGTTTCGACCATAAATTCTTATCTGTGGCTATGGTCGGTAGTATTTTTTCTAATTTAAGCCCATTTGTTCAGTTTGTTGGTAGAGTCATGCGTGTCGTAAAACAGAATGCCCCTGGAGATTTGGTTAATAGAGGCGTGGTTGTTTTTCATGTTGGTGCAAATATTGCCAATAGATGGAGTGACTTTAGGAATTTCAGCCAGGCTGACCAAGATTTCTTCGCTGACTTGCTACCAGAAGTTGAAGATGTAGCTTTTGATTCTGATGGAACAAGTGACAGCGATCCTGATGAAACGGGAGGATACAACAGGCTTATTCCTGTAGAGATTACTAGCACTGATGGTGTAATAGCTTCCGAGTTAGATCCTATCGGGGATTTCCAGGAACTCAAAAATGAACTTGCGGCTTTAGGTATGACAACGAATGAAGCCATAGAGATTTTACGCAAATCTAGGTTGAGTAAGCAGGACCAGAGAAGAGCAGGAAGACAGGCGATTAACGATCTTGTTAATCATCATGCGGGATTACTCATTAATCAGCTTGGATTTAAGACAAAAGGTAGGAATTTCAATAAGTCTCAAGATAATTATGCTTGGGCTGTAAGAGAACTCCATAATCGCGTTAATGAGTACATAGGTTGTAATAGCGGTGATAGAGAAAATTTAAGTTTAGAACAGGTTGAAGAAGCTAAATCAGCAATTTCCAATTTAGCTGAAGACATAAGGCAGGAATGGTCTAATGGCTAAATTCAAGTCTCTTATTGTTGGTGCTAAGTTTGAGGTTGCTTCTAGAAAAACTGCCTGTAAACACGACAAAAAGCACGTAATTACCAAAGGTGAATTTAGGTTGAGTGTAAAGAACTCAACGCAAGGTGAATCTTACTATTGTATTTCTTGTGCTAGACATATGCTGATTCAAAGTGTGGTTAAGTTAGAAGGTCTGAAAAGCCAGCTTGATTCACTTGGAATTAAGTGAGGCAATAACGAGCCTGTATCAAAAAGATTCCTCTTCAGCGGATAATGCTGTTCACCGAAGAAAATAAGGCCCGAAAATTCGAGCCTATAATGAAGTAAAAAGGGTTAAAGCTCTAGCTCCTTCGTTTTCCTTCTAAGTATTATTATGAATTTATATTCATTAAAACGCTTAAATGACTGGCATTTCTCTTCAGCAGGGGGCTTTTTTGTTGTTAGCTAAATTACCACAGCTAAGGTGGTCATTTTTTAGGTGGCCGATAAATACTAATTTCCGCTTATCGCTCTTAGCGGTCCATAGGAAAAAGGCTGGCTATGTCCGTGTTGTATAAAACATGAAGGGGGTCATTATGGTGGTCAATAAAATAAAAATTAATTTAAATGGCATTAAAATCAATAAAATATAATCAATTACGAGTCCGGCCTTCGCACCATTAGTCAGTGCGAAGCAAGAAGCCACCGATAGGCGGTTTTTTGTGTCTGGAATTCAGCCCCCGCAAGGTTTTCCGCGATTTTCACTCAACCTATTGACCTTTCCCCGAAAAACAGTCCCAGTCAAATCTGGTTTGACCACTAAATAACCCGTACTATAAACCACAAACCTATAATGGATATTGGGTGGTTTATGGCTTTGTATGGAAAGTTTGTAATCAACGAAGCGTATTGCTCTCCTTTGTCGTTTCCTGGCGTAGGCACGTTTTTAGCGTTCTCTGGTGATGGTGTTTATCGCAATTGTGGCGCTTGTGGCATGAAGCCAATGGTAGGCCCAGTTCCGGCGGGTAAATACTGGATTGTCGCTCGTCCAGAAGGTGGGCTAAGATCGCAAATTAATGCAGGTGTACGGGATATCTATAATCAGGTAGTAAAACGGGCAACGTTCAGGCATAACGAATGGTTTGCCCTGTGGCGTGATGACTGGGGAATTGGCGATTACACATGGGTAGAAGGTGTTAAGCGCGGTAACTTCCGTTTGCATCCAGGCACATTATCAGAGGGGTGTATCACCCTTCCGCATGATTCAGATTTTGCCATGCTACGTAATGCATTGTTGAGAACGCAGCAGGTAAATATTCCTTGCATGAAGAAGCTAAAGGCATACGGCATAATTGAGGTGATCGCCAATGGCAAAACATGCCCTTAGTTTGTTTCTCAAGATAACGTTGTTTGCTGTGGTGATGTTAATCGTGGCGAAAACGGTACATTACGATGATTTAGTCAGTAGCTTCTTAAGCCAGCATATGAGCGCTAATAATGCTGATAACATCGGGAAGTGGGTGTTGGGCGAGCCCGACCCTGAACCCTTTGATTCCGTTCGTTTCTACATTAGCATTGTTATCAATACCCTGATCAGTATTCCAGCCATGAGCGCGATCATTACCGTATACAACGGCGTAACACGAAAAGTTAGGCCAATGCGCCTCCTGAAAGAATTGGCTTTCTCTATACTGCGACGATTGACGAAGTTATTCACTTTCACCTTTCTGTTCTGGGGGATGTTTCGCTTACTACCCTATCAGGCTGTTTTTCCTGACGAAAAAACGTATTCAGCGTTCTCTACCGTGGCCGTAGTGGCTTTCAATCTATTACTCACGATAGCTTGTTATGGCTTCATCACGAAGAAAATTACCACCAAAAGGCGTTTGTAACATGCCTATTCCGGCTTATATGTGGCTTAAAGATGATGGTGGCGCAGACATCAGGGGATCTGTAGATGTTCAGGATCGTGAGGGAAGTATTGAGATTGTCGGCTTTAGCCACGGTCTGAACATTCCAGTGGATAGTGCTGTCATTATCTGTCTTAATTTATGAGAAAATAAATAAGTAAATACGCGCTAAACGATCGTGTCTGTGAATGGTAAATTTCAAATAATAAATATTTCGTTACTCTAAAATGAGTAATATATTTTTATATGCGAGTCGATGATTTATTATATGCCCCTTAATATCTGATATGCACCATCATTATTATGAAATAAATAGAGTTATTGACACCAGGTTGCGCGATCCAGAGCAGGGAGAACGCGATTCTCCCTGCTTGTTCACAACCTCAACGAATTATTCCATCTCATACTCATCAAACAATTCCAAATCCACATCCAGTAATTCGACGGCGTTGCTGCGGCGAATACCGACGTTATTTTCAATCAGCAGTTCCAGCAGACGATCGCCGTCGATCAGCGTGATCGGCGCAGCGCCAGGGAACAGTGCCGCTTCTGCGCAGCTGGCGGCGAATTTGCCGGTGGTGATCAGCGTGCCTCGAATGGCTTTATGATAGGGGAGCGCACCACGTAGTTGATCGATATAAGGCCGGGTTAGGGTATTTTGCATGCGCTTTACCTGAACGACTTCGGTAATGGTGGTGATGCCGACCTGAACCTTGCCAATAACGTCAACACCTTTATCGCCGGATGCTTTGGTGACTTCAACCTGCTCGTAGCCCATGGTTTCCAGCAGTTGAGCGACTAAATGCTCAAACTTGTAAGGGTTCATGCTAGCCAATTGTTCACGCAGCAGTTCTTTTTGCTGAAGATTGTAGAGCTTAATGGCTTCCAGCAGTGCTTTGCGCGGATCTTGCTGGCGTTCCGGCAGCGCTTTACTCAACCATTGGCGGCCGTTTTCAGTGATTTGATAGCTCATGCCTTCGCGGGAAACAAGGTCACGCTCAACCAGGTTATACAGGCGTGCATACAGGGTAGTTTTAATCGAACTCAAAGACGCAAATTTAGAGCTTTGATGAAGAAATGCTTGCCATTCTGGCAGCAGATCGGCGCGTTTGGATTGTTCCCGGCTGGCAAGCAACTCTAACAGTTGTAGCAGGCCTTCTTGATCGTCCAGATCGCGCAGCGTTGACGCATCTTGCGAGAGAAAGTGCATGCCTCTTTCCGTCGCACGCCATACCTGCTCACTGTCATTCGCCATCAACGCAAAATTATTGATGAACATGTAGCAGCCGTAGCTGTGTCTCGGGTTTAAGATATGTCCATCAGTCTGCCAAATCCTTGCCGCGATTTCAGCGTCTTCGCCCAGTAGCCTTTCTTTGATCCAGTTGTCAGGTTCAGACCAGTCAACGGGTTTTTGCGGTGTGCCCGTTTGCTCATGAATGGCGTTGATCATATTCCGCACTGCCTTCAGTGAGTAACCGTCGGCCGCCTTCATCATGGCTCTTGCTTGCGCATAAGTCGGAAACAAGGGGGTAATCACTTTATAGTTTTTCACGTTTATCCCTTAACTGAACCAAAGTGTTTTGACGGCCTAATTGTACACGGAATTGTTATCGGGTTTGGTCATTTTAGGCAGGGGGTATCGCACCCAGGCTCAATTGAGCTGCGCCGATAACGTTAATGAGAAGTGTCACAATCCTATGGTGCAGGCTCAGTTGCCGTCACCCAGAGCCGCAAAGCTGGCCCGAATCTCCTCTTCCGGCAAATCAATACCGATAAATACCAGCGTGCTCTGCCGGGGTTCTTCGGGCAGCCATTCGCGATCCCAGTCGGCGTTATACAGCCGTTGGACGCCCTGAAACAGCAATCGGCGCGGTTCGTCTTTGATCGACAAGATGCCTTTATAACGTAACAAATTGTCGGCGAATTTAAGCAATAAGTTTTCCATCATGGCAGAGATTTGCATCAGCGCCAGCGGCTGCGCGTGATAGACCACGATCGATTGAATATTATTTTGTGGTTGTGCAATACGGCGGAACAGCGGCGTTGGTGCGCTGAGGGTGAGCTCATCGTTCAGCACAAAGCCGTTAATAGTAAACAACACGCTGAGATCGATAGCGCCGTGCGTCACGGGATAAATAGGGGCGCGGGCGTTCATCATTTGCAAACGTTGGATCAGTGGGGCGTGGTCTGTTGCCAGATCGGTTTTGGTCAGCAGAATACGATCGGCATAACCTACCTGCGCCTGCGCGATACTGAACTGGTTCAACTGTTGATCGGCGTGTACCGCATCCACCAGCGTGATGATGCCATCCAGCAGAAAGCGTTCGTTGAGCACCGCCTGCGAGAAAAAGGTTTGCACGATCGGGCCGGGATCGGCCATGCCGGTGCATTCAATGATCAAGCGGTCAAATACCAGCTCCCCTTGATCAACGCCGTCCAGCAAATCAAGCAGTGCATCCGCCAGCTCGTTGGCACGGCTACAGCAGATACATCCGTTGCTGAGGGTGGTAATGCGGCTGGCGCGGTCGCCGAGCAGCGCGTGATCGATCGGCACTTCACCGAACTCATTTTCGATAACGGCAATCTTGTGGCCGTGGTTAGCATTGAGGATGTAGCGCAGCAGGGTGGTTTTGCCGGCGCCTAAAAAGCCGGTCAGAATAGTGACTGGGATGGGGGTCATGATGGATCCTTTTAACAACAGCGCATGCCGCCTTTGCCGTCGCCGCCGTAGCGGGCTTGCTGGCGCTCACGGAAAAACTCTTTATAGGTCATCACCGGTTGGTCTGGGTGGTTGTCCTGCATATGTTGCACGTAGGTATCGTAGTCAGGCACGCCAACCAGCATGCGCGCCGCCTGCCCCAGATATTTACCTGCCTGGCCGAGATTGCCGAACATCGTTGACCTCCTGGTCGATAACAATAATCACGGGCGCAGCTCGCCGCGCCCGTGTGTCGCTGACTTTAATCCTCAATGATGCGAAGTAAAGTCTGGCGGAGAGACCGGGAATCCGCCTTAGTGCTGCGGGGAAACTTGGGCCTCTTCCTCCGTTGGCTCGTTTGTCGGTTCAGGAACCGCTACGTAAGGCGTTTCCTGATCGGTGCGATCCGGGTTTTTACGCGCCGCCATCGCGGTTTTGATGCCATAGAAAATGATGCTGTACACCACCAGTAAGAACATAATGCTCAGGCCAGCGTTGGTGTAGTTGTTCACTACAATATGGTTCATGTTGGCGATCTGCTGTGCGCTCAAATCCGCGCCGCTTTCGGCAATTTTTTGTTGATACTGATTAGCCAGGAAGAAGAAACCTTCCAGTTGCGGGTTATCGCTAAACAGTTTCAGGCCCAGCGCATAAGTGGTGCAGATCAGCAGCCAAACGGCCGGGATCACCGTCACCCAAATGTACTGAGTGCGCTTCATTTTGATCAGCACCACGCTGGCGAGCACCAATGCGACTGCCGCCAACATCTGGTTAGAGATACCGAACAGCGGCCACAGGCTTTTCACGCCGCCGAGCGGATCGACCACGCCCTGATACAGTAAGTAGCCCCACAGACCAACGCAGCCTGCGGTGCCGATGATCCCGGCTACCAGAGAGTCGGTTTTTTTCAAGAACGGCACAAAGTTCCCCAACAAATCTTGCAGCATAAAGCGGCCAGAGCGGGTACCGGCATCCAGCGCGGTTAGGATAAACAGCGCCTCAAACAGAATACCGAAGTGATACCAGAAGCCCATATCTGCCGCCGGCATGATCTGGTGGAACACATGGGCGATACCGACCGCCAGCGTTGGCGCACCACCGGCCCGGTTCAAGACCGAAGGTTCACCGATATCTTTGGCGGTTTGCAAGATCTGCTCTGGGCTAATGACAAAGCCCCAAGAGCTGACGGTTGCGGCAGCGTGCACCGTCACGTCTTTTAACTGCGCCATAATCAGTGGTGCATTGTCACCCCCGAGCTGATGCAGGTTCGGCATGGTGATACCCAGAGCGGCCGGTGGGGTATTCATGGCGAAATACAGGCCCGGTTCGATGATCGAGGCAGCCACCAGCGCCATAATCGCCACAAAAGACTCCATCAACATCGCGCCGTAACCGATAAAGCGCGCATCGCTTTCACTGGCCAGCAGTTTTGGCGTGGTGCCGGAGGCGATCAGCGCGTGGAAACCGGAAACCGCGCCGCAGGCAATGGTGATAAACAGGAACGGGAACAGTGAGCCTTTCCATACCGGACCGGTGCCATCGACAAACTGAGTCACGGCGGGCATTTTCAGTTCAGGGTTGATGATCACGATACCGACCGCCAGCCCGACGATCACGCCGATCTTCAGGAAGGTTGCCAGATAATCGCGCGGTGCCAAAATCAGCCAGACCGGCAGCAGAGCGGAGATAAAGGCATAACCAATCAGCGTATAAGTGATAGTGGTGTCTTTAAAGGTCAGCGCCGGCCCCCAATAGGGATCGTGTGCGATCACGCCGCCGAACCAGATCGACGCCACCAGCAGCACGATGCCGATAACCGACACTTCACCCACCCGACCGGGGCGCAGGAAGCGCATATAGATACCCATAAACAGCGCGATCGGTACGGTAGAACAGACGGTGAACACCCCCCACGGGCTTTCTGCCAGCGCCTTCACCACGATCAACGCCAACACCGCCAGGATGATGATCATAATCATAAAGCAGCCGAACAGCGCGATAGTGCCGGGCACCGGCCCCATCTCTTTCTTGATGATCTCACCGAGCGAGGCGCCATTGCGGCGTGACGAGATGAACAGAACCATAAAGTCCTGTACTGCCCCCGCTAATACGACGCCAGCCAGCAACCACAGCGTGCCGGGCAGATAACCGACCTGTGCGGCCAACACCGGGCCAACCAGTGGGCCGGCTCCGGCAATGGCGGCGAAATGGTGGCCGAACAACACGTTTTTGTTGGTGGGTACGTAGTTCAGACCATCGTTATTAACCACCGCCGGTGTCGCCCGGCTGGCATCCAGCTTCATTACCTTGCTAGCGATATACAAGCTGTAATAACGATAAGCCACCAGATATACCGCGATGGAGGCAACGATGATCCATAAAGCGCTGATGTGTTCGCCACGGCGTAATGCCACCACGCCGAGGCAGGAGGCACCGAGCACCCCCAGCAACATCCAGGGTAAGTGTTTTAAAATTCCCTCTGATTTCATGAGGTATCCTTATTCCAATCTGCAAAAAATGCGTGAGTTAACCCGTTTATTGATTTTCTGAGCCGGTAGCAGCCCGTATACGGATCGTGAAGTATGCGTCCCCAGTGGTAAGGCGCAGGTTCAGGAACAGCGCATCATGGATCGCGGGGGGAATGAAGTCAGAGGAATTTCAGTGAGCGGTTAATACGCCGATTGAGCGGTTGAAAACCGTGCGTGAGCGGCAGGATCATTGCGCAGGCTATTGTGGCTAGGCCGGACAGTTAGAATGATTAATCTTATTTAAGTGTATGGAAATGGTTTACTCTTAGGGGCATTTTTATCAATAACGATGTCACTAAGGAATCATGATGAAGCGTCTTTATAGGATATTACTGGTATTGCTGGTGTTGGTGATCATGGCGGTAGCCCTGTGGTGGTTCTTTGGCCGCGGTAATACCAATGCGTTATGGCAGATCGTCAGTCAACAATGTGTGCCTAACCAGCAACAGCATAATGATCCGGCGCCTTGTTTAACGGTTAATTTAGCGGAACGCTATGTCTTATTTAAGGATAGCAAAGGCCCTTACCATGATTTGGTCATGCCGACCGATAAGCTTAGCGGGATAGAAAGCCCAGAGCTTGAGAATGCAAACGCCCCTCCTTATTTTGCTCTCGCATGGGAAAACAGAGGGCATATCACACAAGAGCTTGCTAAGCCGATAAAAGATACGTGGTTATCATTGGCAATTAACTCTAAATATGGCCGCTCCCAGAATCAGCTGCATATTCATATCGCCTGCCTACGCCCAGACGTTTATGACACGTTGAGAGAGCAAACCCAACACATTGACAACACTTGGAAACCCTTAGCTGAAAAGCTGGTAGGGCATCAATATATTGCCAGAAAACTATCGGGTTTGGATTTAACGAAAGAAGACCCGATTAAACTGTTGCAGCAATATGTCAGTGCGCGAGGAGACAGCATGGCGAACTATGGGCTTGCGTTGGTCGTTGCGCCAGAGGGGGAAAGGGTGTTGTTAGCGAATCGCCTGAAAATTACCGATCTGAACTTAGGTTCCGCAGGAGAATTGCAGGATTATCAATGCGCATTGGCTAATAACTGATGGCGTAAGGAACTGCCAGCCCGGCCTGCATTTAACCGCCGATGCTGTTGACGGGCGCGGCATGCCACGCCCCTACGTTTGAAATTTGGTGGTGATGCGGGCAGGTTCGAATAACTGCCATCCCGTAGTGGCCGGGTATGCCCGGCCAGTATTTAACCGCCGATGCTGTTGACGGGCGCGGCATGCCACGCCCCTACGTTGGAGCTCGGTGGTGATGTGGGCAGGTTCGAATAACTGCCATCCCGTAGTGGCCGGGCATGCCCGGCCTATATTTAACGCTGATGCTGCCAACGGGCGCGGCATGCCACGCCCCTACGTTTGAAATTTGGTGGTGATGCGGGCAGGTTCGAATAACTTCCATCCCGTAGTGGCCGGGCACGCCGGGCCTGTATTTAACGCCGATGCTGCCAACGGGCGCGGCATGCCACGCCCCTACGTTTGAAATTTGGTGGTGATGCGGGCAGGTTCGAATAACTGCCATCCCGTAGTGGCCGGGCATGCCCGGCCTGTATTTAACGCCGATGCCGACGATGGGTGCGGCTTATTTCAAGGCAATACGGATCACATCATCGGGATCGGTGGCTTCTTTATCACGCGTGGAGGCTTGCTTCACGCTGACATACAGCGTTTGACCATCTGTGGACAGCGCCAGGCTGTTTGGATAGGTTGGCGTTTTAACGGTACGTAGCAGCGTGTAACTTTTGGCGTCGATAATGCTGACTTCACCGGCTTTACGGTGGGTAACATACACTTCGTTACGCGCAGGGTTGAACAGTACTGCCAAGGATTCAGGTACGTCAATTTTATGCAAAATAGTGCCGTTGCGGGTATCCACCACCAGCACCTGTGCTTGCTTAGAGTCGGTAATAAATGCACGATGAGTGTCCGTATCCAGGCTGATATTCAAAAAGAAGTGTTCCTTGGACTCATCCAGTTTTTTGCGTGACAGCACGGTATTGGTTTTGGTGTCGATAGTCACCAACTCGCCATCACCGTTGGTGACGTAAAGGCGGCTGGCTGTGGCATCCAGCGCCAGACCTGTGCCGTATTTACCGGTATCGGCGATGGTGGTGCGCAGCGTCAGATCGTTGCCATCGACCACCCACACCACACTGGATTCGCCCAGCCCGGTGATATACAGGGTGTTGGTCGTGGCATCAGCGACCAATTCACGTGGTGCTAAAGGCTTAACACCGTCGGCACGTTTACGCGCGTCCAGCACTAAGCGGCCTTTAATTTCACCGGTTTTCGCATCGATCGCGGTGACGGTACTGTTGACGGTATTGCCGAAGTAAAGCGTATTGGTTTTGTTGTTAATCGCCGCGCCAAAGGTTTTCAGGTCATTATGGATAATCTGGGTGACGTCCAGCGTGGTGGGATCCAAACGGTAAACGACACCGCCTTTATCCAGCTTACGGCTCTGAGAGGTTGCCAGATACAACGCATCTTCACTTTGGCTGTAAACCATCTCGTAAGCGCCTTTAGCGATCGGTTTACGTAGCAGTTCCGCTGCGGTTTGCGCCTGCGACGTCGTTGAAAACAGCAGGGTGGTAAGCAGCATCAGAGGGAAAACCGCGCGTCCGCCAAAGCGGCGGCCCGTAGTCATCACAGTATTCATAACATCTCCATTCCATAGGGGTCATTGTGTTGTTGCCGCAGGGGGATGTGCCCAGGGCGAAAACAGCTCAGCATTGTATTCAAAGTAAAACATCGCCGAATGCGGCATGGGCATCGGTGTTTTTATTTGAGAATAATAATCATTATTCATCAGAAAGGGCAGCAATTTTGTATGCGAGCGGGGGAAATGACCTACATCATGCTCTTGAGGGATGGAGCCAGACAACGTCACGACTGAAAATACCTAGCAGCCAAGCACGGCAATCAATTTTTTGCTCTCTTGTGTCTCATCGTTATCAATTGACAAAAAAATACATTTCTCAGCCGGGAAAATTTCACACTTTTGTGCAAGTGCACATATAATGCGCATCCGGTCATTTCGACCATCAATGTTACAAACACCCTACTGCCAGTGCGGCCCACACACTAACACGAAGATGAACATGAGCATTCGCGCATTATTAACCCTGTTTACGGCACTGGTGGCATTCAGCCATGTTGCCGCTGCCGTTGTTTACCCTCTGCCTGCCAAGGATAGCCGCCTGGTCGGGGAAAATATTCAAATCCAGATCCCAGCAGACAGTAAGCTGCCGTTGGAAAGCTTTGCCGCGCAGTACCAGATGGGGCTGAGCAATATGCTGGAAGCCAACCCGGGCGTTGATCCATTCCTGCCCACGCCGGGCAGCACGCTGACCATTCCGCAACGGTTGATTCTGCCAGACGCGCCGCGTCAGGGGATCATCATCAATAGTGCTGAAATGCGCCTGTATTACTATCCGAAGGACAGCAACACCGTGGTGGTGTTACCGATCGGTATCGGTCAGTTGGGCAAAGATACGCCACTGGACTGGGTGACCAGCGTACATCGCAAGAAGGATGGCCCAACCTGGACGCCAACCGCCAAAATGCGTGAAGAATACGCGGCTGATGGCGAAATCCTGCCAGCGGTATTCCCCGCCGGGCCGGATAACCCAATGGGTCTGTATGCGTTATACGTGGGGCGTCTGTATGCCATTCACGGTACCAATGCCAACTTTGGTGTTGGTCTGCGCGTGAGCCATGGCTGTGTGCGTCTGCGTGACGATGATATTAAATATTTGTTCGACAGCGTGCCAGTCGGCACTCGCGTGCAGTTTATCAATGAACCGGTGAAAGCATCGGTAGAGCCAGACGGTGCCCGTTATCTGGAAGTGCACAATCCGCTTTCAGCCAACGAAGAAGAGCTGAAATCGAAAGAACCGGTGCCCATCACGCTCACACCTGCAGTGGGTAAAGTGTTGATGGATGCGGGCGTCAATCAGCAACACGTCGATGCCGCTATCAAAGCGCGTTCCGGTATGCCGGTGAAAATAAACTGACAGCGGTTGCGTAAGCTATTTCTTGCCTCGGGCGTAGCCATGCTGCGCTCGTTACCCAAGAAATCAGCAAACGCGTTCTCAGTGAGTGACCTCAGGCGCCTACGGGCGTCTTTTTTGTTGCCGCCGGTCGGTAACATTTTCAAACTGAGGTGCGAAAACGGCAGGGATATTGTTCGATTTCACGCCACTGCGAGAATGCTCGGTGATAACCCAGTGGCTTACACACGGCCCGGCGCTATCGGTTGACAGCCGAGCGCAATGCTATGCCTAATGGGCATCACTCGTGGTGGTGCCCGCACCACTTTCACTGGCGATGATAGGGGATTATCTGCTGATGTTGAGCCACACCGCTGCGGCACCGTTTACCATCCCGGGTTACGAATTGGTATACAACGCGCCGGCTGACACCTGCCTGCAAAATGATGATTTACGCGACACCGCTGAGGTTTGGCAGCAGATGTTTGCCGATGCCAAACGGCGCATCGATATTGCCCAGTTTTACGTAGCCCATCAGCCTGGCACGCGTTTGGATGGCGTATTGGCGAAATTAAAGGCGGCCGGTGAACGCGGGGTTACGATCCGCTTTCTGATTGAGCAGCAAGGCATGCGGAATGCAACAGCCGCCACGCTGGAGCAGTTGAAAGCGATCCCTAACCTTGAGCTGCGCATTATTCCATTTCAGCAACTGAGCGGCGGCATTTTGCATGCCAAATATCTGCTGGTGGATGGCGAACTGGCGTTTGTGGGTAGCCAGAATTTTGACTGGCGGGCATTAGAGCACATCCAGGAAACCGGGTTGCGTATCAGCGATCCTCCCGTGGTTGGTCAAATTCAGGCGATTTTCGAGCAAGATTGGCGGGCGCAGGCCTTATTAGCAACGGGTAAACCGGTGCCGAAGCTCAGCGAACACCCCCTCGCGGAGCCGCAACGCGGTGAGTGTTATCTGGTCGCCAGCCCGCGCGTTTATAACCCGCCAGGGGTGATCGATTCGCAACGTGAACTGCCGCGTTTGCTGGCCGCCGCCCAACAGCGGATTCAGGTGCAAGTGATGGAGTATGCGCCGCTGTCTTACGGTTCGCAGGGGCGTCGGCCTTACTATGCGCTAATCGACAATGCACTACGCAGCGCGGCGGCACGTGGCGTACAGGTGGCATTGATGGTTGCCCACTGGAACACCAGCAAACCCGAAATTGATTACCTGAAAAGCCTGGCACTGTTGCCCAATATTCAGATAAAGGTGGTGACGATCCCCGCAGCGCAAAGCGGATTCATTCCGTATGCGCGGGTAATCCACAGCAAAATCATGACGATCGATAGCGAATGCGCTTGGATTGGCACCAGCAACTGGCGTGGTGGTTATTTAGATCATTCGCGTAATCTGGAGTTGGTATTGCACCATCGTGCGATGGCTGCGCGCGTGGATCGGTTATTCCGCCAGTTATGGGAAAGTGACTACGCTGAGGTGCTACGGATTGATAATGACTACCCGCAGCCGAAACCGGGTGGGGAGCAATAAGGCGATCGTTGTGGGCGCAGTAGCGCCCATGATTTATTGGTCTTTCTTCTTCTTGCCGAACACTTTCATCAATGCGCCAACGATCAGGCCCACGGCGATGCCGGTGAGGATCCAATCAATTATGCTCATACATCATCTCCCGCTATTTTATTGATTCGATTATACCTGCCCGACCTCACACTGCCTATTTATTGTGCCCAACGGTGCTGGCGCATAGGCGGCGACCACGTCGAGTTGTGGCTATCACGGCAGAGAGCCATGCCGATAGGCCGTGCCCGTTTGATTATGATACGGCGCAGGGTGTCATTGTTTGCCCGCGTGGGCGATGACGTTAGTTGGCGAGGCGTCACCCAAGGCGATCAGCTCATCCAGCAGGGTCATTAACTGCTGCATTTTCTCTGGGGAAAATGCCGCTTCAATTTTGCCATAGCCCTGTTCGACCTGATGGCGAGCCAGTTCATACAGCGCTTGGCCCTGTTGGGTCAGAGATACGTACAGCTTACGCTGATCGTTGACTGGCTTCAGGCGAAAGATCAGGTTATCGCGCTCCATGCGTGACAGGATGCCGGTCAGGCTTGGGCGCAGAATACAGGTTTGCTCCGCCAAGCTATGAAATTCGATCGAACGGTTATCTGCCAGCACGCGAATGATACGCCACTGCTGTTCGGTGAGATTATGGCGCTTTAATATCGGGCGGAAAAAGCCCATGGCGGTTTCACGTGCCTGTAACAGGGCAATGGTTAACGATTCATGCATAGTGATGGCCTGTTTTTCAAAGTGTTGCGCCCGCGCTTTGCGGCCGATTATTAATAGCTTAATAATAGCCAAGTTTATCGGGATGAAGAAAGCAAAAACGCCTTGCCGCTTCAAAAAGCGCGCAGAATTTTAACAACATCAGCGGCATGCCACGCCCCTACGCGGGGGGGCATTGGTGAATTTGTTCAATCCGCCGGTCACGCACTCGCCCGTCGTGGCCGGGCATGCCCGGCCTGTATTCATCCGGTTACCACCAGCAAAGGGCGCGGCGTGCCACGCCCCTACGCGGGGGATTGTTGGTGAATTTGTTCAATCCGCCGGTCACGCACTCGCCCGTCGTGGCCGGGCATGCCCGGCCTGTATCCATTCGGTCACAATCGGCAAAGGGCGCGGCGTGCCACGCCCCTACGCGGGGGATTATTGGTGAATTTGTTCAATTCGCCGGCCACGCACTCGCCCGTAGTGGCCGGGCATGCCCGGCCTGTATTCATCCGGTCACCACCAGTAAAGGGCGCGGCGTGCCACGCCCCTACGCGGGGGGATTATTGGTAAATTTGTTCAATTCGCCGGCCACGCACTCGCCCGTCGTGGCCGGGCATGCCCGGCCTGTATTCATCCGATAACAATCAGCAAAGGGCGTGCCACGCCCATACGATGATATTCAAACATCACATCTGTGATTCAAAGATCAAAACACCGCTATTAATGTTGTGTTTTTGTAAATTATTTGTTGTTTCGATCACAGATCATGCTAACGAAATTGCGTGAATGGGAAACGGCGGCTAGAAGTATTCATTAATATATTAATGAGTGGCGATTTTACCATTTTGCGATCTTAAGGAGTGTGCATGAAAGGCACCGTTTTTGCGGTTGCGCTCAATCATCGCAGCCAGCTTGATGTCTGGCATCAGGCGTTTGGTGAGGCACCTTATCAAACCCCGCCGAAAACGCCGGTGTGGTTTATCAAGCCGTGCAACACGTTGCTCGCTCACGGTGGGACGATCCCACTGCCGATGGGGGAAACCGTCTACAGCGGCGCGACGCTGGCGGTAATGATCGGTCATACCGCACGCAAAGTGCCGGTCGCGCAGGCTACGGATTACATTGCCGGTTACGCGCTGGCCAATGATATCAGTCTGGCGGAAGAGAGTTTTTATCGCCCGGCGATCAAAGCCAAATGTCGCGATGGCTTCTGCCCGCTAGGGGAGAGGGGGCGGCCGGCAGAAATCAGTCAGTTGCACATTATTACCGAGATCAATGGCGTTGAGCAGGATCGTTGGTCCACTGCCGATCTTTTGCGATCGGCGAGTGAATTGGTTGCGGCCATCAGTGATTTCATCACGTTGCAACCGAGCGATGCGCTGCTGATCGGCACGCCGTCCCAGCGGGTCATCCTCAAACCGGGTGATGAGGTCACGGTCCGAGCTGCCGGGTTACCAACCCTCCGTAACCGCGCCGCGCAGGAAGGAAGCCAACCATGAGATACGCTCGCATTCGCCATCACGGACAGGTCTTAAATGTCACCGTCGATCACCAACTGCGCGTGACGCTGCCAGACGGCACCACCCTGAATGAAACCGACGTCGACTGGCTGCCACCGGCACAAGGTACGGTGTTCGCCTTGGGGCTGAATTATGCCGACCACGCCAGTGAACTGGCATTTAAAGCGCCGGAGGAGCCATTGGTGTTCCTCAAAGCGCCCAATACTCTGATCGGCCACCGGCAAGTGTCCGTGCGTCCGGCGCAGGTTGAGTATATGCACTATGAAGCCGAGTTAGTGGTGGTTATTGGTCAGACTGCGCGCCATGTTAGCCGTGAGCGCGCCATGGAATACGTTGCTGGCTATACCCTGTGCAATGACTACGCGATCCGCGACTATCTGGAGAACTATTATCGGCCAAACCTGCGGGTGAAAAGCCGTGACGGCCTGACGCCGATTGGCCCATATATCGTCGATCGTGATGATGTTAGCGATCCGCATAATTTATCCCTTTGCACCTACATTAACGGTGAGCTACGTCAGCGTGGTACTACGGCTGACATGATCTTCGATATACCTTTTCTCATCAGTTATTTGAGCGAATTTATGACGCTTCAGCCGGGCGATATGATCGCCACCGGTACGCCGAAAGGGCTGGCGGATGTCCAGCCGGGGGATGAAGTGGTGGTGGAGATCGAAGGCATCGGCCGCTTGGTTAACCACATTATCAGTGAACAAGATTACGAGGAAAGCCTGCGATGAAAACCATCAACCATTGGATCAACGGAAAAAACGTGCCGAGTACCGCGTATTTCACCACCACTAACCCGGCAACGGGCGAAGTGTTGGCTGAGGTCGCGTCCGGTGGGCAGGCGGAAGTTGAACAGGCGGTCGCCGCCGCGAAACAGGCGTTTCCCCAATGGGCCAATACGCCGATGAAAGAGCGAGCACGGCTGATGCGTCGTTTGGGCGAATTGATTGACCAGAACGTGCCGCAGATTGCCGAAATGGAAACCGCCGATACCGGTTTGCCCATCCACCAGACGAGAAACGTGCTGATTCCACGCGCGTCACACAACTTTGAATTCTTTGCCGAAATTTGTCAGCAGATGAATGGCCGCACCTACCCGGTCGACGACAAAATGCTCAACTACACGCTGGTGCAACCGGTGGGGGTATGTGCGTTGGTGTCACCGTGGAATGTGCCCTTTATGACCGCCACGTGGAAAACCGCCCCGTGTCTGGCGCTGGGCAATACGGCGGTGTTGAAAATGTCTGAGCTGTCGCCCATGAGCGCCGATCGTCTGGGTGAACTGGCGCTGGAGGCGGGGATCCCTGCCGGGGTACTCAACGTGGTGCAGGGTTACGGTGCCAGCGCCGGTGATGCACTGGTGCGTCATGCCGATGTGCGCGCCGTATCGTTTACCGGCGGAACGGCCACTGGCCGGCGCATTATGCAGAACGCCGGCCTGAAAAAGTATTCGATGGAGTTGGGCGGCAAATCACCGGTACTGATTTTTGAGGATGCTGATATTGAGCGCGCGCTGGATGCGGCGTTGTTCACCATCTTTTCGATCAACGGTGAACGCTGTACTGCCGGGTCACGTATTTTCATTCAGGAAAGTATTTATCCGGAATTTGTTAAGCGTTTTGCCGAGCGCGCCAATCGTCTGCGCGTCGGCGATCCGACCGATGCCACTACGCAGGTGGGGGCGCTAATCAGTCAGCAACATTGGGAGAAAGTGTCTGGTTATATTCGTCTTGGTCTGGAAGAAGGGGCGACGCTATTGGCCGGTGGCCCGGAGAAACCACAAGGGCTGACGCAGGGTAACTTCCTGCGGCCAACGGTGCTGGCAGATGTGGATAATCGCATGCGCGTGGCGCAAGAAGAGATCTTCGGCCCCGTAGCCTGCCTGTTGCCCTTTAAGTCAGAAGCCGACGGTCTGCGCATGGCTAACGATGTGGAGTACGGTTTAGCGTCTTATATCTGGACCCAGGATGTGAGCAAAGTGATGCGTCTGGCGCGCAATATCGAAGCCGGTATGGTGTTCGTCAATACGCAAAACGTGCGTGATCTGCGCCAGCCATTCGGTGGCATAAAAGCGTCGGGCACCGGGCGGGAAGGGGGGGAGTACAGCTTCGAGGTGTTTGCCGAAATGAAGAACGTCTGTATTTCGATGGGTGAGCATCCGATCCCACGCTGGGGGGTATAGCGCGATGTTTTTAGACTCATACACCGCCCGCGCAGTGGCCGGGCGTGCCCGGCCAGCCTGTAGGCAGTATTTATCATCCAACGGGCGCGGCATGCCACGCCCCTACGAGGTGGTTACGCAGTGCACCATAACGCCACCTGCGTTCAGGTTCAGCGTAGTGGCCGGGTATGCCCGGCCAGCCTGTAGGCAATATTCGTCATCCAACGGGCGAGGCGTGCCACGCCCCTACGAGGTGGTTACGCAGTGCACCATAACGCCACCTGCGTTCAGGTTCAGCGTAGTGGCCGGGCATGCCCGGCCAGCCTGTGAGCAGTATTTATCATCCAACGGGCGCGGCGTGCCACGCCTCGACGAGGTGGTTACGCAGTGCACCATAACGCCACCTGCGTTCAGGTTCAGCGTAGTGGCCGGGCATGCCCGGCCAGCCTGTAGGCAATATGCGTCACTCAACGGGCGCGGCATGCCACGCCCCTACGAGGTGGTTACGCAGTGCGCCATAACGCCACCCCCGCTCAAATTCAGCGTAGTGGCCGGGCATGCCCGGCCAGTCTGTGAGCAATATGCGTCACCCAACGGGCGCGGCGTGCCACACCCCGACGAGGTGGTTACGCAGTGCACCATAACGCCACCCCCGCTCAAATTCAGCGTAGTGGCCGGGCATGCGCGGCCAGCCTGTAGGCAATATTCGTCATCCAACGGGCGCGGCAATCTGGCGATGGCTCCGATATTGGGAAGGGGGAAATTATGGGCACATTAGCCTTAGCGGCCAAGATTACGCACGTTCCATCGATGTATCTCTCGGAGCTTCCGGGCAAACACCACGGATGCCGTCAGGCGGCGATCGAGGGTCACAAGGAGATCAGCGCCCGCTGTCGTGAAAAGGGCGTCGATACCATTATTGTGTTTGATACTCACTGGTTGGTGAACAGCGCCTATCACATTAATTGCAGTGCGCTTTTTGAAGGAGTCTATACCAGCAACGAGCTACCGCATTTTATTCGTGACATGACTTACGAATACGACGGCAACCCGCAACTGGGTCAGATGATTGCCGATGAAGCCTGCAAGCTGGGGGTACGCGCCAAGGCGCATAAGATCCCCAGCCTGAAGCTGGAGTACGGCACGCTGGTGCCGATGCGCTACATGAACAGCGATCGACATTTTAAAGTGATTTCGATCTCGGCCTTTTGCACCGTGCACGACTTCGCTGATAGTCGCCGCCTTGGCGAAGCGATTAAAACCGCTATCGAACACTATGATGGCTGCGTGGCGGTGTTGGCCAGCGGTTCGCTGTCACACCGTTTTATCGACGATCAACGCGCGGAAGAGGGCATGAACAGCTATACCCGCCAGTTCGACCAACAGATGGATCAGCGGGTAGTGAAACTGTGGCAAGAGGGGCGTTTCCGTGAGTTTTGCGCGATGTTGCCGGAATATGCCGATTACTGCTACGGCGAAGGCAACATGCATGACACCGTGATGCTGCTGGGCTTGCTCGGCTGGGACCACTACGACGGCAGGGTCGAGTTTATTACTCCGCTGTTCGCCAGTTCCGGTACCGGGCAGGTAAACGCGATATTTCCTCTCTCTGCTCACTCCTGAGGTGCCGTATGCCCCATTTTTACGCTGAATGTACTGACAACCTCCGTCACGAAGCCGATTTACCTGCGCTGTTCGCCAAGGTGAACCAGGCGCTAGCGGAAACCGGCATCTTTCCGCTGGCAGGCGTTCGCAGCCGCGCTATTTGGCTGGATACCTGGCAAATGGCGGATGGGCAACATGATTACGCCTTTGTTCATATGACGTTAAAAATTGGTCACGGTCGGAGCTTGGAAAGCCGTCAACAGGTTGGCGAGCGGCTGTTTATTGTGATCAAACAGCATTTTGCAGCGCTGATGGCCAGTCGTTATTTAGCGCTCTCTTTCACGATCGAAGAGTTGGATCCGCAACTGAATTACAAACAAAACAACGTGCACGCGCTGTTTGGCAAAGCATAAGGGGGATCAATGCTAGATAAAGAGGTATTAAGTCGCGCCGTCCAGCGTTTACATCAGGCGGAGCAACGCCGCGAGCAGATCCGCGCGCTGTCGCTCGATCACCCGGAGATCACCCTCGAAGATGCCTATGCGATACAGCGGCAGTGGGTCGCGCTGAAGATTGCCGAGGGGCGTCAGCTTAAAGGGCACAAGATTGGCCTGACGTCACGCGCGATGCAGGTCAGTTCGCAGATTAGCGAGCCAGATTACGGCGCCTTGCTCGACGATATGTTCTTTAACGACGGCAGTGATATACCGATCGCGCGTTTTATTGTGCCACGGGTTGAGGTGGAACTGGCATTTGTGCTGGCGAAACCGTTGCGCGGGCCAAACTGTACCCTGTTTGATGTCTACAACGCGACGGACTATGTGATCCCAGCGCTGGAGATTATCGATGCGCGCAGCCATAACGTGGATCCGCACACCCAGCGGCCGCGCAAAGTGTTCGACACCATTGCTGACAACGCCGCCAATGCCGGTGTGGTGATAGGCGGGCGGCCGATCAAGCCCGATCGGGAGGATCTACGCTGGGTAGCCGCATTGTTGTATCGCAACGGGGTGATTGAAGAGTCCGGCGTGGCGGCGGCGGTGCTCAACCATCCGGCCAACGGTGTCGCTTGGCTGGCCAATAAATTGTTCCCTCATGACGTCGCGTTGGAGGCCGGGCAAATCATTCTCGGCGGCTCGTTCACCCGACCCGTTCCCGCGCGGCGCGGTGACACCTTTCATGTAGATTATGGTCCGCTGGGCTGCATCAGTTGTCGCTTTGTCTAATGTTTGTTCGCCACCACCGCCAATCAGGGAGGGGAATACACCATGCTAATTAATCACTTCAAGCAGGCGATAGAGGAAAAACGCCCGCAGATCGGTCTGTGGCTCGGATTATGCAGCAGTTATAGCGCTGAACTGTTGGCCGGCGCGGGTTTTGACTGGCTGTTGATCGATGGTGAGCACGCGCCAAACACGGTGCCGACGGTATTGAGTCAGTTACAGGCGTTGGCTGCGTACCCGGTGCAGCCGATCGTACGCCCAGCGTGGAACGATGCGGTGATGATCAAGCAATTGCTGGATGTCGGAGCGCAAACGTTGCTGATCCCGATGATCCAGAATGCTAAACAGGCGCAAGATGCGGTGCGGGCGACGCGCTACCCACCGCAAGGTATACGCGGCGTAGGGAGCGCTCTGGCGCGAGCGTCACGCTGGAACCGGGTACCGAACTATTTACAGGATGCCGATGCGCAAATGTGCGTGCTGGTGCAGATAGAAACCCGTGAAGCGGTAAAGAATCTGGATGCCATTTTGCAGGTCGACGGGGTGGATGGAGTGTTTATCGGCCCGGCAGATCTCAGTGCCGACATGGGGTTCGCCGGTAACCCACAACATCCGCAGGTGCAACGCACCATTGATGATGCCATTGCGCGCATCGTTGCTGCGGGTAAAGCACCGGGTATCCTGATGGCTCAACCTGAGCTGGCGCAGCATTATCTGGATGCTGGCGCGCTGTTTGTCGCCGTGGGTGTGGATACCACGCTATTGGCGCGCGCCGCCGAAACGTTGGCCAGCCGCTTCAAGCGCAACCCACCGCCATCAAACGTCTCTGGGGTTTACTGATATGAACCACGTTGATGCGATCGCGTCGGCCAATCCGGCGCAGCAACACAACGCGTTAACCGCCGCCGAGCAATCGGTGATTAAAAAGTTATTTCGGCGGTTGATCGTTTTTTTGTTTGTGCTGTTTGTATTTTCTTTCCTCGATCGTATCAACATTGGTTTTGCCGGGTTAACCATGGGGCAAGATCTTGGACTAAGCTCAACCCTGTTCGGGTTGGCGGCGACGCTGTTTTACGTCACCTACGTGATTTTTGGCATCCCCAGTAACATGATGTTGAGCATCGTCGGCGCGCGCCGTTGGATCGCGACCATCATGGTCCTGTGGGGCATCGCGTCCACCTGCACGCTGTTCGCCACCGGGCCAACCAGCCTGTACATTTTGCGTATGATCGTCGGCATCACCGAAGCCGGTTTTTTACCCGGCATATTGGTGTATCTCACCTATTGGTTCCCGGCGTTCTACCGCGCCCGCGCCAATGCGCTGTTTATGATCGCCATGCCGGTGACGATGGCAATCGGTTCGTTGGTTTCCGGCTACATTCTAGCGATGGATGGCTTGCTGAATCTCAAGGGGTGGCAGTGGTTATTCTTGCTGGAGGGCATTCCTTCGGTGCTGCTTGGGGTGGTGGTCTGGTTCTATCTCGACGATACACCGGAGAAGGCCAAGTGGCTCACCACAGAAGAAAAAACCAGCCTGCGGGCGATGATGGAGGCGGATAAGCTGACGTTAGTGCAGTCGGGGCCGCGCAGCCAGCAAGCCGGGCAACAGCGCAGCCTATGGCGCGAAATTTTCACGCCGATCGTGCTGATGTATACGCTGGCTTACTTTTGTCTGACCAATACCCTGAGCGCCATCAATATTTGGACGCCGCAGATCTTGCAGAGCTTCAATCAGGGCAGCAGCAATGTGGTGATTGGCATGTTGGCGGCGATCCCGCAGGTCTGCACTATTGCAGGTATGGTGTGGTGGAGTAAACGTTCCGATCGGTTGCAAGAGCGTAAACATCATACCGCGCTGCCCTATCTGTTTGCCGCCGCCGGTTGGCTGTTAGCTTCCGTGAGCCACCACAGCTTGATGCAACTGTTGGGCATCATTATGGCGTCGGTCGGTTCGTTTACCGCGATGGCGATCTTCTGGACCACGCCGGATCAATCGATCAGCCTAGAAGCGCGCGCGGTTGGGATCGCGGTGATCAATGCCACGGGCAATATGGGATCGGCGGTCAGTCCGTTACTGATCGGCTGGTTCAAGGATGTTACCGGCAGTTTTAACGCCGGATTGTATTTTATCGCGGGGTTGCTGCTTATCGGGGCACTGCTGGTGTGGCGGATCCCGATGCCTGCGTCACGCCCGCGGGCGGCCGCCTAGTCGCTGGGCTCAAACCACAGGAGATCATAGGGTGCAGAAGCAGACCGGTTTTATCGCCAACATCGATATCAGTAAGGAATACGATGCGCGTTATGCCGCAGATGACGTGCATTATGAAACTTTTGCCGGGCTGGCGGCGTTTTTCGGCCGTGATATGCAGGTGCATTGGCACGATCGTTTCTTTCAACTGCATTGTCTGGAAACCGGCAAAATTGAACTGCAGTTGGACGATCAGCACTACTCGGTGCAGGCACCGCTCTTTATTCTGACGCCGCCATCGGTGCCACATGCTTTTTTCACCGAGCCGGACAGCGATGGTCATGTGCTGACGGTGCGTCAGGAGTTGATTTGGCCGCTGCTGGCGCGGTTATACCCAGGCAGCCATTTGGCGCAGGATATACCGGGAATCTGTTTGTCATTGGCCGATGCGCCGCAGGCATTAACCGCGCTGAGCCATTACTGGGCGTTGATCCGCCATGAATGCGCCAGCGATTTTGCCAGCCGTGAGCAAACGCTGCCATTGTTGGCACAGGCGGTGTTTGCGCTGTTGTTACGCAATACCAAACTGGAAGAGGCGGCAGCGACCGGCATGCGCGGAGAGCTGCAATTATTCCAGCGTTTCAACAAGCTGGTCGATGAGCGTTTCCGCGAGCATTTGCCGGTGCCTGACTATGCGCAGGCGCTAGGGGTAACGGAATCTCGCTTGAACGATCTGTGTCGGCGCTTTGCCAACCGCTCACCTAAACGATTGATCTTCGACCGGTTACTGCGCGAGGCGAAGCGGCTGTTATTATTCAGTGCCTGCACGGTGCACGAAACGGCTTATCACTTAGGCTTTAAAGATCCTGCTTACTTCGCCCGCTTCTTTAATCGGTTGGAAGGGTGCTCGCCATCCCGTTATCGTTCACGCTAACGCTCAACCGCCTTTCTAACTTGTCACTGGCAGCGGGCTTGTCGTTCTCTGGCTGAGCGCAATCACACTTTGCCACCATAACGGCCAACAACGCTGAAAAGTACCGGCGATTACCGCGAAAGTCACTTCTCGAAACCGTGTTTGACAGCTTCAATTACTAAACCAAAATAAAACATTGTATTAACAAAAGGCCAGCCAACGGCCTTTTATCAAGCCGGTTATGAGGATGACTTAATGAAACCTGAAGATTTTCGTGCCGATGCCAAGCGCCCGTTTACCGGGGCTGAATATTTGCAGAGCCTGCAAGATGGCCGTGAAATTTACATCTACGGTGAGCGGGTGAAAGATGTCACGACACATCCCGCCTTTCGCAACGCGGCAGCGTCAATGGGGCAACTGTATGACGCGCTGCACGACCCGGCGAGCCAGGATCGTTTGTGTTGGGGCACCGATACCGGTAATGGGGGATATACCCATAAATTCTTCCGTTACGCCCGTAGTCCAGAAGAGATGCGCCAGCAGCGAGACGCTATCGCTGACTGGTCGCGTCTAAGCTATGGCTGGATGGGGCGCACGCCGGACTATAAAGCCGCATTTGGCTGCGCATTAGGCGCTAATCCTGAATTTTACGGGCAATTTGACGACAATGCGCGCCGCTGGTATCAGCGAATTCAGGAAACGGGGCTGTACTTTAACCATGCCATCGTCAACCCGCCAATTGACCGGCATAAGCCGATGAATGAGGTGAAAGACGTTTACATTCAGGTCGAAAAAGAGACCGACGCCGGGATAGTGGTTAGCGGTGCGAAAGTGGTTGCCACCAACTCGGCGCTCACCCATTACAATTTTATCGGCTTCGGTTCGGCGCAGGTGATGGGTGATAACCCAGATTTTGCCTTGATGTTCGTTGCACCGATGGATGCCGAGGGTATCAAGTTGATTTCCCGTGCATCCTATGAATTGGCGGCGGGCGCGACGGGATCGCCCTTCGATTATCCGCTGTCTAGCCGGTTTGATGAAAACGATGCGATTCTGGTGATGGATCATGTGCTGATCCCTTGGGAAAATGTGCTGATCTACCGTGATTTTGACCGTTGTCGCCGTTGGAGTACTGAAGGCGGGTTTGCGCGGCTGTTCCCGTTGCAGGCATGCACACGGCTGGCGGTGAAGATGGATTTCATCACTGCGTTGCTGCAAAAAAGCCTCGCGTGTACCGGCGTGCTGGAGTTCCGCGGCGTACAGGCCGATTTAGGTGAGGTGGTCGCCTGGCGCAATCTGTTCTGGTCACTGAGCGATGCGATGTGCGCGGAGGCGACCGCGTGGGAAAACGGTGCTTATCTGCCGGATTCTACCCCGCTGCAAACCTACCGGGTGATGGCGCCAATGGCTTACACCAAAGTAAAAAATATCATTGAGAAAAACGTCACCAGTGGGCTGATCTATTTGCCTTCCAGCGTACGCGATATCAATAACCCCGCGATCGACAAGTATCTCGCCCAGTACGTGCGCGGATCGAACGGCATGGATCACGTTGAGCGCATCAAGATCCTAAAGCTGATGTGGGATGCGATTGGCAGCGAGTTTGGTGGCCGCCACGAACTTTATGAAATTAATTATGCCGGCAGCCAGGATGAGATCCGTTTGCAATGCCTACGCCATGCGCAGAATTCCGGAGCCATGGAGAGCATGATGCACATGGTTGATCGGTGCCTGTCCGATTACGATCAACATGGCTGGACGGTGCCGCATTTGCATAACAACGCCGATATTAATCAGTTAGATAACTTATTGAAATAATTCGAGTGGGGTGGTGTATGTCTCAGGAAAATGAACATCGACTGCGTTTTCGTGACGCGATGGCCAGTCTGTCTGCGGCGGTCAACATCGTGACGACCGATGGCCCCGCCGGGCGCTGCGGTATTACCGCAACGGCGGTGTGTTCGGTGACCGATAGCCCGCCGACCTTGATGGTGTGTATCAATCGTAATAGCGCGATGAACCCGGTGTTTCAAGAGAATGGCACGCTGTGCGTCAATGTGCTCAATCATCAACAGGAGCAGATGGCGCGCCACTTCGCAGGGATGACCGATGTCAGCATGGAGGCACGGTTTCGTCTGGAAAGCTGGCAGCAAGGCCCACTCGGCCAGCCCGTCCTGTGTGATACCCTCGCCAGTCTGGAGGGGGAGATTGTGCAGGTTCAGAGTATTGGTACGCATCAGGTTTATCTGGTTGAGATCAAGCAAATCATCCTCAGTGAACAAGGCCACGGCTTGATTTACTTCAAACGCAACTTTCATCCGGTGATGCACCCCATGGCCTCGTTGGCGTAAGATAAAACGGGCGCAGGCTGCTGCGCCCTGATGATTAACCTTTGTTGGCGACTAAATCACCGACTAGCCGATTGACCGGATCGCTCATGTTGGTGAAGCGGGTCAACTCGGAACGCGTGACGACCACGAATACACCCACGTTGTTCTGCGGCGACATCGCCATATAAGTGATAAACCCGCCACCGCCGCCGGTCTTCTGAATCATGCCGGGCAGGCCGTCCTTCGGTGCCATGTAGACCCAACCCAATCCCAAGGCATCCGCATCACCCGGCACGTCCATACCTTTTAACGACACCAAATCGCGGCGCTGGAAGTACATGGTTTGTTCTTTGGCGGCGGTGGCTTTCCGAGGCCCGCTCGCTTTTGACGACAAGAACTGTTGCATCCAGCGTTGAATATCGCGCGGGGTTGAGTAAATACCGCCGCTACCCGCCGCCGCCGTGGTATTGCGACATGCGCTTGATCCTGTAGCGGCCACCATCAGGCGTGAACACTGTTCGGCGCTTGGCGTCAGTGTCGTGTCGACCATGCCCAGTGGCCTGGTGATCTTTTCCCGCAGCAGGGCGTTGTATGACTTGCCTGCTGCGCGTGATAGCGCATCGGCCAGCAGATCGTAAGCCAGGTTGGAATAGGACGCATGTACGCCCGGTGGCACGGTGACTTTAGCCTGTTCAAGCCACTGCCAGCGCTGCGCCTGAGTTGGCCAGGTGAACACCGGCGTTTTCGGCGGTTTTTGCCCCGGTTGTTCGCGGGGTAAGCTGCTGGTGTGCGTAGCCAGGTTTAACAACGTAATCGGTTGACGCGCATTGTAGCTTGGCACCTGAGCCCCGCGTGGCGCGTATTTTTTCAGCGGATCGGTGAGTTTTACTCGGCCTTCCTCCGCCATTTTGACCATCACTTCGCTGGTCATCAGTTTGGTAATGGAGGCGATACGGATCAGCGAGTCTGGCCGTGGACGCAGATTGTTACCCGGTTTGGTGTCGCCAAAACTGCGATTGACCACTTGGTCGCCGTCGATGACCACCAGTGCCATGCCGGTGGCACCGCTGTTATAAAAAATATGCTCGGCGTATTGGTCGACGATATGTGAGGTCAGTTGTGGGCCAGCGGCCTGCGCAATCCCTGACGTGACGCACAGACTCAGTGCAATTAAGGAGGCGGAGAATAGGTTTTTCACTGGTCTTCATCCATTTAACAATGCAGCCAAAGGGCGCGGAAATTTAAACGTAGTGTAATGTGCTCGCGTTTCCGCCGCATGTGGAAAAACCGCCTGCCAGTGTAAATTTTTGTCGGCTAGATGCATCAGTAAAATGGCGGTATTGGCAAGGTATGAATAGGCGCATAAAAGGCGCAAATTTCTGCATAGGGCGCGGTTTTACGACCTGTGCTCCGCCAATTGAACAGTATTACGACCGTTATTTTTGGCCTGATACAGCGCGGCATCGGCGGCACGAATCGCTGATTTTAGATCGAGATTGTCCAACGGTGAGATACCGGCACTGAGCGTCACGGTGGTGGTAGATAATTGATTGAAACAATGCGGAATTTGCAGTTCAAGCACCTGCTGACGCACATGCTCTGCTAAGTGAGTGGCATAGTCTTCACTGACATTAGTCAGGAGCACCAGAAATTCCTCCCCGCCGTAGCGCACCACGACATCGCGCGAACGTACTGCATCCCGTATCGCTGTGGCGACGCGCGCTAACGTCTGATCGCCCATGGTGTGACCATAGTTATCATTGTAGGCTTTGAAGCAATCGATATCGAGCAACAGGACGAAATGGCAGCCAGCGGTTGGGGGCTGCAACATGCTGAGTTTGTTTTCCAGCCCACGACGGTTATATAGCCCGGTGAGCGGGTCCAGCATGCTGAGATTGTTGAGCTTGTCGCGTTCGTCATACAGGTTGGCGACCAGCGCTTGGGTAAAGGCTTCGCTGCGCTTGAGCATTAAATGATGAATCGAAAACGCAATGATTGGTAGCGCGGTAGTAAAAATAATACGCACGGTATTATGCATGCCATCGAGTAATAAAATGGTGATAGCTGAAGGAACAGCGTGCAGACAAAACGCAATGAAATTATCAGTGAGCGAAATGGCGCTGATAAAAAATATACTGAACAAGCTAATTAATAAAAAATTTTGTTGGTCGGGTAGGCAATAACGACTTTTCAAATAAATATGTGCCGCCCATAACAAGCCAATTACGCCCGCATAAATATTAAGATTGCGAACATAATGACGCGGATAGCGGAGTGTAAAGAGCATAGTTACCATGCAAAACAATGGGATACCGAGCAATGGTAGCGTAACCGCCGGGGTGTTTTTGAAAGGAACTAATAAAGTGAATAAAGACGATGCCGCATTCATCAGCAAAAAAAGGAATACTGACAATCGATGTTTGCTGTTCAGCAGTTCCTGATAAGAACGCGCATTCATACAGAATTTACTCTTTTTCGCTGACATAAAAGATATAGAAAATTCTGTGCGAGTGCAGTTTAAAATCCGACCTATATTAATAGTTATAGGTTGTAATTATTTCATTGCGATATATATGAGAATTTTCTGATAGAAAACTACCATTCTTTCGCCGTTTTGTCATGCGAGAATGCGGTTGACGGTGAAAATGATGCAGGGATAGGTAAATTACTATATGATATTGGTTATCATTATCACTTGAGGGTGTTGTCATGATTGCCGCCATGATTACCGCGTGCGGATTGTGGGGAGTGAGTTGGTGTTTAGGCCACCGGTTGGCCAGCGCTTGGGGTGTGTTGTTGCCGTGCGCCTTAATGCCATTGCTGGCTTTGATCAACCTGGACATGATGCAACTGCGCAGTATGATCATTATTGCCATGCTGGCAACACTGGTAATGTTGTTTAACAGTCGTTGGCGGCATTATCTATTGTTACCTTCCTGCCTTGCACTGGCAGGTGGTTTGGCAGCGGTCAGCCTGCATTTGAACGTTGACTGAATACGGCAAAGCCACGTTTAAACGTGTTGGCAAGATGTCAAAAGTAAGGTGATAAGATGGAATTACTCATAAGGGGACATCAATTGGTGCGAAGAGAGGGACTTGAACCCTCACGTCCGTAAGGACACTAACACCTGAAGCTAGCGCGTCTACCAATTCCGCCACCTTCGCACAGTCGATGTTGCTACATTGATTCGATTTATATCACCAGCGTGGTGCGAAGAGAGGGACTTGAACCCTCACGTCCGTAAGAACACTAACACCTGAAGCTAGCGCGTCTACCAATTCCGCCACCTTCGCACAGATGCTGTGCAATATAAATCATGTGGTTATTTGGTGCGAAGAGAGGGACTTGAACCCTCACGTCCGTAAGGACACTAACACCTGAAGCTAGCGCGTCTACCAATTCCGCCACCTTCGCATACCAGAAACATTACTGTTGTAATGTCACCACGGGGGCGAATTCTAGAGATTTTGCTGAGTACGTCAACTGTTATTTAGGGGTTTCCGGAACTTTGCTGGAAAAAGCATCATCCGGAACCATATCATTGCTTTTTATAGTCATCGAACATTTCAATTAGCCAGTCAATCAATATTCGAACGCGCGGGGCGAGAAAACGACTGGGCGGAGACATAAGGTAAATCGGCATCGGTAGGGGCGTGGCATGCCGCGCCTGATGGGGTTGATTGCTGCGGATGGAATGCAGGCCGCGCGTGCCCGGCCACTACGGTAATGCGTATCGGATGAAATTTGGCTGTGGGGCAGGCCGTTACCCGTAGTGGCGTGGCATGCCGTGCCTGATGGGGTTGGTTGCTGAGAGGGCATGGAGGCCGGGCATGCCCGGCCACGACGGTAATGCGTACCGGAGGGAGTTTGGTTGCGATACAGGCCGTTACCGTAGTGGCGTGGCATACCGCGCCTGTGTGGGTTGGTTGCTACGCGCGGCATGCAGGCCGGGCATGCCCGGCCACTACGGTAATGCGTACCGGATGAAATTTGGCTGTGAGGCAGGCCGTTACCCGTAGTGGCGTGGCATGCCGCGCCTGTGTGGGTTGGTTGCTACGCGCGGCATGGAGGCCGGGCATGCCCGGCCACTACGGTAATACGTACCGGAGGGAGTTTAGCCTTGAGATAGGCCGGGTATACCCGGCCATTACGGTAATGCGTATTGGATGGAATGGGTTACTTCTTTTTCTTTTTTGGATCGCGTGGTGGGCGGCCAACGGTGGCTTGATACACCTTGAAACGACCATTTTGCGCCAGCACTTCATGGCTGCCGAAGGTGGCATCCAGAATGTCGGGATACGGCAGGAAGGCGTTCGCGACGATACGCAGTTTGCCGCCAATGGGCAGGTGCTTGACAGCACCGCGAATCAGGGTTTCCGCTGCTGTCAGGCTGGTTGCCAGCCCGTCATGGAACGGCGGGTTTGAGATGATCATGTCAAATCGACCGGTGATGTCAGAATAAACGTTACTGACGATCACCTCGCCTTCGATGCCGTTGGCGGCCAGCGTTGCGCGGCTGGACTCCACCGCTGCGGCGTTAACGTCACTCAGTGTCAGCTTCACTTTCGGCGACAATTGGGCCATTACACTGGCCATCACGCCAGCACCGCAGCCGATATCCAGTACCTTGCCCTTCATGTGTTTCTCGAGCGTTGACAACAGCAGAGAACTGCCCACGTCCAGACCGTCGCGGCTGAATACGCCCGGCAGGGTTTTCACTTCCAGATCGTGCAGTGCGTAACTCTCCCACCAGTCGGCAAGGTTGAATGTGGTTTGGGCATCAATGCGGCCGTGATATAGGCCACAGCGGCGTGCACTGTCAATTTTCGCTAAGGTCACGTAGCCATCAACCGTTTGTTCCGCGCTGCGGACGCCGCTACGGTTTTCACCGACGACGAATATCTCTGCGCCAACCGGCAGCAATGCCAGCAGGTTGGTGAGCTGGAACTGCGCTTCTTGCTTGCTCTTTGGCCAGTAGTAAACCAATGTGTCGCATTCGGCAACGAAGTCGGCATCAACCGTTAGGCCGAACTGCACGTTGTCGCCCATCGCGCGGTTTAATAACTGCCAATGATGATATTGCTGGGTATGCACCCGTACGTCCGTGGCCTCGAATTGGGCTGGCAGCGTATCTTGCAGATCACCGGCGAACAGCACGCGGCGTTCGATAAATTCATCACTGTGGCGCAGCATCACTTCGCTGGCGGGGGTTAATGCAGACATCAGGTTTTGGCTCCTCAAGATTAAGCCGGGGATTATAGAGCGTTGCGGTGATAATTTATACCCGTCATCTTTCAAGCCGCAGGTGCGCTGACTGCGTGGGTTTGTTAGCATAGCCCGGTCATATTTCACATTGTCGCTTTGTCGGGGAGACGCAGTTGCCCAACTCACGGAGGTGAGTCAGCTCTACGGGCATGCGTCGCCTTGGCGTGATGCGAAATAGTCACGATATTGCGCTGCGCATGGCGCGTAGTCACGGTAGCTCTTTACAGGAATCGGCATGGCATCTCAACGCGACTGGCTGTTACAACAACTGGGTATTACGCAGTGGACATTGCGCCGCCCGGGCGTGTTGCAAGGCGAGGTGGCGGTCAGCCTGCCGACAGACGTGCGTCTGCTGGTGGTGGCGGCAACGCAGCCGGAGCCGGGCAACTCGCTATTTTGTGACGTGTTACGCAGCCTAGGGTTAACCCCGGCGCAGACCTATTATCTGACGCCGGATCAGGTCGCGATGCTGCCTGATGACGTTGAGTGCAACAGTTGGCGGCTGGGTATTACGGAGCCGCTCGCGGTAGCCGGTGCTCAGCTATCTAGCCCGGCGTTGGCCGAGCTTTCTTTTGATGCGCGTGCTAAACGCGCACTCTGGCAGCAGATTTGTCATCATGAACAACATTTCTATCCTGACGGCGGCCGATCTGGCCACCGCTTACCAGATTGAACAGGCCAGCCACGCTTTTCCCTGGACCGAAGCGACGCTCGCCAGCAATCAGGGGGAGCGTTACCTCAACCTGAAACTGGAAGAGGAAGGGCAACTGGCGGGGTTTGCCATTACTCAGATCGTGCTTGATGAAGCCACGCTGTTTAATATCGCGATTGGCCCACAGTGGCAGCGCCGGGGCTGTGGCCGCGCGTTGATGAATGCGCTGATTGCGGAACTGGAAACACGTGGCGTGGTGACGCTGTGGCTGGAGGTTCGCGCCTCAAACCATGCGGCTATCGCGCTATACGACCAACTCGGATTCAACGAGGTCACGGTGCGCCGCAACTATTACCCCAGCGTCAGCGGCCGCGAAGATGCGATCGTGATGGCATTGCCATTAGGTTAGCCACGCGCATCCGCCGCCGCTCTTATCTTCTCCGCCGGGAAACCATTGATTGTCACCGATGGCTAAATCAGCGAAAATAACCGGCTATTATCTTTTTATTACCGCTTTGCCTGGCGCCAAGATTGGCGCGTTCTGATGATGCAGGGCGGACTAACCGTAGAAGTGTGAAAACATGTCTCCTAGTGAATTCGCCCGCGAAGTCTCGAAAAGAAGAACGTTCGCCATCATCTCGCACCCCGATGCCGGTAAAACCACCATTACTGAGAAGGTTTTACTGTTCGGACAGGCTATCCAGACCGCCGGGACGGTAAAAGGCCGTGGCTCGAGCCAGCACGCCAAATCCGACTGGATGGAGATGGAAAAACAGCGTGGTATTTCGATCACCACCTCAGTGATGCAATTCCCATATCGCGATAGCCTGGTGAATCTGCTGGATACCCCAGGGCACGAGGACTTTTCTGAAGATACCTATCGTACGCTGACGGCGGTGGACTGCTGCCTGATGGTAATTGACGCGGCAAAAGGCGTTGAAGATCGTACCCGTAAACTGATGGAAGTGACGCGCTTACGTGATACCCCCATTCTGACCTTTATGAACAAACTGGACCGTGACATTCGCGACCCGATGGAAGTGATGGACGAAGTCGAGCGAGAGCTGAAAATTGCCTGTTCGCCGATTACGTGGCCGATTGGCTGCGGTAAGCTGTTTAAAGGGGTTTATCATCTGTACAAAGATGAGACTTATCTTTATCAGAGCGGTAAAGGGCACACCATTCAGGACGTTCGGACGATTAAAGGCCTCAATAACCCAGATCTGGATGTTGCCGTAGGCGAAGAACTGGCCGCGCAACTGCGTGAAGAGCTGGAGTTAGTGCAGGGCGCATCGCACGAGTTTGAGCAGGACGCATTTTTGGCCGGTGAATTGACCCCGGTATTCTTTGGTACGGCGTTGGGTAACTTCGGCGTTGACCATATGCTCGACGGCTTGGTTGCCTGGGCGCCAGCGCCAATGCCGCGTAAAACAGACGCGCGTGAAGTGGTGGCAGCGGAAGAGAAATTCACCGGTTTTGTCTTCAAGATTCAGGCGAATATGGATCCGAAACACCGTGACCGCGTGGCGTTCATGCGTGTGGTTTCTGGTCGCTATGAGAAGGGTATGAAACTGCGCCAAGTGCGTACCGGTAAAGATGTGGTCATTTCGGATGCGTTGACCTTTATGGCGGGCGATCGTTCGCACGTCGAAGAGGCTTATCCGGGCGACATCATTGGGCTGCACAACCACGGTACGATTCAGATTGGTGATACCTTTACTCAAGGTGAAAATATGAAGTTCACCGGTATTCCGAACTTCGCGCCAGAATTGTTCCGCCGCATCCGTCTGCGTGATCCTCTCAAGCAGAAACAGTTGCTGAAAGGTCTGGTGCAATTGTCGGAAGAAGGTGCGGTGCAGGTGTTCCGTCCTATCGCTAATAACGATTTGATCGTCGGCGCGGTGGGGGTGTTGCAGTTTGACGTGGTGGTCGCGCGTCTGAAAGCAGAATACAACGTTGAAGCGCTGTATGAATCGGTCAACGTTTCTACCGCCCGCTGGGTTGAATGCGGCGATGTGAAGAAGTTCGAAGAGTTCAAACGCAAGAACGAACAAAATCTGGCGTTGGACGGGGGAGATAACCTGTCTTATATCGCTCCAACCATGGTTAACCTTAACCTGACGCAAGAACGTTACCCAGACGTGAAGTTCCGTAAAACGCGCGAGCATTAATCCCATTAGCCTGGCCCCTTGCAGGGGTCAGGCGATGATTCACTCCACATCAATTGCCAATCGATTAACCTTCCTCATCACTTTCTGCATTATAAATCATCTGACCTTTTCCATCTTTATCAGCAAATCTTCGCCAATGGTCTATATTTAACAGGGCGCATTCCCGCTATTAGTAGCGAAAATAACTGGTAATCGCCAGAATGTTAGATGCTTATTCGGTTGTGTCGCCAATCAGAGACGGTTTGATCTGTTTTAAATCAATGGCTTAGCGATATTGTCATTCTAATGTCACAAATTTGTCGCCTGTAGGTGACAAATTAGCGCGTGTTTCTCGATGGATTATTGTTAATTATTTGATTTTTATTTGATTTTTAAAGTTGGTACACGCGTTGCAATATATTTAACGTGAACGTCTGATCGAGTAGAAATCGTGAAGTATTCATGACTCAGCCGCCGATAGGGTGGCGAAAGAATCCCAATCCATTTGGATTCACAATAAAAGGAAGAGATCGATGAAAAACACCAAGTTTGCACATTCGCTGATGGCTGTCGTTTTGGGTTCCGTTCTGGTTAGTGGTAGTGCTCTGGCTGAAGATACGTTGCTCAATAAAGCATCCGATATGGCTAATAGCACTGGCGCCAAAATCGATAGCTCCATGAAAAAAGTCGACAACTACATGGATGACAGCGCTACAACGGCTAAAGTTAAAAGTGCGCTGGTCAACAATGACGCGATCAAAAGCACCGATATTTCGGTGAAAACGGCAAAAGGCGTCGTGACGCTGAGTGGTTTCGTTAGTACTCAAGCACAGGCCGAACAGGCCGTAGCCGTCGCCGGTAAAGTTGAAGGCGTAAAATCTGTTAGCGATAAACTGCACGTAAAAGATGAAGCGACGCAGTCTGTTAAATCGTATGCGGGTGATACGGCAACCACTAGCGAGCTGAAAGCGAAACTGTTGGCAGATGACATCGTGCCTTCGCGGCATGTCAGTGTTGAAACTACTGACGGCGTAGTACAGCTTTCCGGTGAAGTGAAATCACAAGCGCAGTCTGATCGTGCAGAAAGCATTGCCAAGGCGATCGACGGCGTGAAAAGCGTCAAAAACGATTTGGTCGTTAAGCCGTAACGTTAAGGTAATAACCAGAATACTAAGCGCAATAAGTAGGGGTTCAGCTTGCTGAACCCATTGATTCTTTGGGTCATGACGGGCGCAGCACGTTGCGCCCGTACGGTGAGGAGATGCGTATGTTTCGTTGGGGTATTATTTTTTTAGTGATAGCGCTCATTGCCGCGGCATTGGGGTTCGGAACCTTGGCGGGTACCGCGGCTTGGGCCGCTAAAGTTGTCTTCGTCGTGGGGATTATTTTGTTCCTGGTGAGCCTGTTTACCGGCCGCAGACGTCCTTAGCGGGCGTTAAAACTGTAACAAATCATCAGCCTTTTTCTTGCAGTAGAGAGACATGCCATGAACAGCGATATTATTCTCGGGCGCTGGAAACAGCTCCGCGGCCAGGTCTGGCAGGCTTTGGCAGAGTTAACTGGCAGCGATTGTGCGTGGTTGACGGGAAGCAATGACTGTCTTTCAGGCATACTGCAAGAAGATTACGGAAAAGGGCGAGAAGAGGTATCCTCGAAAAAAACACCACACTAAGGATACAGGGTTGGGATACCGAATACCTATCACGCTCGGCAATATCGAGCCGCTGGCGTATAAACCGTACCAGCCCGGTAAAATGGCGCTGGTATGTGAAGGGGGCGGGCAGCGCGGCATTTTCACCGCAGGTGTGCTGGACGAGTTTCAGCGTGCCGGCTTTAATCCGTTTGATTTGATGATCGGCACGTCTGCCGGTGCGCAGAACCTGTCTGCCTATATTTGTGGTCAGATGGGCTACGCGCGTCGCGTCATCACACGCTACACCACCACCCCCAATTTCTTTAACCCGCTGCGCTTTGTGCGTGGCGGGCATCTGATCGATCTTGACTGGTTGGTCGACATTACCTCACAGCAGTTGCCATTAGCGATGGATGTGGCCGATAAGCAATTTCTTGGCGGCCGAGAACTGCTGATGTGCGCCTGCCGCAGCGATAATTTTGAGCCGACCTATCTGCCCGCCCGGCGTGAAAGCTGGCTTGCGTCGATCAAGGCGTCTAGCGCCATCCCCGGTTTTTATCGCATGGGGGTGGAACTCGACGGTATCAGTTATCAGGATGGCGGCATCAGCGATGCTATCCCCGTCGAAGAGGCTTATCGACGAGGTGCAGAGACCATTGTGGTCATTCGTACCGTACCGTCGCAAATGTACTATACGCCGCAGTGGATAAAGCGTATGGAGCAGTGGCTAAGTGAAAGTAGCCTGCAACAGATGGTACGGATGATGCAGCGCCATGAGCAGAGCTATCACCGCACTCAGCAGTTTATTGAGAATCCGCCAGGCGACCTGCGTATTTTTGAGATTTTCCCACCGAAACCGTTAACCAGTAATGCATTAGGCAGCAAAATCGGTGCGCTGAATCTTGATTATCATCTAGGACGCCGCTGTGGGCGCTACTTTTTAGCGACGGTGGGGCATTGGTTAATGGAACAAGAGCAAACCGATGGGATGAACGTGAAGAAGTCGTTGTCTCGGCGTTTGATACAGCCAGACATTGTGCCGATGCCTTCGCCGATTGTTACTGATGTGGCTCATTCTACCAGCAGCCTAGAGGTCACTCAGCCAGAGCCGCTCTCATCGTTAATTCTGCCGAGTGAGCAGACAAACCGCGGTGGTCAGTGAACATGGAAGCCTATTTAACCGACACCCATTGTCATTTTGATTTCCCGCCGTTTAGTGGGAGCGAGGCCGAAAGCCTGCAGCGTGCCGCCGCAGCAGGAATTGAACGCATCATTGTGCCCACAGTGACCGCCGATCGTTTTGCCCGAGTGCTGAGGCTGGCAAAAGACTTCACACCGCTGTACGCCGCATTGGGGCTTCATCCGTTATACATTGCGCAGCATCATGAGGCGCAGTTGGCGTTACTGGCCGACTTTTTGGCTAGCAGACCCGGCAAGCTGGTGGCTGTCGGTGAGATTGGTTTGGATTTGTATATGGAGAATCCACAGTTCACGCGCCAGCAAGCGTTGCTCAGCGCACAGCTTAAACTGGCCAAGCAGCATGATCTGCCGGTAATTTTGCATTCACGCCGTAGCCACGATCAACTGGCGGCCGCATTGCGCCGCAACGATGTGCCGCGCCGTGGCGTGGTGCATGGTTTTGCCGGTAGCCTGTCACAGGCGCAGGCATTTATTCGCTTGGGATATTACATCGGTGTGGGTGGCACTATCAGTTATGCGCGGGCGCAGAAAACGCGTGGTGTGATGGCGCAGCTGCCTTTAACCTCGCTGTTATTGGAAACCGATGCGCCGGATATGCCTTTGGCTGGCTATCAAGGCCAACCAAACCGACCCGAACGGGCAGCAGAGGTTTTTGAGGTGTTGTGCCAACTTCGCTCGGAATCTCCGGAAGAAATCGCCGCGCATTTACGGCAAAATACCCACCGATTATTTGGACTTTAATCACGCACATTTCGTGTTAATTGTGACTTAGATCACATTATAAGATTTTCGTTTGCTTTCGCTTGTACATATTTGTGACATATATCGAGTCTGGCGCATTGTTGCTCAGTATAATCGCGCTCCGTCATTACTATCAGCAGACCTCCCGCAATGCAGGGGTGGAACGCCTTTTTTACTTATCCAATAAATTTTATGAAGCGAGAACGTGGCAACGCCACCTCGGTGCGTACCTTGAGTACGCCACGGGAAGGCAAAAAAACCAACGTCACCGCATTGTGAAAGATAAAGGATATACACAGGGATACTTTTCATCATGCAACTTATTATGAGTCTGGTCGGGATGGCGATGCTGATTGCAATCGCCGTACTGCTTTCCAGTAACCGGCGGGCGATTAAGCTACGCACAGTGCTGGGGGCTTTCATCATTCAGGTCGCGATTGGTGCATTGGTGCTGTATGTACCTATCGGACGCCAGATACTTGGCGGCATGTCTGAAGGTGTCGCCAATGTTATTGCCTACGGTAACGAAGGGATTTCATTCATTTTTGGCGGTCTGGTTTCCGACAAAATGTTTGAAGTGTTCGGCGGCGGCGGTTTCGTGTTTGCCTTGCGCGTATTGCCTGTCATCGTATTTTTCTCATCACTGATAGCGGTGCTTTATTACTTAGGCATCATGCAGTTGATCATTCGCGTACTGGGCGGTGGCCTGCAAAAACTGCTCGGTACTTCACGCACTGAGTCTCTGTCGGCAACGGCGAATATCTTCGTTGGGCAAACAGAAGCACCTTTGGTTGTGCGCCCGTATATTGCGACCATGACCCAATCTGAACTGTTTGCTGTGATGTGCGGCGGGTTGGCTTCGGTTGCCGGTTCGGTGCTGGCAGGTTACGCCCAGATGGGGGTGCCGCTGGAATATCTGATCGCTGCTTCGTTTATGGCGGCGCCGGGCGGTTTGTTGTTCGCTAAATTGATGGTGCCGGAAACGGAAACGCCGCGTGAGGTGGACGACGCGATGAAGCTGATTGCGGCAGAAGAGCGCCCGGCAAACGTCATTGACGCTGCGGCGTCGGGGGCTGCTTCCGGTATGCAACTGGCGCTGAATGTCGGGGCGATGTTACTGGCTTTCATTGCGCTTATCGCCTTGTTGAACGGCATGCTTGGCGGCATCGGCGGTTGGTTTAACTATCCGCAATTATCACTTGAACTGCTGCTGGGTTGGATCTTCTCACCGATCGCTTTCATGATCGGGGTGCCGTGGAATGAAGCGATGACCGCAGGTTCCTTTATCGGCCAGAAGATCATTGTTAACGAATTCGTTGCGTTTATGAATTTCGGTGCCTATCTGCGCCCGGATGACGTGGTGGCGGCCGAAGGCTTGCAGGTACTGTCTGCCCATACCAAAGCGATTATTTCGTTTGCGTTGTGTGGCTTTGCGAACCTGTCTTCTGTGGCAATTTTGCTCGGTGGTTTGGGCAGCCTGGCACCAAATCGTCGCCATGATATCGCCCGTTTCGGCCTAAAAGCCGTGGCTGCAGGTACGCTGTCTAACTTGATGAGCGCGACCATTGCCGGGTTCTTCTTGGCGCTTTAAGTAAAACGCCGTATCGTGATTTTGTTGTTTTTTTCACATTTTAACCCCGTTATTTAGATTACCTGAATAATGGGGTTTTATCTGTTTAGTGCTTTGTTTTATAATATTTTTATTTGGCATGGTACAATAAGGTATGCGGCAGCTTGCTGGTTTCACCTCATAACTCATTAGTGATTCTGTGAACAATATCGCGTTATTTTGTGACGATATTCACATATAATTCTGCGTTGTTACAATGAAGTTTCGGATAATGTGATTTGAACTCAATGTGCTCTGATGGCGTGAGTTCAAACTGTTATGACATGCGGTGAGAAGGATCTCAGTTGCCACGAGGGGAAATAGCCCCACGCTATCTTCATGGAACCAAGTCCGCTCGCCAACAGCCAGTAACTCAGTTGGAGAGTTTTATGACCGAATTAACCGCTGCAGCGCAACGTGCGCTGGGTTTGATGGATTTAACCACGCTTAATGATGATGACACCGATGAGAAAGTGATCGCCTTGTGTCATCAAGCCAACACTCCGGCAGGCAAGACGGCCGCCATTTGTATTTATCCACGCTTCATCCCTATCGCACGTAAGACCTTGCGTGAGCAAGGTACGCCGGATGTGCGCATTGCCACGGTGACTAATTTTCCGCATGGCAATGCCGATATTAGCATCGCGTTGGCGGAGACGCGCGCGGCCATCGCCTATGGCGCAGATGAAGTTGATGTGGTGTTCCCGTATCGCGCACTGATGGCCGGTGATAGCCAAATTGGTTTTGAATTAGTGAAACAGTGCAAGCAGGCCTGCGAGCAGGCTAACGTGTTATTGAAGGTGATTATTGAAACCGGTGAACTGAAGAGTGCTGCGCTTATCCGTCAGGCTTCCGAAATCGCCATCAACGCCGGTGCCGATTTTATTAAAACTTCAACCGGTAAAGTGCCGGTCAACGCTACGTTGGAAAGTGCGGAACTGATGATGTCCGTTATTCGTGATATGGGCGTAGGTCAGCAGGTTGGGTTCAAACCTGCGGGTGGCGTTCGTACGGCAGAGGATGCATTGCATTATTTGCAATTGGCCGATCGTATCATGGGTGAAGGATGGGCCGATGCGCGCCACTTCCGCTTTGGTGCGTCCAGCCTGTTGGCCAGTTTGCTGAACACGCTGGGGCACAGCAGCCAAGCCTCCGGCAGCGGCTACTGATAACCGTTACTGCCTTGGTTTAACCCAGGCAGTATTGACTACCCATATATCATCAAAGCGGGGGGATAGTATGTTCCTAGCTCAAGAAATAGTTCGTAAAAAACGTGACGGTCAGCCGTTAAGCGAAGAGGAAATCCGTTTCTTCATCAATGGTGTTCGCGACAATGTGGTATCCGAAGGACAAATCGCTGCGCTGGCAATGACGATTTATTTTCACGATATGACTTTGCCTGAGCGTGTGGCTCTGACCATGGCGATGCGTGATTCCGGTACGGTATTGGATTGGAAAAGTTTGTCGTTGAATGGCCCCATCGTAGATAAGCACTCCACCGGTGGTGTGGGCGATGTGACCTCGCTGATGCTCGGCCCGATGGTCGCAGCCTGTGGCGGTTATGTTCCGATGATTTCCGGCCGCGGTCTGGGCCATACCGGCGGTACGCTGGACAAACTGGAAGCGATCCCAGGCTTTGATATTTTCCCAGATGACAATGCATTCCGTAAAATTATCAAAGAAGTCGGCGTAGCGATTATCGGGCAAACCAGCTCGCTGGCACCGGCGGACAAACGTTTCTACGCAACGCGTGATATTACCGCGACCGTGGATTCTATTCCGTTGATTACCGCATCGATTCTAGGCAAGAAGCTGGCTGAAGGGTTAGATGCGTTGGTGATGGATGTGAAAGTGGGTTCTGGCGCATTTATGCCAACGTATGCACAGTCCGAAAGTTTGGCGCAGGCGATTGTTGGCGTTGCCAACGGTGCCGGGTGTAAAACGACCGCGCTGTTGACCGATATGAATCAGGTGTTGGCCTCCAGTGCTGGTAATGCGGTTGAAGTGCGTGAAGCAGTGCGCTTCTTGACGGGTGAATACCGTAGCCCACGTCTGCTGGAAGTGACGATGGCACTGTGTGTGGAAATGCTGTTGTCAGGCGGTTTGGCGAAAGACGATGCTGATGCGCGTGCCAAACTGCAGGCGGTGCTGGATAACGGCAAAGCGGCTGAAATCTTTGGTCGTATGGTCGCGGCACAGCATGGGCCAACCGATTTTATCGAACGTTATGACAGTTATTTACCTGCCGCCACCCTGAGCAAACCGGTTTATGCCGATCGTTCGGGCATTGTGACCGCAATGGATACCCGTGCATTAGGCATGGCAGTGGTATCATTAGGGGGAGGACGTCGCCGGGCAACCGACAGCATCGATTACAGCGTTGGTTTGACTGAGATGGCGCGGCTGGGTGAGCGTGTCGATAACCAGCGGCCTCTAGCGGTGATCCACGCCAATGATGAGGAAAGTTGGCAGTTGGCGGCGGATGAAGTTCGTCAAGCGATGTCGTTGGGCGATAACGCGCCGGAAGCGACGCCGGTGGTGTATCAGCGCATTACTGAATAGCGATTTCTTTCGCTTTTTGAATCGTCGTGTGGTGTGTGATACACACGCCCCCCAGACGCTGACTTGTGTTAGTGTCTGGGGATGATGAGCCTCTTTGAGTGTTCACCCTGAGGACCAACGCACACGTTATGTAAATCGGTCTTTGGCTGATTTGCTGTGCTCTGGCCACCTGGCTACTTTCGAATCTAGAACAGTAACGTGGTTGCAGTATTGCAGGCGCATTAGCGTGGGAACACGCGGGAGATTGATATGAAACGTACATTTATTATGGTCTTAGACTCATTCGGCATTGGCGCGAGTGAAGATGCTGAACGTTTTGGCGATCGGGGTTCTGACACGCTCGGCCACATTGCAGAAGCCTGCGCGCGCGGGGAAGCAAACACCGGGCGCAGTGGTCCACTGACGTTGCCAAACCTGAGCCGTTTAGGTTTGGGTAAAGCGGCTCAGGAGTCCACCGGTACATTCCCGCAGGGGCTTGATGAAAATGCTGAAATCATCGGTGCTTATGGCTATGCCAGTGAGCTGTCCTCTGGGAAAGATACCCCGTCAGGCCACTGGGAAATTGCTGGCGTACCGGTGTTGTTTGATTGGGGATATTTCAGCGATGAGCACAACAGTTTCCCGCAGGAACTGCTGGATAAACTGGTTGAGCGCGCCAAGCTGCCGGGCTACCTCGGTAACTGCCACTCTTCCGGTACGGTGATCCTCGATCAGCTCGGTGAAGAACACATGAAAACCGGTAAACCGATTTTCTACACGTCTGCCGACTCAGTCTTCCAGATTGCTTGCCATGAAGAAACATTTGGCTTAGACCGCCTGTACGAATTATGTGAAATCGCCCGTGAAGAACTGACCGAAGGTGGGTACAATATTGGCCGCGTTATCGCACGACCTTTCGTGGGCGATAAACCGGGTAGTTTCCAACGCACCGGCAACCGTCACGATCTGGCCGTCGAGCCACCGGCACCAACCGTGCTGAAAAAGCTGGTGGATGAGAAGGGTGGCGAAGTCGTATCGATCGGTAAAATTGCCGATATTTACGCTAACGTCGGCATCACCAAAAAAGTGAAAGCGACCGGGATCGATGCGCTATTTGATGCGACCGTGAGCGAAATGGAAAAAGCCGGTGATAACACCATCGTGTTCACCAACTTTGTCGACTTCGATTCGTCTTACGGCCACCGTCGTGACGTCGCGGGCTATGCCGCTGCGCTAGAATTGTTCGATCGTCGTCTGCCGGAGTTGCTGGCACAGGTGAAAGATGACGATATGATCATCTTCACGGCGGATCACGGTTGTGATCCAACCTGGAGCGGTACCGATCACACGCGCGAACACATTCCGGTGTTGGTCTACGGCCCGAAAATTAAAGCCGGTTCGCTGGGGCACCGCGAAACCTTCGCCGACATCGGCCAGACCATCGCCCACTATTTTGGCGTGTCACCGATGGAATACGGCAAACCGATGTTCTAAGCCTCGGTATTCACGTTGCAGCATTACGGGTTTACCGCCGGGCTGCAACGCGAGACGCAAGGGCTTATCTGCCCTGACGTTTTTTATTTACGATGATTTGAAGGAAAATAATTATGGCAACGCCGCATATTAACGCTGAGATGGGTGATTTCGCTGACGTCGTATTGATGCCGGGCGATCCGCTACGTGCTAAATACATCGCTGAAACCTTCCTGGAAGGTGCGGTTGAAGTGAATAACGTGCGAGGCATGCTGGGTTTCACCGGTACTTATAAAGGCCGTAAAATCTCGGTAATGGGGCACGGTATGGGTATTCCATCTTGCTCCATTTACGCGCGTGAGTTGATCGCTGAGTTCGGCGTGAAAAAAATCATCCGTGTGGGTTCTTGTGGCGCGGTGCGTGATGATATCAAACTGCGTGATGTAGTGATCGGTATGGGGGCGTGCACGGACTCTAAAGTTAACCGTCTGCGCTTCAAGGATCATGACTATGCGGCGATCGCGGATTTCGACATGGTGCGTAATGCGGTTGACGCCGCAGCGGCACAGGGCATCCCGGCGCGCGTTGGTAACATCTTCTCGGCTGATTTGTTCTACACGCCAGACGCTGACATGTTCCAGGTAATGAAAAAGTACGGCATCCTCGGCGTGGAAATGGAAGCGGCCGGTATTTACGGCGTGGCGGCAGAGCTGTACGAAGAGTTTGGCTGTAAGGCGCTGACCATTTGCACCGTTTCCGATCACATTTTGCGTCATGAAGCGACGACGGCGGAAGAGCGTCAAACGACCTTTAACGAAATGATCGTGATCGCGCTGGAATCGGTGTTGCTGGGCGATAAAGCGTAATATTCCTTCATCTTAAACACACTAGGTTGTTGGCTGAATGCGGCGATGCTAACAACAGGTCAATCTCAACGTCTGGGGGCAGTCTGAAGCCCTCAGACGTTTTTTTTTGACTGTAATTCATGGGGTTATTAATGCGGGTTGGGCATGCTTATCTCATGCGTTAAATCGTAGGGGCGTGGCATGCCGCACCCGTGTGGTGGCGGATATTGCCGCATGCAGGCCGGGCATGCCCGGCCACTACGTGGGAGGTGATGGCGGGTGATGTTGTGGCGTTTCGTGGATAGCGCCAGCGGCCAAATTTTATCTCATGCGTTAAATCGTAGGGGCGTGGCATGCCGCGCCGGTGCGGTGATGGATATTGCTGCATGAAGGCCGGGCATGTCCGGCCACTACGCTGGAGGTGACGGCGGATAGCGCCAGCGGCCAAATTATCTCATGCGTTAAATCGTAGGGGCGTGGCATGCCGCGCCGGTGCGGTGATGGATATTGCTGCATGAAGGCCGGGCATGCCCGGCCACTACGTGGGAGGTGATGGCGTTTAGCGCAACGCGCCAGCGGCCAAATGTTTTCTCGTGCGTTAATCGTAGGGGCGTGGCATGCCGCGCCGGTGTGGTGATGGATATTGCTGCATGCAGGCCGGGCATGCCCGGCCACTACGCAGGAGGTGATGGCGTTTAGCGCAATGCGCCAGCGGCCAAATTATCTCATGCGTTAAATCGTAGGGGCGTGGCACGCCGTGCCGGTGCGGTGATGGATATTGCCGCATGAAGGCCGGGCATGCCCGGCCACTACGCTGGAAGTGACGGCAGGTGGCGTTAAGCGGATAGCGCCGGTGGGTGATGTCTTGGCGCGCCCGTTAGCGGTTACGGTTTTTTTTCGTCGTTCTCTTCCGGTAAACGCGTTTTTTCTTCCGTGTCGTCATCTTCGACACTGTTGCCTTCCGCCAATGGGCTATTTGCGGTCAACAAATAGGGCGACTGTTGCCAGCGGCTGCGGCGCCCTTGCAGGAGCGTACGTGCCAGAATAATGCCAATTGCCAGCGCTAATAAGATCATCAGCCGAAGCAGATTAGTGGTGTTGTCTACCTGTTTGGCTTCGGTGGCTAACACGTGCGTATCCAATGTGATGCGGATAAAACCGATCGGCCCATCTTTATTCAGAATCGTTTCAACCAATTGATGATTGAAATAGCTGCCAGCGCGTTTACCGTCGAGCGCCAGCCGGTCGCGCACGCTGATTTTTTCACCTGAATGGGCGACCAGCGTACCGTCTAACTGGTAAACGCTAGCGTCCAGAATGCGGCTGTGATCGGTTAACCGTTGGAGAATGGCATCGATCTGTTGGGTATCGATATCGCTATCGTCATCAAGCAGCGGCACCAGGCTGAAAGCGACCTGTTTCGTCAGGGTCTGTGCCAGCTCCTCGACCTGTTCAGAGCGCGCCAACTGATGGTTCAGGCTAAAATAAGAGGCGCCCTGCATCAATAAAACCAGCAGCGACAGGCAAATCAGAATAATTGCCGTGCGGTGCAGGCGAAATTTTAGTTTAACTTTAGCCATGCGGCTTCCTTAAGCTCAGGGACAGTTTATGTTGCCAGAAGCAAGTACGATAGGATAGCTTGATGCGTCGTTTTTCTACCGCTGCCCCTTCAGGAGTAAATAATGTCGAATAGTCTGACCTATTGCGATCTGCCAGCCGAGATCTCTCAATGGCCGGGTCTTCCTCTTTCCCTCAGCGGTGACGAAGTGATGCCGCTGGATTACCGGGCAGGCCACACCGGTTGGCTATTATATGGCAGAAAACTGGATAAAGAGCGCATTACCCAGTTCCAACGTAAGTTGGGGGTGGCGATGGTGATTGTCACCGCTTGGTGCGTTGAGGATTATCAGGTTGTGCGTCTGGCTGGCAGCATGACACCGCGTGCTAAAATGTTGGCGGCGGACAATGGCCTGGATGTCGCACCGCTTGGCAAGATCCCACATTTACGCACGCCGGGGCTGCTGGTGATGGATATGGATTCCACGGCGATAGAAATCGAATGCATTGATGAAATTGCCAAGTTGGCGGGCGTTGGCGAACAGGTGTCGGAAGTGACCGAACGGGCGATGCGTGGTGAGTTGGACTTCACCGCCAGCCTGCGTCAGCGGGTTGGTACGCTGAAGGGGGCTGATGCCAATATCCTCAAGCAGGTATTGGAAACGCTGCCGCTGATGCCCGGGTTGACCAACTTGGTGCGTAAGCTGCAAGCGTTGGACTGGCACGTCGCTATCGCATCGGGCGGCTTTACGTATTACGCCGAATATTTACGCGATAAATTGAAGCTGGTGGCGGTGGCGGCTAACGAGTTGGAGATCCGTGACGGCAAGCTGACCGGTGAAGTGCTGGGCCCGATCGTTGACGCGCAGTACAAAGCTGACACCTTGCTGCAGCTGGCGGAGAAGCTGGGTGTGGCACCACAGCAAACGGTGGCCATCGGCGACGGAGCCAATGACGTAAAAATGATGCAGGCTGCAGGGTTGGGTATTGCCTATCACGCCAAGCCAAAAGTGTACGACAAAGCGCAGGTGGCGATTCGTCATGCCGATCTGATGGGCGTATTATGTGTGCTCAGTGGCAGTTTGAAACACGAAGTGCGATAAGGTTGACGCGTTTGGCAAGACTGGTGCTGAACGCGTTGATGACCCATCACAATATCATCCTATCTTTAGCGTTATTTAAGAGGTAATACGTGGCGAAAGCAGCGAAACGGGCGTTTGTATGTAATGAATGCGGTGCCGATTATCCGCGTTGGCAGGGGCAGTGCAGCGCGTGTCATGCCTGGAATACCATTACAGAAGTTCGCCTGGCTGCTGCGTCTGCGTCGTCGCGCACCGAGCGTTTTAGCGGCTACGCGGGCGAAACCGGCGTCAGCAAGGTGCAACGTCTGTCAGACATCAGCCTAGAGGCATTACCGCGCTTCTCTACCGGCTTCCTTGAGTTTGATCGTGTGCTCGGTGGCGGAGTGGTGCCGGGCAGTGCCATCTTGATCGGCGGTAGCCCCGGCGCGGGCAAAAGTACCCTGTTACTGCAAACGTTGTGCAAACTTTCCGAACAGATGAAAACCTTGTACGTCACCGGTGAGGAATCCTTGCAACAGGTGGCGATGCGTGCGCACCGTCTTGGCTTACCGACCGCTAATTTGAATATGCTGTCGGAAACCAGCATCGAGCAGATCTGCCTGATTGCCGAGCAGGAGCAACCTAAGCTGATGGTGATTGACTCCATCCAGGTGATGCACATGGCGGAGATTCAATCTTCGCCGGGTAGCGTGGCGCAGGTGCGTGAAACTGCAGCCTATCTGACGCGCTTTGCCAAAACGCGTGGGGTGGCGATCGTGATGGTCGGTCACGTCACTAAAGACGGCTCGTTGGCCGGACCGAAGGTATTGGAACACTGTATCGACTGTTCAATTTTGCTTGATGGGGATGCTGATTCCCGTTTCCGCACGTTGCGCAGCCACAAAAACCGCTTTGGCGCGGTAAATGAACTGGGCGTGTTTGCCATGACGGAACAGGGACTGCGTGAGGTCAGTAACCCGTCAGCGATCTTCCTCAGTCGCGGCGAAGTGACCTCTGGCAGTTCGGTGATGGTAGTCTGGGAAGGAACGCGACCGCTGCTGGTGGAGATTCAGGCATTGGTCGATCAGTCGATGATGGCTAACCCACGTCGCGTCGCGGTCGGGCTGGAGCAAAACCGCTTGGCAATCCTACTGGCGGTGCTGCATCGTCACGGTGGCTTGCAGATGTCGGATCAGGACGTATTCGTTAACGTCGTCGGTGGCGTAAAGGTCACGGAAACCAGTGCCGATTTGGCGTTACTGATGTCGCTAGTTTCTAGCCTGCGCGATCGGCCGTTGCCGCAAGATTTGGTGGTGTTTGGTGAGGTGGGGTTGGCAGGGGAAATTCGCCCGGTACCGAGTGGTCAGGAGCGCATTTCCGAAGCGGCCAAGCACGGTTTCAAACGGGCTATTGTGCCGCATGCTAACGTACCGAAAAAAACGCCGCCGAATATGCAGGTGTTTGGTGTGAAGAAGTTGGCGGACGCGTTGGACGTGTTGGAGCAGTTCTATTAATCATCACGCGGCAGGCATTATATGTTATTTTGTTTAGCATAATAAACGGAGGTGCTATGCCGCAATTCGATTACCTGAAGGCAGCAATAAAACAAAAAGGCTGCACGCTGCAACAGGTGGCTGATGCCAGTAGTATGACTAAAGGCTATCTCAGCCAGTTGCTCAACGATAAAATTAAAAGCCCCAGTGCGCAGAAGCTGGAAGCGTTACACCGTTTTTTGGGGCTGGAGTTTCCGCGACGCGAAAAAACGGTCGGCGTGGTGTTTGGTAAATTTTACCCGTTACACACTGGCCATATTTATCTGATCCAGCGTGCGTGTAGCCAAGTGGATGAGTTGCATGTGATCTTATGCCATGACGAGCCGCGTGACCGTCAGCTGTTTGAAACCAGTTCGATGTCGCAACAACCGACGGTCAGCGATCGTTTACGTTGGCTGCTGCAAACCTTCAAATACCAAAAAAATATTCATATTCACGCGTTCAATGAGCAGGGTATTGAGCCGTATCCGCATGGTTGGGATGTGTGGAGCCATGGCATGAAGCAGTTTATGGAGCGGCAGGGTATCGTGCCGAGTTTTATCTATTCCAGTGAAACACAGGATGCGCCGCGCTACCGTGAACACCTTGATACTGAAACTATCCTGATTGATCCGGAACGTTCCTTTATGAACATTAGTGGTAGCCAAATACGGCAGGATCCGTTCCGCTATTGGGAATACATCCCGACGGAGGTGAAACCCTTCTTCGTACGTACCGTGGCGGTACTGGGTGGGGAATCCAGCGGTAAATCTACCTTGGTAAATAAGTTAGCCAATATTTTTAATACTACCAGCGCTTGGGAGTATGGCCGCGATTATGTGTTTTCTCACCTGGGTGGTGATGAAATGGCATTGCAGTATTCTGATTACGACAAAATTGCACTCGGTCAGGCTCAGTACGTTGATTTTGCTGTTAAATATGCCAATAAGGTGACGTTTATTGATACCGATTTCGTCACCACGCAGGCTTTCTGTAAGAAATACGAGGGGCGTGAGCACCCCTTTGTGCAGGCGTTGATTGACGAATACCGTTTTGACTTGGTGATTTTACTCGAGAATAACACGCCGTGGGTAGCGGATGGTTTACGCAGCCTTGGCAGTTTGGCTGACAGGAAAGCGTTCCAGTCACTTTTGGTCTCCATGCTCACTAAGAACAATATTGATTATGTGCATATCGAGGAAGATAACTATGATTTGCGTTTCTTGCGCTGTGTTGAAATAGTAAAAGAAAAGTTATTTATTTGATCTGCTAAGCCCTTGGTCATTCTGGCAAGGGCATCTGACTAATATTGATTTTTTTGAAATTAATTATTTGTCTTGTTTTTTTGTATTTAATTACTTTATTATATATCAAAGATTTATTTTTTGTTTTTTAAGTTTATTCTTATCCTTGGCTTGCTATATTTTTGATTATTCCTGGTTTTTATTTTTATTTGCATATTTACATTCGTTTTCATAATGTTTGCTGGCAGTTGTTTTATTTTTATTTATATTTACCGATTCATTTATGTATTGATTGTGTCGGCATTTGGCTTGATAAATTTTCGTCTTTAACGTACCATTTTTTTGCTTTTTAACATAAATTAAGGAAGAGTTATGAAAAATACAAATATGGTAATTAATCCTCTGGTATTATCTATTGCATTAGCATTTACAGGTTCTGCATTCGCCGTTGGTACAGGCACCATTGTTAATGGTGCGGGTAATATTAGCAAGAATGCTAATACCACCGTTGTGAATCAAAATAGTGATAAAATGGTTATTCACTGGAATAATATGAACGTGAACGGTAATGAGACATTACAGTTCAATCAGGCTTCATCTCAATCCTCAGTATTAAATAAAGTTAACTCTACTACGGCGACGATGATCCGCGGTGCACTAAAAGCCAACGGTAACGTTTTTATTGTTAACCCTAATGGTGTACTGATTGGTAATAGCGCACGTGTGAACGTCGGTAGCTTGGTGGTTTCTTCATTGGATATTAAAGACAGTGACTTCCAGAAAGGCAATTTACATTTCACGGGTTCGACTAAAGGTAAAGTTACCAACGAGGGCTCTATTCAGGCGGCTAATTCTGTGGCGTTGATTGGTGCCCGCGGAGTGACTAATACAGGGGTGATTCAATCAACCAATGGTAATATTAATTTAGCTTCGGGTAGTGATGTTACGCTTTCTTTCCCTTCTTTGGGGAAAATGAATGTTAAAGTCAATAGTGCCAGTCTTGATGCATTGATTAAAAACAATGGGGTTATCATCACCAGAAATGGCTCTGTTGCACTGACTGCGTGGGCGAAAGATCAATTGACTCGTGATGTAATTAATGCCAGCTCCGGAATTGTTGAGGCTCACGCTATGAATAAAAATAGCGATGGTAGCGTCTCACTGATTAGCCATGGCAACGGTAATGTTAACATTGGCGGTAGATTTAACATTGATAACGATCTCAAAATCGCAGCCCAAAATGATGTCACTTATAAAACGTCGTTAAATGCAGGTGGGAAACTAGATATCTCTGCAAACAATATTAAAACAGTTGGAAATGTCTATGAGAAAAGTCAACTAACCTCAAAGAAAGATGCGGTGTTGACGGCAAAAAATAATATTGATATTGGGCTTATTCAGGCAGGGTCTTACCTGACCAAAGGGAATGTCACACTGAATGGTAATAATATCACTGCAACCGATATTCAAGGGAGTGACGTCAATATTCATGCTGGTAAATCACTGAATGCTTCTCGACTGATTGGTAATAACATCGATATTGTAGCGTTAGATAAAGTAAATTTCTCGGCTGATGGTCTAGTTCAATCAATAGGTGATATGAATATCACTGCCAATAATGGAATTTTACTGCCTTCATTTGTCAGATCTTTTGGTACGACATCAATGACGACCAAAGGTAATATTGTGCAAGGTATGGGGTGGATGAATCCGGAGTTTTACTCTGAAGGCGATGTGGATTTCAATGTGAGTAAAACCTCTAAGATTATGAACAGTAAAGGTGGGAAACTAAATATTGAAACTTACGGCGATGTTAATACTATTATAAATTAATGCCTTAGCCTCCATTCAGCCTGGGTTGAATGGGGGTTTTTTCCCTTGGTATTGTTGAGTTTACTCATGTCTTTGAAAAAAATATCTATGAAGCTGGGAGGAGCAATTCTTTTTATCCTTCCAGTTTTTTCCTTTGCCGAAAATAGTGCGCCAGGGATCACTCACAGCGGCGAGTTACTGCAAAATAACCCGATGCTGCATACGCCAACCGCTCCGCGTTCAAAACAAAAAGAGCAAATCGGGGGAGTAGACAGGCAACATGTTGAGGTTGAAGAGGAATCAGGTCCGGTTCTGTATGTTAAGCGCATCAATATTTCTGATGTTCCCCCGTCATCACGCGATGACGTAGAGCAGCTTTTGGCGGCCTATCGTGGTAAAGAGATGACGCTCTCGGCGCTGCGCAATGTTGCCGTTACGGTGACGGCATTATTGCAATCTCACGGTGAAAAGCTGGTCTTTGCCTATATTCCCGATCAAAATATTAAAGACGGCACCGTGCTGTTTAAAATCTTTCGCGGTCACATCGAATCCGTATCGGTTAACAGTAATACCTCATTGGTTGATGATGCCGTGGTAGGCCGTTTTATCGATAAAATGCGCGAAATTAAGGGTGATGTTAACGCCTCGGAGAACTATTTATCACGTTTATCCGATCTGCCTGGCGTGGGGGCGCTTTCCTCATTTCTTTCTCCGGGTAAAGAGCCGGGAGGCAGCGCATTACACTTGGATTTAGCGCCTTCGCCCCGCGTGAGCGGTGTTGCCGTTTTTGACAATATGGGGTCGGTCTCCAGCGGCAGAAATCGTTTGGGGCTACAGGTTAATGTCAATAGCCCCCTCGGCTATGGCGATCGGTTTCAGGCGCTGGCCTATGCCTCACCGGACTTTCTGCAAATCAATCATGATAGCGAACATGGTAATACGTTGATCGGTAGGTTGTCTTATGATCTTCCCATTAATGGGCAAGGGACGCGTCTGGGGGCGTCTTTTTCTCGCGTCAGTTACAAGCTTGGCGGACCGGTATACAGTGGGTTAGGGGATGGTTATGCGGAAGTGGCGTCACTGTATGGCAGCCACCCCCTGATACGAGGCAATGAACAGAACCTCAATCTTGCGTTTACCGCTGATTTTAAGCGTATCGAGGATACTTTCTGGGGGATGAATAACACCCGGACTGCACCGGTCCTGACGCTTCAAATCACTGGTGATAAGCAAGGCAGCCTGCTTGGCTTACCTAATATTTTGCAGCACGATGTGTCGGTAAGCGCGGGACGCTTAAGTAATAATGACGAGTGGAATGGGTTAGACACGCGCGGCCACTTTGTTAAATTGAATGCAGACATGAAGCTGCTACAGTCTGTCACCTCGGGGGTGTATGCCAGCGTGCGTGTTGTTGCTCAGCAGGCCAGCAAAAACCTTGATGGCGCAGAGAAAATCTCACTGGGTGGGCCTTACGCCGTTCGCGCTTACAGTAACTCTATTGCGAGTGCAGATAATGCGGTACTTATTTCCCCGGCGATTAACTTTTCCGTTCCAGGCGTTGAAGGGCTTAGTACCGAGTTGTTCTACGATTACGCGAAAGGGAAAATTCAGAAATTTTCACCGCAATCTACCAAGGTCAGCCTGGCAGGTTATGGGGTAGGGTTAAATTATAACTTTAATTCTGTGGCGTTTATCAACGCTAGCTATGCGTGGCGTAAAGGGGAAACAGAACTCATATCTCATCAAAATAAAGCAATGGGGTGGATTACGATAGGTTTTCAGTTCTGACGGTTTTCCGGGATTGCGTAATCGCCCCTGGCGCTATATTCAGCTGCCAGGGGCATAATTTACTACTACTTCGTCATGCGCTTGTATTTCATACGCTTTGGCTCCAGCGCTTCTGCACCCAGCGTACGTTTCTTGTATTCTTCGTATTCGGTGAAGTTGCCTTCGAAGAATTCAACCTGGCCTTCATCCTGGTAGTCCAGAATGTGGGTCGCAATACGGTCAAGGAACCAACGGTCGTGCGAGATAACCATCGCGCAACCTGGGAATTCCAGCAGGGCGTTTTCGAGCGCGCGCAGGGTTTCGATGTCCAGATCGTTTGTCGGTTCATCGAGCAGCAGCACGTTGCCGCCAACCTGTAACAGTTTGGCCAGATGCAGGCGGCCGCGTTCACCACCGGACAACTCACCGACGCGTTTACCCTGATCGACACCTTTAAAGTTAAAGCGGCCAACATAGGCGCGGCTTGGCATTTCGGTGTTGCCAATACGCATGATGTCCTGACCGCCGGAGACTTCCTCCCAAACGGTTTTTGAACTATCCATGCTGTCGCGGAACTGATCGACCGATGCCAGTTTCACGGTGTCACCGAGCACGATACTGCCAGAGTCTGGCTGTTCTTGGCCGGACATCATGCGGAACAGCGTGGATTTACCGGCACCGTTCGGCCCGATGATACCGACGATCGCCCCTTTGGGTACCGAGAAGGACAGGTCTTCAATCAGCAGACGGTCGCCATAAGATTTACGCAGATTATTCACTTCAACGACTTTATCACCCAAGCGTGCGCCAGGTGGGATAAACAGTTCGTTGGTTTCGTTTCGTTTTTGGTATTCGGTGCTGTTCAGCTCTTCAAAGCGAGCCAGACGCGCCTTGCCTTTAGACTGGCGGCCTTTAGCACCTTGGCGCACCCACTCCAACTCCTTCTCGATCGACTTGCGGCGCGCAGCTTCGGCAGAGGCTTCCTGCGCCAGACGCGCATCTTTTTGCTCCAGCCAAGACGAGTAGTTGCCTTCCCACGGAATGCCTTCGCCGCGATCCAGCTCGAGGATCCAGCCCGCAACGTTATCAAGGAAGTAACGGTCGTGGGTAATGGCGACGACGGTGCCTTCGAAGTCATGCAGGAAGCGCTCCAACCATGCCACGGATTCCGCATCCAAGTGGTTAGTCGGTTCGTCGAGCAACAGCATATCCGGTTTTTCCAACAACAGGCGGCACAGTGCAACGCGACGGCGCTCCCCCCCGGACAGGTTGGCAATTTTGGCATCCCACTCAGGTAGACGAAGTGCGTCTGCGGCGCGTTCCAGCTGGGTGTTAAGATTATGGCCATCGTGGGCCTGAATGATCTCTTCCAACCGGCCTTGCTCTGCGGCCAGCTTGTCGAAGTCAGCGCCTTCTTCAGCGTACAGGGCGTAAACTTCGTCAAGGCGTTTCAGCGCACCGACCACTTCCGATAGGGCTTCTTCTACCGATTCGCGTACGGTATGTTCCAGGTTTAACTGCGGTTCCTGCGGCAGATAGCCGATCTTGGTGCCAGGCTGTGGACGTGCTTCACCTTCGATATCGGTATCGATGCCAGCCATGATGCGCAACAGGGTGGATTTACCCGCGCCGTTCAGGCCAAGTACGCCGATTTTGGCGCCAGGGAAGAAACTCAGAGAGATGTTTTTCAGAATATGACGCTTCGGCGGAACGATTTTGCCGACGCGGTGCATGGTATAGACGTATTGAGCCACGGTGCTCGAGCCTCGCTATGGTCAGATTTCCCTTGGTCTTTCGCGCTGTAACAACACGGGTTACAACATGAAAGCCATATGGGTTTATTAGGATGTCTGGGGCGGGAGTGTAGCCCGTTTTTGTATTCGATCCCAGCCATCGCATGACGATCGCTAAGTATAACGGGAAATGCGCCTGAGCAGGCGCATTTTACTGTGGTTTACGGTGTAACAATAATCGATACGCGACGGTTTTCTGCACGACCGCTGGCAGTGCGGTTATCGGCTACTGGATCGCGTTTACCTCTGCCGCGGGTTTCAATGTTGGCCCGCGGGATACCCACGCTGGCTAACCGATCGGCCACGGCATTGGCACGGCGTAATGACAGTTGGTCGTTATAGCTGTCTTCGCCATAGTTATCTGTATGGCCATCCAGACGGAATTTAACGATGTCCACGCTGAGTAGCGCACGCCCCATCTTTTCTACCGTTGCCGCGCTTTCGGGGCTCAACTTGCCGACATTATTGCCAAATAGCACTTTGTCGGACAGGCCAAATTCCCAACCGTTATGGGTTAATTTGAACCCTTGTGACTGCAGCAGGGCGACTTGTTCCGCTGTCAGTCCTTGCGGTTTACTTTGGCAACCGACGAGCATCACCAAGGCAATGAACATCATCGCGAGGAGGGTAAAAGGCTGTTTTACGGTCTGGTTTAACATAGTTATTCCCTGATTTTACTCTTTAATACGGCGTTTTATTTATGAGGAGCGAGCCGCCAGCCACCGTTATAACGGTGTTTTGCTTGATACATGGCTTCATCAGCTTGGTGCAATAAATCCTGGGGTGCCGTGGCATGTTCAGGATAAAAAGCGATGCCAATACTAAGCGAAACCTCGATCGACTCGTCATTAGGTAATACGATTGGCTGTGACATGCAGTCGATAATACTATCGGCAATTGGGATCACATCCTCGATCTTCTGGATGGGCGCCAGTAATACGGCAAATTCATCACCGCCCAGACGCGCAACCAAATCACTGTCGCGTAGCTGCGCGCGAATGCGCCCGGCGATAGCGATCAACACCGCGTCACCCGCGGCATGTCCGTAGTTATCATTCACCTCCTTAAAGCGATCGCCATCAATAAACAGCACCGCCAGTTTCTCTGTGGTATCAATGTCACCGAGTACGCGGCTCAGGCGGCCTTCAAAGAAGGCGCGGTTTGGCAGCCCGGTGAGGCTATCGTGCGTTGCCCGGTGGGTAAGCGAGTCATTTTCCTGTTTAAGATGTGCCTGCCAGGCTTCCAGTTCATCGAGCAACCCGTTGAAGTCGCTGCTGAGTTCGTGCAGTTCAGCAATGGGCGCAGACGGTACGCGCAGCCCAAACGTGCGGTCACGGCGAACGGCGTGCGCGACGTTGGCGATGTCATCCAGTGAGCGAACAATGCCGCGTAGCATACGGCGTGACAGAACCAGCGCGCACAGGGTACTGAGCAGTAAGCACGCCATCATGCCTAACAGCCCATGGAGTAAGAAACGCAGCAGGCTACCGCCGTGCCCACTTAACCAGACGGTGCCAACTTGCTTGCCTTCATGGGTAATGGGCAAGGTGACCGGTTCAGGCAGTGCCCATAGGGCAACGAACTGCTCTAAATTATGCAGCGGGCCATCTTTGGGATGCTGCCAATGGGCCAGCACATTGTTGCCGCTATCCATAATGCGGGCTTCAGATACCTCTTCGTTCGACGCAATCAGCGTCAGCGCTTCACGGGCAGCGGTTCGATCTTCGAACACCACGGCGGCTTCAACGGTATAGCTAATCGAACGGGCGATCAGATGCAGATTGTGATCGGCGTAGGCGCGCAAGGCGAATAACGCGAGTAGCGTGAGGGAGATCCCCGCGGCACCGACAGCGATCAGTGCCAGTCCCAGATTCATGCGCTGCAACACTCGGCCTAAGGTGGGGCGCGGCTGGTTTAGACGTTTTTGGCGAAACAGAGTCATGGTTGCGGCTCCTGTTTGCGCGCTAATTGCAACACATTGGGATGTACGCGTACGCCACTGCGTGCGAGCGCATCCAGATTGACTTTAAAGCTGACTTGGTCACCGTTTTTTTGTAGGCAAAAAGCGCTGCCAGCGGAACACTCAACGTCGTTTTCGCTGATGCTGAGAATAGAGTGGCCGGCAATTCGGCGGATAAAATCTTGTTTTTGCGCCTGATTAACGCGGCCAAGATAAATAACGTCGCAGTGGCTGCTGAGTGCCGGGCTATCGAACGGCAGGCTAAGGGTTTCTATCGGACGCGGCGCACTCCGTAGCAGTGGATTAAACAACCCGTTGGCATAGCGGGTTGGTGCGGTGACACATAGCCGAATCGGGTTCGGTTCATTTGGCCAACGGGCGTAACTGATGATGCCGATAACGACGGTGGTGACCGCGTGAGTGCGTATTTGCATGGGATCGGCGATGTCTGAGCGCGCGGGAATGCCAAACGTCAGCAACAGCATGAGCATACCGAAACGAGCAAACGTCAAGCTCGTTAATGAACCCAGCATACGATCGGCTAATTTGTTGGCATGTTTCGACATCGTCATCAGTCAATCCTGCCCCTCTCCGCAGTGCTGGTTCGGCAATAGAACAAGAAAAAATCTGGCCCAAGTAACGGGGATAAGGTGGTGCTAACAGCTATAAAGTGAAATTGCACAATTTAATGAAACTTATAATGCATACCTATTCGACGTTACCGTCGTGACGGTTCCAGTGAAGCGAATAATGAGGTCAGGTAGCGCAATAATAGCGTCGGTATAACTCAAAATTTGCGCGGATTGTAGTATAAGAGGCCTCGGTTGTGCGCTTAATGCGTCATTTTATAAGAATTTTCCTATCTATTTTTATCATGATAAGAACGTGCGGTATGTTTTGCCAGCAGTTTTCCCTAACGGAGGCTATTTTTTGTTGCAAAGCGGTGGGGGGGCGATGGTATCTCTGCGACTAATGAGAGTGGAGTGTTGGCGTTCTTGCGTGTAAGGCGACAAACTTTACCTATCATAATGAATGGATACGCATTTGTGCTGTCTATGTGAGAGCGGCGTAACGCCTTGACTCTGGCGTGGCATCACTCAACGGGGCATGAGACAGTCGAGGCGCGACTTTTCCGTTGGGTTGGCTCGCAGCCAACGGGGAAAGCCGTTCCAGGTAACACAATCAACGAGGATAGAATCAGTATGGCCAAGGTGGACAAGTGGCGAATTCTGGCGGTAAGCCTTTGCCTGACCGCGTTTTCAGGTACTGCACTGGCAGACTCGCTGGATGCTCAGCGGCAACGCTATCAGCAAATCAAGCAGGCTTGGGATAATAACCAAATGGACGTGGTGGCACAGTTGATGCCAACGCTGCGTGACTATCCGCTTTATCCGTACTTGGAGTATCGCCAACTGACGCAGGATCTCAGTGGTGTGGGCTATTCCCAAGTGAGCGAATTCATTAAGCAGCATCCGACGCTGCCACCTGCCAAGTCGCTTTCTGCCCGCTTTGTGAATGAATTGGCGCGGCGTGAAGCGTGGCGTACGCTGTTAGTGTTTAGCCCTCAGGCACCTAAACCGGTGGCCGCGCGCTGTAATTATTACTATGCAAAATGGGCTACGGGTGAGCAACAGGTGGCCTGGGAGGGGGCGAAAGAGATTTGGTTGACCGGGAAATCGTTGCCGAATGCTTGCGATAAACTGTTTAGCGTTTGGCAGGATGCAGGTAAGCAAACACCCTTTGCCATACTTGAACGCATAAAACTGGCGATGGAAGAGGGCAGTAGCAGCTTGGTGACCTACCTGTCGCGGCAGTTGCCGTCAGAGTATCAAACCATGGGAGAGGCGTTGCTCAGTTTGCAAAACGATCCCGCGACGGTAGAGGCATTTGCGCGGAAGGTGGGCCCGACCGATTTCACGCGTGAGGCGACTCGCCTCGCCTTTGTGCGTTTGGCGCGTCAGGATGCGGAAAACGCCCGCGCGATGATCCCCACCCTCGTTCGTTTGCAAAAGATGAGCGAGAGCGAACAATTGGCGCTCGAAGAAGCGGTCGCTTGGCGTTTTATGGGTGACGACGCCACCCGCGAACAAGCACAGTGGCGCGATCGGGTGATTTTACGCAGCCAGTCACCTTCCTTGTTAGAGCGCCGGGTGCGCATGGCGTTGGGCGCTGGCGACCAGTCCGGTTTAAAAACGTGGTTAGCGCGGTTGCCGGAAGAATCACGCAATAAAGATGAATGGCGCTACTGGCGTGCCAGCGTGATGATCGATGAAGGCCAGCGCAGTGAAGGCGAAGTGATGCTGCGCAGCCTGATGAATGATCGCGGTTTTTATCCGATGATTGCGGCGCAAAAGCTGAATGTCACTTATCCACTCATGATTGCCGTGGCTGCGAAGCCGCGTACGTCGCTGGTCAGTGGTCCAGAGGTGGCGCGAGTACGTGAATTGATGTATTGGAATATGGATAACCTGGCGCGTAGCGAGTGGAGCGCCTTTGTAGCCAGCCGTAGCCACCCGGAACAAGAGGCGCTGGCGCGCTATGCCTTTGATCAGAAATGGGCGAACTTGAGCGTGCAAGCGACCATTGTAGGTAAAATGTGGAATCATCTGGAAGAGCGCTTCCCAATGGCTTGGCCGGAAGAGTTTCGCCTTGCTACCGATGATAAAGGTATTACGCCAAGCTATGCGATGGCGATTGCACGTCAGGAAAGCGCTTGGAACCCAAAAGCGCGCTCACCGGTAGGGGCAGCAGGCTTGATGCAGGTGATGCCAGCCACCGCGCAGCATACGGTGAAAAAGTTTAGCATCCCAGGTTATTCCGATCCGAGCCAACTGTTCGAAGCGCGTACCAATATTACGATTGGCACTTATTATCTGGAGTCGGTGTACCAGCAATTTGGCCGTAACCGTATTCTGGCTTCGGCGGCGTACAACGCCGGCCCGTCACGGGTCAACCGATGGTTGAACAATAGCGCTGGCCGCATCGATGCCGTGGCATTTGTCGAAAGCATCCCGTTCTCGGAAACACGCGGCTACGTGAAAAATGTGTTGGCTTACGATGTGTTTTATCGTCACTTCATGCATCGCCCGGCAAACGTGCTGACCGATGCGGAATGGCAGAGACGTTACTGATTTTAATTTCATTATGGTATGCTGCTGTACTAGTTAAATAGTATGGTGGCTGCCATGACGCAATTATCACTTAACGATCCCGCTCTTTCAGAACAAGGCAATGAAGATTGGCTGCGTTTCGTTACGCTGCTGCAAAATGCTTTCGAGCAGGATTTGCACCCGGCGCTGATGCAACTGTTGTTGACGCCGGATGAGCGTACCGCGTTAGGCACGCGCGTGCGGATTATTCAGGAGTTGATGCGCGGCGAAATGAGCCAGCGCGAGCTAAAAAATGAGCTAGGCGCCGGGATTGCGACCATCACCCGCGGTTCCAATAGTTTAAAGGCTGCGCCGCCGGCATTGAAACAGTGGTTGGAGCAACAGTTGCTGGGCGACGCGAAGTAGCGCAGCGCCCAACGGGTTTACTGATTCAGATTAGGATGAATGTGGCTCTGGTAAATCGCGTTATGGAAGGGAACCAGCGCTAGCATCAATGCCTGGTGATAAACACTGGTTCGACTCAGGCGTCCGTCGGTAAAGAAACCAATTGCGCCGCCTTGGCGTTTGACATTGGCATTGCCGGTAATCATCGCCATTTCACTCCCCAGTTCGCGGCCAGCACGGATCCCCTGTAAAATAGTTTCTGGCAGCATCAGGCTGGCAGAACGTGATTCGCCACGGGTGTGTGGGCTTTCTATGGTCATCCAGGCGAAGGTCATATTGTCTTCGATCCCCGCTTCGACGCCGACCCAAAAGTCGGCTTCCGGCCGGACTTGGCGTGCTTCCATCACGCGCTGACGTGCACCAGTGCGGGTTTCGACATTGCCGATAGGTTGCAGTGAAACGCCGCTGGCGACGTCGAGAGATTCAATGCGGTATTGGTCGGCGCCAAAGGTATCCTCAAAAGCCAATTGAATAGCCTTGATCTTTGCCGGGTTGGTAGTTGCAGCGACAACATGGTACATAACGGGTTGAGCATCCTTAAGCTAAGAGCCTATTCTACACGCTGGGCAGCGGCGCATGCGCTTGACCCCGGAAGATAAACTCAAGTTTCACGCAGTATAATGGAAAAGAAAAATGTTACAGGTATATCTCGTTCGCCACGGCGAAACGGCTTGGAATGCGGCGCGTCGCATTCAGGGGCAATCTGATAGCCCATTAACCGCCACGGGTGAACATCAAGCCCACTTGGTTGCCAAACGCGTGAGCCGCGAAGGCATCACACATGTGATTACCAGTGATTTAGGCCGCACTCGCCGCACCGCGCAGATTATCGCAGACGCGTGTGGTTGTGAGGTCATTGTCGATCCGCGCTTGCGCGAGTTGCACATGGGCGTTCTGGAAGAACGCTTAATCGACAGCCTGACGCCGCAAGAAGAGCAGTGGCGTAAACAGATGGTCGATGGCACTGCTGACGGTCGTATCCCTCAAGGCGAATCCATGATCGAGCTGGCTGAACGGATGCGCAGTGCGCTGGAAAGCTGCCGGATGTTACCTGAGGGCAGTAAACCGTTGATTGTCAGCCACGGGATTGCGTTAGGGTGTTTGATCAGCACCGTATTGGGGCTCCCCCCTTACGCCGAACGCCGCTTGCGTTTGCGCAACTGTTCACTATCGCGTGTCGATTACCAGCAGAGTCCGTGGTTGGCCTCTGGCTGGATTGTCGAAACCGCGGGCGATGTGACGCATCTCGACATGCCCGCGTTGGACGAATTACAGCGTTAACGGCGAATCGGGATCAGGTATTCGCAGTTGATCTCGGTAGGTGGCTGCACCGGGCGGCGGCTGCCTTTCGGGTAGAACCTTTCGACATCGTGGCCTTTGCGCCGCGTCAGATTGAGCGCGGGTAAACAGGTGCCGTACAGTGTCAAGATGAAATCCTGTAGGCCGGTGCCCGGCCCTTCGTAGCGGAACAGGGCGTACTCACCGCCTTGCAGTACGATAGGTTGGCCTTCCGATACCTTTTCCGGCACGTGGCGTTGATCGACCGCCGTGGTATAAAGCACTTCTTGCTCGTCGTCCTTTTCCTGGCTTGGACGCGAGTGGTGCAACCCGTACAGTACGGGGGGCAGCGTATCGGCGTCGCCTAAATACTGACGCCAGAATTGCAGGCGAAACTCGCTACGGAAATTGGAAATCTGTTCCAGTGTGCAAGAATAGCTTTGCGTCAACCCTATCAGGTGCTGTTCCGGTAAGGTAATGAATTCCGGTTGCGGCAGAGTAAACGCGCCCAGCCGAATTGGCGGACAGATACCAAATGCGTTCCAGTCTTCCGCGCGCCGATATAGCGCTGGCGTTTGTGCAAACTGTTTTTTGAATGCGCGAGTGAACGTTTGCTGCGAGTCAAAGCGGTATTGTAGGGCGATATCCAGAATCGGACGGCTGGTTAAACGCAGTGCGACAGCCGCTTTGGACAATCTCCTTGCCCGGATGTAAGCGCCGATGGCGTTACCGGTAATATCTTTGAACATCCGTTGTAGATGCCATTTTGAGTAGCCCGCTTTTGCCGCCACGTTATCCAGTGACAAAGGTTGGTCCAAATGGCTTTCCAGCCAGCTAAGCAGATCACGAATGATACCGGCTTGATCCATAGATCTTCCTCGTAGAGCTTTTGGGGTCGGGACCCGAACAGTCTTTCATTACGCGGATGCTTATTGCCAACGTGTGAGCGACGTGGCTTTGCGTTGCGTGCCATGGCCTCTTAAGTGCGCAAGCACGGAGGTTGAGCACATCTTCTCAGGCGTAAAGAAATAACGATGCCGCATAATAGCAATTTTTTTCGTTCGAGACTCCCAAAGATTTTTTTCACGCTCTGTGCTAAAAATGGCAGAATACGTTAGGGATATCACTGAATTGTGACCAAAAACATTAACAGTGTTAAGCATCAGATGAGCGAGTACCATGCAGTGTTTATTGGAGTTAAGTAAATGAAAAAAGGATGGTTATTTTTTCTGGGCTTGGTTTGCGCAACGGTAAGCAATGCGCAAGCGGAACAAATTGGTTCGGTAGATACCGTATTTAAATTGTTTGGTCCGGATCATAAAATTGTGGTGGAAGCCTTCGATGATCCCGATGTTAAAAATGTAACGTGTTATATCAGTCGTGCCAAAACGGGCGGTATTAAAGGCGGTTTGGGGCTGGCGGAGGATACCGCCGATGCGGCTATTTCATGCTCACAGGTTGGGCCGATAACGCTGAGCGATAAGGTTAAGAATCGTAAGGACAAAGGGAGCGTGGTGTTCCAAAAACGCACCTCGTTGGTGTTTAAAAAATTGCAGGTCGTACGTTTTTACGATGCCACGCGCAATGCGCTAGTTTATCTAACGTACTCCGATAAAGTGGTCGACGGTTCACCTAAGAACGCGTTGAGCGCTGTGCCGATCATTCCGTGGAATTCGGCGAAATAATGCAAAAGGGTTCAGTAAACTGAACCCTTTTCGCTACCGGTTTGGGAAAGATTTACTCTTCCAGATCGCCGCAGAAACGGTAACCTTCACCGTGGATCGTGGCGATGATTTCCGGCGTATCCGGCGTAGATTCGAAATGTTTACGAATACGGCGGATGGTCACGTCAACGGTGCGGTCATGCGGCTTCAGTTCACGGCCGGTCATTTTCTTCAGCAATTCACCACGGGTTTGGATCTTCCCTGGGTTTTCGCAGAAGTGCAGCATGGCGCGGAATTCACTGCGTGGCAGTTTGTATTGCTCGCCAGCCGGGCCGATCAATGAACGGCTGTTGATGTCCAGCTCCCAACCGTTGAACTTATAGCTTTCAACCAGCTTGCGTTCTTCACCGAGGCTGCCCAGATTCATGGTACGTGACAACAGGTTGCGAGCGCGAATAGTCAACTCACGCGGATTGAACGGCTTAGTGATGTAATCATCGGCGCCGATTTCCAGGCCAAGGATTTTATCAACTTCGTTATCGCGGCCCGTGAGGAACATCAGTGCAACGCTGGCTTGTTCACGCAGTTCGCGTGCCAGCAGCAGGCCATTTTTGCCCGGCAGGTTGATATCCATAATGACCAGATTGATATCATTTTCAGACAGGATTGTGTGCATCTCTGCACCATCATTGGCTTCATGAACAATGTAGCCTTCCGCCTCGAAAATGCTCTTCAGGGTGTTACGAGTGACTAACTCGTCTTCGACAATCAGAATGTGCGGGGTCTGCATATTTGCTACCTAAAATTGCCAACAAAATAGAAAATAGGGAGTACAGAAGTCCTTGTTATGTTAGATGAGGGCAGAGATACTGCTCACGTTCCCTCTTACACATGACTAAAGTACGTAAACTCGTTCTTGATGCACTTTCCATCTCATGTCAACAAGATCGCTAGCTTGGTGGGGATGCTATTCCCTACAACCCCAAAGGTGCCAAAACGGCGCATATCCTAACCCTATTAACAGCAATATAACAGTGCATGCCGAATTCACCACCCAACAAAACTACGGTTTGTTGACATATATCAAATTCAATTGTAGCACGTTAACAGTTTTGTGAAAAACACTTACAGGAATGCCAGTTTAAGTCAAAGAACCGCAAACTCTGTGAACGATTCAGCATTGTTAAGCTTAAAGTATGGCAATTTTTTCAGAATGGAGAATAAGTACCAGTTAACATCTTGATCAATATTGTTTAAAAAATAATTTTTCTAAAAACAAGGGTTATGCTTGGTTTAATCACTTAATGAACCATTTTAACTGGTTTTCATTAAGCCTTCTCTTTTTTGTTGCACATTTGTAAATATAATCAGACGTTGCTGAACAGTCAAAGCATACGTTAGTCGTTATGGAGTACCAATGCAGTTACATATTATTTTAGTGGCACCGGCTCGCCCGGAGAACGTCGGCGCGGCGGCGCGGGCGATGAAAACGATGGGGTTCAGTTCGTTACGTATTGTCGATAGCGAAGCACATTTGCAGCCAGCGGCACGTTGGGTAGCTCATGGTGCAGGAGAGATCCTCGATGCGGTTCAGATATTCCCTACGCTGGAACAGGCGTTGGTCGACGTTGATTTTACCGTTGCCACGACGGCGCGCAGCCGCGCTCGTTTCCATTATTACTGTACGCCGCAGGAGTTGCAGAACCAGCTTGGCGAGCGTCAACAATGGATACAGCAGGCCGCGTTAGTGTTCGGGCGTGAAGATTCCGGTTTGACGAACGAAGAGTTAGCGCTGGCTGATCTGCTAACCGGTGTGCCGATGCAGGCGGATTATCCCTCACTGAATCTCGGCCAGGCAGTCATGGTGTACTGCTACCAGCTTTCCGCTTTAATGAATGTGGCGTCACCACAAGAGCCGTTGGCCGACGGCGGACAATTGCGTGCCTTACGTCAGCGTGCCGATCGTTTATTGCAGAATCTGGATGTGGACGACGATCAAAAATTACGTGATTGGGTACACCAACGGCTAGGTTTGCTGCAACAGCGCGATACCGTGATGTTGCATACTTTGTTGCATGACATTGAAAAAAAACTGACAAAGGGATGATGGTGCTGGGTGGTATTTAGTTAGTGATATACACTGAGATTTCGCAATTTCCCTGTGTTTTTATGCTGTTGTTTTACTTTTTGTCTGTTTTATTAGCTAATGCTATGATTGGATAATAAATAAGCAACGGCAAGAAATAATTTGACTTGAGATCCCGATTGCTTTAACCAATAGAGGGACAGAGATTCTAATGAGACAGACAGAATGCGATTCATCAGCCTGAATACCACAATTATTACCACCACCGATACCACAGGTAACGGGGCGGGCTGACGCGCACAGGAAACAAGAAAAAAAAGCCCGCACCTAACCAGTGCGGGCTTTTTTTTCGGCTTAAATTCGGGAGATAACAGAAATGCGAGTGCTGAAATTTGGTGGAACCTCGGTAGCGAATGCGGAACGTTTTCTGCGCGTGGCCGATATCATGGAAAGTAATGCATGTCAGGGACAGGTAGCCACGGTGTTGTCTGCACCCGCAAAAATTACCAACCATTTGGTGGCGATGATCGAGAAAACCGTGTCCGGTCTTGATATTCAGCCAAATATGAGCGACGCGGAACGAATTTTTGCCGATCTGTTAAGTGGCTTGGCACAGGCGTTGCCGGGTTTTGAACACGATCGCCTGAAGGCGTTTGTCAGCCATGAGTTTGCGCAATTGAAACAGGTACTTCATGGTGTTGCACTGCTTGGGCAGTGCCCGGATAGCGTGAATGCTTCGATCATTTGCCGAGGTGAAAAACTCTCTATCGCCATCATGGAAGGCGTGTTTAAAGCGAAAGGTTTCCCGGTTACGGTGATCAACCCGGTGGAAAAACTGCTGGCGCAGGGGCATTACTTAGAATCCACGGTGGATATTGCCGAGTCTACGTTGCGCATTGCGGCGTCGGGTATTCCGTCCGATCATATCGTGTTGATGGCGGGCTTTACCGCTGGGAATGACAAAGGCGAGCTGGTGGTGTTAGGCCGCAATGGCTCTGATTATTCCGCTGCGGTGTTAGCCGCGTGTTTACGCGCAGATTGCTGTGAAATCTGGACTGATGTTGATGGCGTTTATACCTGCGATCCCCGCACCGTCCCGGATGCCAGATTATTGAAATCCATGTCGTATCAGGAGGCAATGGAGCTTTCTTATTTCGGCGCTAAAGTTTTGCATCCCCGCACCATCATTCCTATCGCCCAGTTCCAAATTCCTTGCCTGATTAAAAACACCTCGAACCCACAAGCGCCGGGGACGTTAATTGGCCGCGAAAGTGTGGATGACGATACGCCGGTAAAAGGGATTACCAACTTGAATAACATGGCGATGATCAACGTGTCTGGCCCCGGCATGAAAGGCATGGTCGGCATGGCGGCGCGGGTGTTTGCCGTGATGTCGCGCGCGGGTATCTCGGTAGTGCTGATTACCCAGTCCTCTTCCGAATACAGCATCAGCTTCTGTGTGCCGCAAACTGAGCTGCAACGAGCGCGTCGCGCATTGGGTGATGAGTTTTACTTAGAACTGAAAGATGGCCTGCTGGAGCCGCTGGACGTGATGGAGAATCTGGCGATTATTTCGGTCGTGGGTGATGGGATGCGTACGCTACGCGGCATCTCCGCACGCTTCTTCTCTGCGCTGGCCAGCGCCAACATCAATATCGTGGCGATTGCGCAAGGGTCTTCCGAACGTTCAATTTCGGTGGTGGTCAACAATGAAGATGCCACTACGGGGGTGCGCGTGTGCCACCAAATGTTGTTTAACACCGATCAGGTGATTGAAGTGTTTGTGATCGGTGTCGGCGGCGTGGGGGGCGCATTGATCGAGCAAATTTACCGCCAACAACCGTGGTTGAAACAAAAGCATATCGATCTGCGCGTGTGTGGCATTGCCAATTCCCGCGCGATGCTGACTAACGTACACGGCATCTCTCTCGATAGTTGGCGTGATGAGCTGGGGGGCGCACAGGAGCCATTCAACCTGGGGCGTTTGATTCGTTTGGTGAAGGAGTACCACCTGTTGAATCCGGTGATCGTCGATTGTACCTCCAGTCAGGCGGTGGCGGAACAATACGTCGACTTCTTGGCCGACGGTTTCCATGTTGTAACGCCGAACAAAAAGGCCAACACGTCGTCGATGCACTATTATCAGCAGTTGCGCAGTGCGGCAGCCGGTTCTCGACGTAAGTTTCTCTATGACACTAACGTGGGGGCGGGGCTGCCGGTAATCGAAAACCTGCAGAATTTGCTGAATGCGGGTGATGAGCTGACGCGTTTTTCTGGCGTTCTTTCCGGTTCGTTATCCTTTATTTTCGGTAAGCTTGATGAAGGGATGTCACTGTCTGAAGCGACATTGCAAGCCAAGGCCAACGGTTACACGGAACCGGACCCGCGTGACGATCTCTCCGGCATGGACGTTGCACGCAAATTGTTGATTTTGGCGCGCGAAGCCGGTTACAAATTAGAGCTGAGTGACATTGAGGTCGAATCGGTGCTGCCGCCAAGTTTTGATGCTGACGGTGACGTTGATAGTTTCCTCGCGCGTTTACCGGCGTTGGATGACGCATTTGGTCGTCGGGTGGCGGACGCCACGAAGCAGGGCAAAGTGCTACGCTATGTTGGTGTCATTGAAGAGGGGCGTTGTCAGGTTCGTATTGATGCGGTTGATGGCAACGATCCATTATATAAAGTAAAAAACGGTGAAAATGCGCTGGCTTTCCACAGCCGTTATTATCAACCCTTGCCGCTGGTGTTGCGCGGCTATGGTGCTGGCAACGATGTGACGGCTGCTGGGGTGTTTGCCGATCTGTTGCGCACGCTGTCATGGAAGTTGGGAGTTTAATATGGTTAAGGTGTATGCACCGGCGTCAATTGGCAACGTCAGCGTCGGCTTTGACGTGCTTGGCGCGGCCGTTTCACCGATCGACGGAACATTGTTAGGCGATTGCGTCAGCGTTGAGGCGGCGGAGTCGTTCAGTTTGGAAAATGCCGGGCGTTTTGTCAGTAAGCTACCGGACGACCCAAAAGACAATATCGTTTATCAATGTTGGCAGCGTTTCTGCCAGGAAATTGGCCGCGATGTGCCGGTGGCGATGCGGTTGGAAAAAAACATGCCGATTGGCTCCGGCTTGGGTTCCAGTGCCTGTTCGGTGGTAGCGGGTCTGATGGCGATGAACGAGTTTTGCGATCGTCCACTCAATGAGATGCAGTTGCTGGCGCTGATGGGGGAATTGGAAGGGCGTATTTCCGGCAGCGTGCATTATGACAACGTTGCACCGTGCTATCTGGGTGGCTTGCAATTAATGCTAGAGGAAGAAGGCTTCATCAGCCAGGAAGTGCCATGCTTTAAAGAGTGGCTATGGGTGATGGCTTACCCGGGGATTAAAGTCTCCACCGCCGAAGCGCGCGCCATTCTGCCCGCACAATATCGTCGTCAGGACTGTATCAGCCACGGGCGTTATCTGGCCGGGTTTATTCATGCCTGCCATACCCAGCAGCCAAGGTTGGCGGCGAAGCTGATGCAGGATGTGATTGCCGAACCGTATCGCACGCGTTTACTGCCAGGCTTTGCCGAAGCGCGTAAAGCAGCGCAGGACATGGGAGCGTTAGCGTGCGGTATTTCAGGTTCTGGGCCGACGCTATTTGCCGTGTGTGATAACGGCGAGACAGCCCAGCGAATGGCCGACTGGCTAAACAATCACTATCTGCAAAACGACGAAGGTTTTGTTCATATTTGCCGTCTGGATACCGCAGGCGCACGACTATTGGGATAACGCATGAAACTGTACAATCTTAAGGATCATAACGAACAGGTCAGCTTTGCGCAGGCGATCAAACAGGGTTTGGGCAAGCAGCAAGGATTATTCTTCCCGCTGGAGCTACCTGAGTTCGAACTGACAGAGATCGATCAACTGCTGGCGGAAGATTTTGTTACCCGCAGTACGCGTATTTTGTCTGCGTTTATCGGGGATGAAATTGGCGAAGAAGCGCTATATAAGCGCGTGAAAGCCGCCTTCGAGTTTCCAGCGCCGGTTGCGCAGGTAGAGAGTGATATTGCTTGCCTTGAACTGTTCCACGGCCCAACGTTGGCGTTCAAGGATTTCGGCGGCCGCTTTATGGCACAAATGCTGGCGGAGGTTGCTGGCGATCAGCCGGTAACTATTCTTACCGCAACTTCCGGTGATACCGGTGCTGCGGTGGCCCATGCCTTTTACGGCCTGAAAAATGTGCGCGTAGTTATTCTGTATCCCCAAGGGAAGATCAGCCCGCTGCAAGAAAAACTGTTTTGTACGCTGGGGGGGAATATTCACACCGTGGCGATTGACGGTGATTTTGACGCTTGTCAGGCGTTGGTCAAACAGGCGTTCGACGATCAAGAATTGAAAGATGCACTGCATCTGAACTCTGCAAACTCGATCAATATCAGCCGCCTGTTGGCGCAGATCTGCTATTACTTCGAAGCGGTTGCTCAACTGCCGCAGGAGGCGCGGAATCAATTGGTGATTTCCGTACCAAGCGGTAACTTTGGCGATCTGACCGCGGGCCTGCTGGCTAAATCGCTCGGCTTGCCGGTTAAGCGTTTTATTGCGGCCACCAACGCCAACGACACCGTACCGCGTTTCTTGGTAAATGGTCAGTGGCAGCCCCATGCTACGGTTGCGACCTTGTCTAACGCCATGGACGTCAGCCAACCAAATAACTGGCCTCGGGTGGAAGAGTTGTTCCGTCGCAAGATTTGGCAGTTAAAAAACTTAGGCTACGGTGCCGTGAGTGATGAGACTACCAAAGACACCATGAAAGCGCTGTTAGCATTGGGCTATGTTTCTGAACCGCATGCGGCGATCGCGTATCGTCTATTGCGTGACCAACTGAAAGAAGGGGAGTTTGGCCTGTTCCTGGGCACCGCGCATCCGGCTAAATTTAAGGAAAGCGTCGAGGAAATTTTAGGCCAAGAATTAGCGCTGCCGAATGCGTTGGCAGTGCGGGCTAACCTGCCATTATTATCGCAGACGCTGGGAGCCGATTGGCCAACGTTACGTCAATATTTAATGGCATTACCGGCCTGATTCCCCAACGGCCGTGATTATCTAAAAAGCGTTGAGCCCGAGATACTCGGGCCTGGTACACCGAAAGACGCTCCGGCGGCAAGACGCTCTTTTCCTACTAACAGTCTTTGTCAGCAGGCTGAAGCCGTCATTTGACGGCTTCAAACCACTGACTACATTGCTGCCCGCTCTTTTCGCCATTTAACATATCTTTAGATGGCGCACTGTTTTTCAGTGGCTTATGACGCCTCTGGGCGCTTGAACACCAGTTCATTGCCTTTGGATGCCGCTTCATCAAAGGCGTAGCCTTCCAAATTAAAATCGGCCAACTGCTCCGTGCTGGTTAACCGATTCTTAATAATAAAACGGCTCATCAAACCGCGTGCTTTTTTGGCGTAGAAGCTGATAACTTTATATTTGCCATTCTTCTCATCCAAAAATACCGGTTTAATCAGATTGGCATTCAGCTTAGCGGTTTTGACCGATTTAAAGTATTCATCGGAAGCCAGGTTAACCACCACGTTGTCGCCTTGCTGCTCCAGTGCGGCATTCAATGTTTGAGTGATTTTCTCGCCCCAGAAACTATACAGATCTTTGCCGTGAGGATTCGCTAACTTAATCCCCATTTCTAAACGATAAGGCATCATTAAATCGAGCGGGCGCAATACGCCGTACAAACCGGAAAGCATGCGTAGATGCTGTTGCGCAAAGTCGAAATCCTGCTCGCTAAAATCTTGCGCTTGGAGACCGGTATACACATCCCCCTTGAAGGCCAGCAGCGCTTGTCGTGCATTTTCAGGGGTGAAGTGTGGCTGCCATTCGCTGAATCGTGCGGCGTTTAACCCGGCGAGTTTATCGCTGATGCTCATCAGGCTGGCGATTTGTACGGGCGTCAATTCACGGCAAATGTCGATAAGCCGTTCTGAGTTATCCAACAGTTCAGGTTGCGTGAAGCGTTGTGTCGCCAGCGGGCTTTCATAATCAAGAGTTTTAGCAGGTGAAATAATAACGAGCATGGACACATCCTGTTTAACAATGTGCGGATACTGTAGCAAAAACCAGAGGGAAAAGGGGCAATCGGTCTGATAGGGCGCACTTTGCATGCGCCCTTGGACGAGTTATTGCGGTTTCTGATTATCCCATACGCCAGGTTCTAACTGGGATTTCAGTTCTGGATAATCATTGGCGTTAAAGGTCGGCAACTTACCTTGTGAACGCTGGAAGTTGTAATCGTATGCTAACTTCAAGGCGACACGTGACAACAGCAAAATGGCCGTCAGGTTGGTAATTGCCATCAATGCCATCGCGGTATCTGCCATTTTCCACACCATTGGCAATTCTGCCAGTGCGCCAAACATCACCATGCCTAACGCGATGCAGCGGAATATCGTTAGGCGCGCGGGATGATTGTGCTCAAGGAAGATTAAATTGTTCTCGGCGTAGGCATAGTTGGCAATAATCGAAGTAAAGGCAAAGAAGAAAATGGCAATGGCAACGAACGTCGCCCCCCAGCTACCCACTGCGCTGGCGAGCGCACGCTGAGTCAGCTCGATACCGCTGATGGTGCCGGTTGGGTTATCCAGTGCGCCAGAAGCGAGAATAATCGCTGCGGTGGCGCTACAGATAACGATGGTATCGATGAATACGCCGAGCATTTGCACATAGCCTTGCGAAGCGGGATGCGGCGGATAGGGCGAGGCGGACGCCGCCGCATTCGGTGCCGAACCCATACCGGCTTCGTTGGAGAACAATCCGCGCTGCACGCCGTGGGTCATGGCTTGCGCAACGCCATAGCCTACCACCCCGGCGGCGGCTTCTTGCAGGCCGAATGCGCTTTTGACGATCAGCGACAGAATAGAGGGTAATTGCTCAATGTGTTGCGCAATGACCCAGAAGGCTAACAGCAGATAAGCGGCGGCCATAATCGGCACCACTAATTCTGCGACACGGGCGATAGAACGGATACCACCGAAGATAACAATACCGCTCAACAGCACCAGACCAATACCCACGAATAAGGGATCGAAGCCGAACGCTACAGCGCTGGCTTGGGCAATCGAGTTGGCTTGTACGGCGTTAAACACCAGGCCAAAAGCGATGATCAGGAAAATGGAAAACAAGACGCCCATCCAGCGCATTCCCAGACCTTTTTCCATGTAGTAGGCCGGGCCGCCGCGATAGTTACCTTGATCGTCTTTGGTTTTGTATAACTGAGCCAAGGTACTTTCAATGAATGAGGTGCCCATCCCGATAAACGCAACCATCCACATCCAGAAGATAGCGCCAGGGCCGCCTGCGGTTAAGGCAATGGCGACGCCGGTGAGGTTGCCGGTACCGACGCGTGCCGCCAGTGTGGTACATAAGGCCTGAAAAGAGGAGATGCCAGCGCTGTCGCTTTTGTTGCTGTTCTTAAGCACTGAGAACATATGGCCGAAATGGCGTATCTGAATGAAACGAGTGCGTAGGGTAAAATAAATGCCGGTGCCTAACAGCAAATAAATCAGCACCGAACCCCACAAGATATTGTTAATGAAGTTAATCAGATCCGTCACGGACCCCTCCTTGTTAGCGTCTTAAGCGCACCGCGCCGCGTTCACCCAGGGTGAAAATATATTGATCTAGTTTTACAAGAGCTTAGCCAAAAATCGACCTGCTTCAGCGAATTGAGACTTTTCGCAGATTTTTCTTATGATTGCATGCAATTTCTAAAATTTAACATAATTTTTTTAACCCAACGCACGTAATTGTATTTTTACCCCAGAAGAAAGGGTGAAACATATCAGCGTAATCGGTTGCGAGTCCACGGATAAATCAAGCGGCGTGGAGGCGCGACTTTCCAGCCTTGCGCCGGGCCTTACGCATGTTATTATCAAGCAAGGGCATGGTTGAACGATGCCAAAAGTTCATGCACAAACGATGAGATAATGCCAACATGACCGATAAATTAACTTCCCTACGCCAGCTCACTACGGTGGTTGCGGATACGGGTGATATCGCTGCAATGAAGCTGTATCAACCGCAAGATGCGACGACCAACCCTTCGCTGATACTCAATGCAGCCCAAATTCCTGAATACCGCAAACTGATTGACGACGCTATTGCTTGGGCGCGTGAGCAGAGCAGCGATCGCGAGCAGCAAATTGCCGACGCCGCTGACAAGCTGGCGGTCAACATTGGTTTGGAAATTTTGAAACTGGTTCCGGGGCGTATCTCCACCGAAGTGGACGCGCGTCTGTCTTATGACACCGAAGCGAGCGTGGCCAAAGCCAAGCGTCTGATTAAACTGTATAACGAAGCGGGCATCAGCAACGATCGTATCCTGATCAAACTGGCGTCAACCTGGCAAGGTATCCGTGCTGCGGAGCGTCTGGAGAAAGAAGGCATCAACTGTAACCTGACGCTGCTGTTCTCCTTTGCACAGGCGCGTGCCTGTGCCGAAGCCGGGGTTTACCTGATTTCTCCGTTTGTTGGCCGTATCCTCGATTGGTACAAAGCCAATGGCGATAAGAAAGAGTTCGCGCCGAACGAAGATCCTGGCGTGGTTTCCGTGACTGAAATCTATCAGTACTATAAGCAACATGGCTATGACACCGTGGTGATGGGCGCAAGCTTCCGTAACGTTGGTGAAATTATCGAACTGGCCGGTTGCGATCGTTTGACCATTGCGCCGGCACTGTTGAAAGAGCTGGCAGAAAGCGAAGGCGCATTGGAGCGCAAACTGTCATATACCGGTGAAGTCAAAGCGCGCCCTGCGTCGCTGACTGAACCTGAGTTCTACTGGCAGCATAACCAGGATCCAATGGCGGTTGAAAAACTGACGGACGGTATCCGCAAATTTGCCGTAGACCAAGGCAAGTTGGAAAAAATGATCGCCGATCTGCTATAACGTTGGCAGTTCAGGTGAAAAAGGTGGCTTAGGCCGCCTTTTTTTATGTCTGCTACTCCCGTCACGGAACCGACGCCGTATATACTCTGCGCATAGAAACAGGACGGGAAATACACCCGTCTGACCCCCATTAGGCAGTAGAGGTTAAGCATGGACACATTACGTATTGGTTTGGTTTCAATTTCTGACCGTGCGTCAGGCGGTGTGTATCAAGACAAAGGTATTCCGGCGCTATCAGAATGGCTCAGCGATGCCTTGGCGACGCCGTTTAAACTGGAAACGCGTTTGATCCCGGACGAACAGACAATGATCGAACATACGTTATGTGAACTGGTGGATGAAATGGGATGTCATCTGGTGTTGACCACCGGCGGCACCGGCCCGGCGCGGCGCGATGTGACGCCTGACGCGACGCTAGCCATCGCCGATCGCGTGATGCCGGGGTTCGGCGAGCAAATGCGCCAAATCAGCCTACACTATGTGCCAACGGCAATTCTTTCACGTCAGGTGGGGGTGATCCGTAAGCAGGCGCTGATCATCAACCTGCCGGGCCAGCCGAAATCGATTAAGGAAACGTTGGAAGGGGTAAAGGATGTGCAGGGCGGTGTGGTGGTGCATGGTATTTTCGCCAGCGTACCGTACTGCATTCAATTGCTGGAAGGCCCTTATGTGGAGACGCATGAATCAGTAGTCGCCGCTTTCCGCCCTAAAAATGCGCGCCGCGAAACCACGCAATAAATCCTATCAAGGGCATAGCGTTAACGTTGCTAGCGCTTGAACAAGGAAAGATATCGTGGTGCGCCAATAGGTTGCCGTTATGGTAACAACTCGTTTACATTGTTTCTGCCGACATGTGCGATTTTCCCGCTTATTCTGACGGAGCCTTATGCATCACGATAATCATCGCCGACTGAATCGGCAAGACTACAAAACGTTAACGCTGGCGGCACTGGGTGGAGCCTTGGAGTTTTACGACTTCATCATCTTTGTGTTCTTCGCGGCGGTGATGGGGGAATTGTTCTTCCCGCCGGATATGCCCGAGTGGCTGCGTTTGATGCAGACCTTTGGCATTTTTGCCGCGGGCTATCTGGCCAGGCCGTTGGGCGGCATCGTCATGGCACATTTTGGCGATCGGGTTGGCCGTAAGAAAATGTTCAGCCTGAGCATTTTGCTCATGGCGTTGCCCACGCTGGGGATGGGGCTGCTGCCGACCTACGCCAGTATTGGTATTGCTGCCCCGTTGCTATTGCTGTTGATGCGCGTGTTGCAAGGTGCGGCGATCGGTGGTGAGGTGCCCGGTGCCTGGGTCTTTGTTGCTGAGCATGTGCCACATAAACACATTGGTTTTGCCTGCGGAACGCTGACGGCGGGGTTGACCGTCGGCATTTTGCTGGGTTCGCTGATGGCGACGCTCATTAATACGACCCTCAGTGCGCAAAATATTGCTGACGGTGGCTGGCGTATCCCGTTCTTGCTGGGGGGCATATTTGGTCTGATCGCTATGTATCTGCGCCGTTGGTTGCAGGAAACTCCCATTTTTATCGAGATGCAGGCACGGAAAGCGTTGGCAGAAGAGTTGCCGTTGAAATCGGTGGTGGTTAACCACCGAAAAGAGATTGCGGTATCGATGCTGCTTACTTGGCTGTTGTCGGCGGGCATTGTGGTGGTGATCCTAATGACGCCAACCTATCTGCAAAAACAGTTTGGTATTGCGCCCGCGCTGGCTTTGCAAGCCAACAGCCTTGCCACCGTAATGTTGATTTTCGGCTGTATTCTGGCCGGATTGGCGGCCGATCGTTTCGGCGCCAGTAAAACGTTTATTGCTGGCAGTTTACTGCTAGCGGGGTGCAGTTGGTGGTTTTATCAGACGGTGGGCGTGCAGCCGGAAATGTTGTTCGTCGGTTATGCGCTGGTGGGGTTCAGCGTTGGCGTCGTGGGGGCAGTACCGTATGTCATGGTGCGGGCGTTTCCGGCGGAAGTCCGGTTTAGCGGGATTTCGTTCTCATACAACGTGTCGTACGCTATTTTTGGCGGTTTGACGCCGATATTTATTACCCTGCTGATGAAATTAACGCCGCTGGCTCCTGCCTATTACGTATTAGCGCTGTCGATGATCGGGTTGGTGCTGGGGATTTACCTGCATCGCGATCTTGATAGTGCAAGCAAAGCGCGGCGCGTCAATTCTCTGAACTAAACAAAGCCCTGCGTCTGGTGCAGGGCTTTTGCTAATACATGTCATTCGGTTGGCGATATCAGGCGGTTTTCGCGTCGCCAATCGGCAGCACGTTGCGGCCTAATTGCTCATTGATCACCTCTGCCATGGCCAGATAAATGGCGCTGGCACCGCAAATAATCCCTTCATAGCCGGCAAAGACCAATATGGCTTGATTACCGGTGATATTACCGATAGCCAGTAGGGCAAATAATAGTGTCAGACTGGCGAAGACGAACTGTAATGCTCGGTTGGCGCGCAACGTACCGAAGAACATAAACAGCGTGAAGATCCCCCATAACGCCAGATAAACACCCAGGAAGGTTGCATCGGTCGGTTCGGCCAAACCCAGACGTGGCAGCAGCAAAATACCGATCAGAGTGAGCCAGAAGCTCCCGTAAGACGTGAAAGCGGTCAAACCAAAGGTATTGCCTTTCTTATATTCGAGTATGCCTGCAAAAATCTGTGCCAGCCCACCGAAGAAAATGCCCATGCTAATGATGACGGAAGTCAGTGGAAAAAAGCCTGCGTTGTGCAGGTTTAGCAAGACGGTAGTCATCCCAAAACCCATCAGTCCCAGGGGGCCGGGATTCGCCAACTTGTTGGTGTGCATATGTCCTCTGCGATAACAGAAAATTAACGAAAATAGCGTATTAAATACATAATTGGCCTGAGTGGCGGAAAAATAGCGAACTTCCATCAGCGCGCGCGGCATCATAATGATCCGCAGAGCAGGAAACAATGCTCGGATGAGCGATAAAAAAGAAATTTTTTTTGCCTTGCCCCTTGATGCTGGAATGGATGGCCCCATCTTATTCTCAACCGCAGTTGTCAACCGCGCTGAGGCGTGAATATTCGGGCAGTTGAAAAGCAAAAAAACGCCCGCATATAGGTTAGCAACCTGACCGAACATGAATTTATTAGTGGAGACGTTTAGATGGGCAAAATTATTGGTATCGATCTGGGTACTACCAACTCTTGTGTAGCAATTATGGATGGCAACAAGGCACGCGTGCTGGAAAACGCCGAGGGCGACCGCACAACTCCTTCTATCATCGCATATACCCAGGATGGTGAAACTCTGGTTGGCCAGCCGGCTAAGCGTCAGGCTGTCACTAACCCACAGAATACGCTGTTTGCGATTAAGCGCCTGATTGGCCGTCGCTTCCAAGACGAAGAAGCACAGCGTGATAAAGACATCATGCCGTACAAAATCATCGGCGCTGATAACGGTGACGCATGGCTGGAAGTTAAAGGCCAGAAAATGGCGCCTCCGCAGATTTCTGCTGAAGTGTTGAAAAAAATGAAGAAAACGGCTGAAGATTACTTGGGTGAACCGGTAACTGAAGCGGTTATCACTGTACCGGCTTACTTCAACGATGCGCAGCGTCAGGCGACTAAAGATGCTGGCCGTATCGCGGGTCTGGAAGTAAAACGTATTATCAACGAACCAACGGCTGCGGCACTGGCTTACGGCCTGGACAAAGAAGTCGGCAACCGCACCATCGCCGTGTATGACCTCGGTGGGGGTACTTTCGATATCTCTATCATCGAAATTGATGATGTTGACGGCGAAAAAACCTTCGAAGTTCTGGCTACCAATGGTGACACCCATTTGGGTGGTGAAGACTTCGACAGCCGCCTGATCAACTACCTGGTTGAAGAGTTCAAAAAAGAGCAAGGCATTGACCTGCGTAACGATCCGCTGGCAATGCAGCGTTTGAAAGAAGCCGCTGAGAAAGCGAAAATCGAGCTGTCTTCTGCTCAGCAGACCGACGTGAACCTGCCTTACATCACGGCAGATGCGACCGGTCCAAAACACATGAACATCAAAGTAACGCGTGCGAAACTTGAGTCACTGGTTGAAGATTTGGTTGCGCGTTCGATTGAACCACTGAAAGTGGCACTGAAAGATGCAGGTCTGTCTGTCTCCGATATCCAGGACGTTATCCTGGTAGGTGGTCAGACGCGTATGCCAATGGTTCAGAAAAAAGTGGCGGATTTCTTCGGTAAAGAACCGCGTAAAGACGTTAACCCAGACGAAGCGGTAGCCGTGGGCGCGGCCGTTCAGGGTGGCGTGTTGGCCGGTGATGTTAAAGACGTTCTACTGCTGGACGTTACCCCGCTGTCACTGGGTATCGAAACCATGGGTAGCGTGATGACACCGTTGATCACCAAAAACACTACCATCCCAACCAAACACAGCCAGGTGTTCTCTACTGCGGAAGATAACCAATCCGCCGTAACCATCCATGTGCTGCAAGGTGAGCGTAAGCGTTCGTCTGATAACAAGTCGCTGGGTCAGTTTAACCTGGACGGTATTCAGGCAGCTCCACGCGGCATGGCGCAGATCGAAGTCACCTTCGATATCGATGCTGACGGTATCCTGCACGTGTCGGCGAAAGACAAAAACACCGGTCGTGAACAGAAAATCACCATTAAGGCGTCTTCAGGTCTGAATGAAGAAGAAATCCAGAAAATGGTGCGTGATGCTGAAGTGAATGCTGAAGCAGACCGTAAGTTCGAAGAACTGGTGCAAACCCGTAACCAAGCGGATCATCTGATCCACGGTACGCGTAAGCAATTGGAAGAAGCGGGTGAGCAATTGCCTGCGGAAGACAAAACGGCTATCGAAAGCGCGTTGACAGATCTGGAAGCGGCGGTGAAAGGTGAAGATAAAGCCGACATCGAAGCGAAAACCCAGGCATTGGTGCAGGTTTCTGGCAAGCTGTTGGAAATGGCACAGGCTCAAGCGCAAGCACAAGGTGCTGACGCAGGGGCAGACAACGCCGCTAAGAAAGAAGATGACGTTGTAGACGCTGAGTTCGAAGAAGTTAAAGACAAAAAATAATCGCCCTTAAGCGGGCACGGTAACGCCCATCGTGGTACTACCGGAAACCAGCACGGGCGTCGAGGCAACTCTACGCCCGTGCACGCATGTTAAGGGTTAGCAAAATAATGGCGAAGAGAGACTATTACGAGGTTCTTGGCGTCTCCAAATCGGCGGATGAGCGTGAAATCAAAAAGGCCTACAAACGCCTGGCGATGAAGTACCATCCGGACCGAAATCAGGAACAAGACGCCGAAACCAAATTCAAAGAGGTTAAAGAAGCCTACGAGATCCTCACCGACGATCAAAAACGCGCCGCGTATGATCAATATGGTCACGCCGCGTTTGAGCAGGGCGGCATGGGTGGCGGCGGTGGCTTCGGCGGCGGCGGTGCCGATTTCAGCGACATCTTTGGTGATGTATTTGGCGATATCTTTGGGGGCGGCCGTCGTCAGCGTGCTAGCCGTGGATCGGATCTGCGTTACAACATGGAGCTGACCCTCGAAGAGGCAGTTCGTGGCGTGACTAAAGAAATCCGTATCCCAACGCTGGAAGAGTGCGACAGCTGCCACGGTAGCGGTGCGAAAGCCGGAAGTTCGCCGGTGACGTGTCCAACCTGTCACGGCCAGGGCCAGGTGCAAATGCGCCAAGGTTTCTTCACCGTTCAGCAGGCATGTCCGCACTGTCATGGCCGCGGCAAGATTATCAAAGATCCTTGCAACAAGTGCCATGGCCACGGTCGGGTAGAAAAATCTAAAACGCTGTCGGTGAAAATCCCCGCTGGCGTGGATACCGGTGACCGCATTCGTCTCGCCGGTGAAGGTGAAGCAGGTGAGCACGGTGCACCTGCTGGCGATCTGTATGTTCAGGTTGAGGTCAAAGCCCACCCAATTTTTGAGCGTGAAGGCAATAACCTGTACTGTGAAGTGCCGATCAACTTTGCCATGGCAGCGCTGGGAGGGGAGATCGAAGTCCCTACGTTGGATGGCCGCGTGAATTTGAAGATTCCGGCTGAAACCCAAACGGGCAAATTGTTCCGTATGCGTGGCAGAGGGGTTAAATCCGTACGTGGTGGTAGCCAAGGCGATCTGCTGTGCCGCGTAGTCGTTGAAACCCCAGTCAAGCTGAACGAGAAGCAGAAACAGTTGCTGAAAGAGCTGGAAGAGAGCCTGGGTGGCCCGTCTGGTGACAAGAACAGCCCACGTTCTAAAAGCTTCTTCGACGGCGTGAAAAAGTTCTTTGACGATCTGACGCGCTAATTGGCATTGTCCGTTTACCAACAGTAACGTAGCCCCGGTTTAAAACCCGGGGTTTTTTTTCAATGATTCGCTAGTTCTTGTATGAAAATGTGATTTTAAATTGAAATTATTCGTTAATAACGATTTATAGTGCACTTATAAACTTATTTTCTCGAATTGTTAGGCAGACTATACTCAATCTATTGTCTGGAAAGCGCAGTTGAAGCGCGACGTTACGATCGGGAGTGAACTGAGTGACTAATATTATTCGCCAATTTTTACGTCAGGAAGCGGCTGGCGGTGTGATTCTTATCGTGGCGGCCATTATTGCATTGGTGATGGCTAATACCCCCGCGCAGGGCGTTTATCAAGCGTTCCTTGATTTACCTGTGATGGTGAAAATTTCAGCGCTGGAAATTGATAAACCGTTGCTGCTATGGATCAATGATGGGTTGATGGCTATTTTCTTCTTAGTCGTTGGGCTAGAAGTGAAACGTGAGCTGATGCAGGGCTCGTTGGCTGGGCGTGATAAAGCGATCTTCCCGGCGGTTGCCGCATTGGGCGGTATGTTGATACCTGCCGCAGTCTATCTGTTGTTTAACGGTGCGGATGAAGTGACGCGTCAAGGTTGGGCGATCCCGGCCGCAACGGATATCGCTTTTGCCCTCGGTGTGATGGCGCTGTTGGGCAACCGTGTACCAACCAGTTTGAAAGTATTTTTACTGGCCCTCGCCATCATTGATGATTTGGGCGTGATCGTGATTATTGCCTTGTTCTACACGCACGAAGTGTCAATGGCGGCGTTAGGTGTAGCGGCAGCAGCCGTTGCGGTGCTGGCATTCTTAAACTGGCGCGGCGTTGGCAAAACATCTCTTTATATGATTGTCGGTTTGGTGTTGTGGGTAGCAGTCTTAAAGTCAGGTGTACATGCGACCTTAGCTGGGGTCATTGTTGGCTTTATGATCCCGCTTAACGCCAAGAAAGGCCCATCGCCTTCGGAGACATTAGAGCATGAGATGCATCCGTGGGTCGCATTCCTGATCCTGCCGCTGTTTGCTTTTGCTAATGCCGGTGTATCCTTGGAAGGTGTGTCGATCAATGGGTTAATCTCTCTGTTGCCGATGGGTATCGCCGCCGGTTTGTTTATTGGTAAACCACTGGGTATCTTTACCTTTAGCTGGGTTGCCGTAAAAATGGGCATTGCTCGCCTACCGGAAGGCATCAACTTTAAACATGTGTTTGCCGTTTCGGTTCTGTGTGGTATCGGTTTTACCATGTCGATCTTTATTGCCTCTTTGGCCTTCAGTGAGACGATGGTGGCTCTTAGTACCTATTCCCGTTTGGGGATTTTGCTGGGGTCGACGGCGGCGGCGTTGGCGGGATATTGCCTGTTGCGTCTAACGTTGCCACGGGTAAGGTAACCCGTATAGTTATCCCCTTTCAGGGCTATTTATGACAAAGGTTGGCCGGCGTTGCGGGAATACACTGGCAGCTTCGGCCGCTTTGTTTGCGATAGGCATTATTGCTTGTTGCCGAGCCTAAAAAGGGAGTTTGTCGTGTAATACGGCAGACAGTTTGCTACAGCGGAACGTATGGAGAACACCGCGTGAGAATGTCGCACATCAACTTTAATCATCTCTATTACTTTTGGCAGGTCTGCAAAGAGGGGTCAGTCGTCGGCGCGGCAGAGGCGCTCTTTCTGACGCCACAAACCATTACCGGCCAGATTAAAGCGTTGGAAGAGCGGTTGGACGGCAAATTGTTCAAACGTCAGGGGCGTGGATTGGTGCCTTCTGAGCTAGGGCAACTGGTGTTCCGCTATGCAGACAAGATGTTTATGCTCAGCCAGGAAATGCTGGATATCGTCAACTACCGCAAAGAATCGAATCTGTTGTTTGACGTTGGCGTCGCTGATGCGCTGTCTAAACGTCTGGTTAGCCAGGTGCTAGAGACGGCGGTGGTCGATCATGAACAAATTCACCTGCGCTGTTTTGAATCGACGCATGAAATGTTGCTGGAGCAACTGAGCCAGCACAAGCTGGATATGATTATCTCGGATTGCCCGGTCGACTCCAGTCAGCAGGAGGGGTTGTTCTCGTTAAAGTTGGGCGAATGCGGAATCAGTTTTTTCTGTCGCCAACCTGCACCTGAGCTACCGTTCCCAGCGTGTTTGGAACAGCGAAAACTGTTGATCCCAGGGCGGCGTTCCATGCTGGGGCGTCAATTGCTTAACTGGTTTAATACGCAAGGTATTCAGGTTGAAATTCTCGGGGAGTTTGACGATGCCGCGTTGATGAAAGCTTTTGGCATGTATCACAATGCAATCTTTGTTGCGCCAACCTTGTATGCACAAGATACCTATAACGATGATGACGTGGTTGAGATTGGGCGTATCGATAGCGTACAGGAAGAGTATTACATTATTTTTGCCGAGCGTATGATTCAACATCCGGCGGTACAGCGGGTATGCAATAAGGATTTCTCCAACCTGTTTGCGTTCTGAGCCTAAGTCGCAGACGTAAAAAAACCGGCCAAGGCCGGTTTTTTTAACAAGCAGACAACATAATGCTTATTGCATTGCGTTGATACGCGCAGACAAGTTTGACTTATGACGCGCTGCTTTGTTTTTGTGGATCAGGCCTTTAGCAGCCTGGCGATCCACAAGTGGTTGCATTACGGTGAATGCGTTTTGTGCTGCTTCTTTGTCGCCAGCTGCGATAGCCGCGTCAACCTTCTTAATGAAGGTACGCACCATTGAGCGACGGCTAGCGTTATGCTTGCGGCGTTTCTCAGACTGTACGGCGCGTTTCTTAGCTGATTTGATATTAGCCAAGGTCCAACTCCCAAATATATTCTATTGAGGACAATTCAAAGGCCGAGGAATATGCCCTTTTAGCCTTCGTTTGTCAATGGATTTGTGCAAATAAGCGCCGTTTGTACGGGCGGCACTTGCTACGTTGTGATGGCGCAGGATTTTACCAGCTTCGGCCGTGGGAATACAGTATTTCGCGAGAAAATTCACCCTACGTTGCCAGACTATGGCAGTAAGCCAGTGCGGCGGGGTGTTTCTCCGGGCTTTTACGTCAGAGAAACTGTGGTTTAGGCATTTCTCCCGCGACTTTACTCCGGTATGGTGTGACTATTCTATCCAAGGATGCAATCGCGGGTTAACCTTAATCGCTGTACAAGGTATAATCCGCCGATTTCCACTGTTTTGAGCCAGCTATGGAGCTAATTCGCGGCATTCACAATATCCGGGCACGCCACCATGGTTGTGTGCTCACCATCGGCAATTTTGACGGCGTACACCGTGGTCATAAGGCGCTGTTGGAGCAGTTGAAACAAAAAGGCAAACGTCTTGGGTTGCCGGTGGTCGTCATGATCTTTGAGCCGCAACCGCTGGAACTGTTTGCAGCGGATAAAGCGCCAGCTCGGCTCACGCGTTTACGTGACAAGGCCAAGTATCTGGCTCAGGCCGGCGTTGACTATCTACTGTGCGTCAAGTTTGATCCTCGCTTTGCCGCCCACACCGCACAGGTATTTGTTGCCGAACTGCTGGTGGAAAAGCTGGGGGTGAAGTTCTTGATGGTCGGGGATGATTTTCGCTTTGGCGCCAGTCGCCTGGGCGATTTTTCGCTGTTGCAACAGGCGGGCGAAGAATACGGTTTTGAGATCATCAGTACGCCGACCTTCCGTGAAGGGGATAAGCGCATCAGCAGTACCGCGATTCGCAATGCGCTGCGTGATGATAACTTGGCGTTGGCAGAAAAGCTGCTCGGGCATCCGTACAGTATTTCCGGGCGTGTAGTACACGGCGACGCGTTGGGGCGCACTATTGGTTTCCCAACGGCGAACGTGCCGCTTAAGCGCCTAGTTGCCCCGGTAAAAGGGGTGTATGCAGTGGATGTGTATGGCCTGGGGCCGCAACCGCTGCCGGGCGTGGCCAATATCGGCACTCGCCCAACCGTTGCTGGCGTGCGTCAGCAGCTCGAAGTGCATCTGTTGGATGTGACAATAGATCTTTATGGACGCCATATTGACGTGGTGCTCCGCGCAAAATTGCGCAATGAACAGCGTTTTGCTTCGCTCGATGCGCTGAAGCAGCAAATCGCCAATGATGTGGTGGCGGCCCGAACGTTTTTTGGGCTCAAGACACCGGTTTAATTGCTCGACCTGAATAATTTAAGCGTATGACGGCGGTAAGCGTGTGCATCCAGACCAACCTGCGTGAGCAAGTGAGGTTGGGGTGTGCGGCCAGCTATGACGACGCTTGGAATATGACGGGTATCTAGCCGAAACGGAAACGAGAATCTCATGAGTGACTATAAGAACACCCTGAACTTGCCGGAAACAGGGTTCCCGATGCGCGGCGATCTCGCCAAGCGCGAACCTGGCATGCTGCAACGTTGGTATGAACAGGATCTGTACGGGATTATTCGTGCTGCCAAAAAGGGCAAAAAATCCTTCATTTTGCATGACGGCCCTCCGTATGCGAACGGCAACATTCACATTGGTCACTCGGTTAACAAGATTCTTAAAGACATTATTATCAAGTCGAAAGGGATGTCGGGTTTCGATTCGCCGTATGTGCCGGGCTGGGACTGCCACGGTCTGCCTATCGAACTGAAAGTCGAACAGCTGTACGGCAAGCCGGGCGAAAAGCTTACGGCGGCCGAGTTCCGTCAAAAGTGCCGGGAATATGCCGCTGAACAGGTTGAAGGTCAGAAAAAAGACTTCATCCGCTTGGGCGTGCTGGGGGATTGGGATCACCCATACCTGACCATGGACTTTAAAACCGAAGCCAACATCATCCGTGCGCTGGGCAAAATCATCAGCAACGGCCACCTGTTGAAAGGCGCGAAGCCGGTTCACTGGTGCACCGACTGTGGTTCTTCGCTGGCGGAAGCGGAAGTGGAATATTACGACAAAACCTCTCCGTCGATCGACGTCGCGTTCCATGCGGTCGATCCGGCTGCCGTTGTCGCCAAGTTTGGCGTTAGCAGCGTTGAGGGCCCAATCTCATTGGTGATCTGGACCACGACGCCGTGGACTCTACCGGCTAACCGCGCTATCTCGCTACACCCGGAGTTTAGTTATCAACTGGTACAGGTAGATGGCCAGTGTCTGATCCTGGCGGCTGAGTTGGTGGAAAGCGTCATGAAGCGCGCGGGTATCACCAGTTGGCAAGTGTTGAGTGACTGCAAAGGTGCCGATCTGGAACTGTTGCGCTTCCAACATCCGTTTATGGGCTTCGACGTGCCGGCGATCATGGGCGACCACGTCACGCTGGATGCGGGTACGGGGGCGGTGCATACCGCCGGTGGCCACGGCCCGGACGACTTCGTTATCAGCCAGAAATACGGTCTGGAGATCGCCAACCCGGTTGGCCCGAATGGCTGCTATCTGCCGGGCACCTATCCGTCGCTGGACGGTAAGTTTGTCTTTAAGGCTAACGATCTGATTGTTGAGCTGTTGCGTGAGCAAGGCGCATTGCTGCACGTTGAGAAGCTGTTGCACAGCTATCCGTGCTGCTGGCGACACAAAACGCCGATCATCTTCCGCGCCACGCCGCAGTGGTTCATCAGCATGGATCAAAAAGGCTTGCGTCAGCAGTCGCTGGAAGAGATCAAAGGCGTTCAGTGGATCCCTGATTGGGGCCAGGCGCGTATCGAAACCATGGTAGCGAATCGCCCGGACTGGTGTATCTCACGCCAGCGTACTTGGGGTGTGCCGATGTCGCTGTTCGTGCACAAAGACACTGAGCAACTGCATCCACGCAGCGTTGAACTGATCGAAGAGGTCGCCAAGCGCGTAGAGCTAGACGGCATTCAAGCGTGGTGGGATCTGGAGCCAGCAGATATCTTGGGCGCTGAAGCCGCCGATTACGTGAAAGTCCCTGATACGCTGGACGTATGGTTTGACTCGGGTTCAACTCACGCTTCGGTGGTTGACGTTCGCCCTGAGTTCCAAGGCCACGGCGCGGATATGTATTTGGAAGGTTCTGACCAACACCGTGGATGGTTCATGTCATCGTTGATGATTTCCACCGCGATGAAGGGCAAGGCGCCTTACAAAGAAGTGCTGACTCACGGTTTCACCGTTGACGGTCAGGGCCGCAAGATGTCCAAGTCGATTGGCAACACCATCAGCCCTCAAGATGTGATGAATAAACTGGGTGGCGACATTCTGCGCCTGTGGGTGGCCTCGACCGACTATACCGGCGAGATCGCGGTGTCTGACGAAATCTTGAAGCGTGCAGCGGACTCTTATCGCCGTATTCGTAACACCGCGCGCTTCCTGCTGGCAAACTTGAGCGGGTTTGATCCAAGTACCGACTGCGTGGCACCGGAAGACATGGTGGTACTGGATCGCTGGGCCGTCGGTCGCGCGCAGGCAGCGCAGCAGGATATCGAACAGGCTTATGCCAACTACGATTTCCATGAGGTTGTACAACGTCTGATGCAGTTCTGCTCGGTTGAGATGGGGTCGTTCTATCTGGACATCATCAAAGATCGTCAGTACACCGCGCAAAGTGAAAGCCGTGCGCGCCGCAGTTGCCAGACCGCCCTGTTCCACATCGCGGAAGCCTTGGTTCGCTGGATGGCACCGATTATGTCCTTCACGGCCGATGAAATCTGGGGCTTCTTGCCGGGCAAACGTGCGCAGTACGTGTTCACCGAAGAGTGGTACGACGGCCTGTTCGGTTTGGCCGAAGGCGAAAGCATGAACGATGCTTTCTGGGCTGAGCTGCTGAAAGTCCGCGGTGAAGTGAATAAGGTGCTGGAACAAGCGCGTGCAGACAAACGCCTTGGCGGTTCATTAGAGGCTGCGGTGACGCTGTATGCCGATGATGCCTTAGCGGCAGACCTGAACAGCCTGCAAGATGAACTGCGTTTCGTGCTGCTGACCTCTGCTGCCCGGGTTGCACCGCTGGCCGATGCGCCTAATGACGCGCAGCAAAGTGAAGCGCTGAAAGGCTTGAAAATCGCGTTCAGCAGCGCTGAAGGCCAGAAGTGCCCACGTTGTTGGCATTTCACTACCGACATCGGCAAGGTGGCGGAGCACGCAGATCTGTGTGGCCGCTGTGTAACCAACGTCGCCGGCGACGGCGAAAAGCGTAAATACGCTTAATGAATAAGCGCCTGATGAATAAACCGATCTGTTCGACCGGCCTGCGTTGGCTGTGGTTAGTTTTGGTGGTACTGGTGTTGGACTTGGCCAGCAAACAGTGGATCTTGAGTCATTTTGTGCTGGGCCAGTCCCAGCCATTGATCCCTTCGTTTAACCTGTATTATGCGCGTAACTACGGTGCCGCGTTCAGCTTCCTGGCCGATCATGGTGGCTGGCAGCGCTGGTTCTTCGCAGGCATTGCCATTGCCATCGTCGCGGTATTACTGGTGATGATGTACCGCAGCCACGCGCGGCAAAAGCTGAATAACATCGCCTACGCATTTATTATCGGCGGGGCGCTTGGCAATTTGTTCGATCGTCTGTGGCATGGCTTCGTGGTCGACTTTATTGATTTTTACATCGGCAATTGGCATTACCCGACGTTCAACCTTGCAGATAGCTTCATCTGTGTCGGGGCGGCGATGATCGTGCTGGAGGGTTTTTTGCCAGCCAGCAAACGAACAACACGTGATAAAGATGAGCAACAAGGTGAGTAACATGACGGCTCAGGTACAACCCAACAGCGCAGTGCTGGTTCACTTCACGCTGACCTTGGAAGACGGTTCAACCGCCGAATCCACCCGTGGCAACGGTAAACCGGCGCTGTTTCGTTTGGGCGACGGTAGCCTGTCAGCGCCGCTGGAGCAGCAGCTAATAGGGCGGCATCCTGGCGATAAATGTACCTTCACACTACAGCCGGAAGACGCTTTTGGTGCGAATAATCCTGATTTGATCCAGTATTTCCTGCGCCGTGATTTTGCGGAAACCGGTGTACCCGATGTGGGTACGATTATGCTGTTTAGCGCGATCGACGGCAGTGAAATGCCGGGTGTGGTGCGTGAGGTAGCGGAAGAATCGGTAACCGTTGACTTTAATCATCCGCTGGCAGGGCATCCGATCACCTTCGATATTGAGGTATTGGAGATCGATCCGCAGCAGGAGGAAACGCATGCAAATATTGCTGGCTAACCCACGCGGCTTTTGCGCGGGGGTTGATCGCGCGATCAGCATTGTTGAACGTGCCTTGGAGATTTATGGTGCGCCGATCTATGTTCGTCACGAAGTCGTACATAACCGCTACGTCGTAGACAGCTTGCGTGCGCGCGGTGCGGTGTTTATTGAAGAAATTTCAGAAGTGCCGGACGGTTCGATTCTGATCTTTTCGGCCCATGGTGTCTCTCAGGCGGTGCGTGCTGAAGCGAAAGCGCGTGACTTGACCATGCTGTTTGATGCCACATGCCCACTGGTCACGAAAGTGCACATGGAAGTGGCGCGGGCAAGCCGTAAAGGCACCGAAGCTATTCTCATCGGCCATGCGGGTCACCCAGAAGTTGAAGGCACCATGGGGCAGTACAGCAACCCGGAAGGGGGAATGTATCTGGTCGAGTCGCCGGAGGACGTTTGGAAGCTACAGGTGAAGAATGAGAACAACCTGTGCTTTATGACACAAACTACGCTATCGGTAGATGATACCTCGGATGTGATTGACGCCTTGCGCCAACGCTTCCCGAAAATTATCGGTCCACGCAAGGATGACATCTGCTACGCCACCACCAACCGCCAAGAGGCGGTGCGCAATCTGGCGGGGGATGCTGATGTGGTGTTGGTGGTGGGATCGAAGAACTCGTCCAACTCCAACCGCTTAGCAGAGTTGGCGCAGCGCGTCGGAAAACCCGCTTATCTGATTGATTCCGCAGCGGATATTCAAGAGCAGTGGCTCAAGAATGCGGTTAATGTCGGTGTGACAGCCGGCGCTTCCGCGCCAGATGTGCTGGTGCAGGATGTGATCAGTCGCTTAAAAGCCCTGGGTGGTAAAGACGTGCAGGAAATCAGCGGGCGTGAAGAGAACATCGTGTTCGAAGTGCCTAAAGAGCTGCGTGTGGATATTAAGCAGGTCGATTGACCGCTGTGGTATCATTAGCAATAACGGGGAGCCTAGGCTCCCCGTTTTTACATTCATCGGTTGGTAAAACGCCCCATATTAGGGTTCCGCGGTCTGTGTGCTTTATCCGTCACGGCCAAATGGTAAAGGCAGTAGAAACGCCGAGGATTCGTCCAATGCCATCATATGGGGCTATTATCCGCAATAGAAACTGCATGATTATGTACCATCAACGCCTACAGCAGCCAAGGTTGAATGGTATTCGATTGATAGTGTTACTGATAAAAAGGCGGCGATATCATTATTTTCTTATCATGATTTAAATCCACTGGTGGTGATAAGGCAGGGCAGTTACCCTGAAACGATATGTCCGTAAAATCGACGGTGCTGGCGCCGTTGACGCAGCCGAATGGTTAGTTTATCAGGCTAATACATATCATTCTGGCTGTTCACGGTATGAGCTTGCAAGAACGTGGTTCGAATCGATACCCGATCCATTGGTTATACATTGACGCTCTTGATGAGAAATCCAATGATGCTGGGTCGGTGAGATAGACGTCAAATCACAAAAGAGAGAGAGAACAATGACTGATTCACAAATCCGTATCGCGATTGCGGGTTCCGGTGGCCGTATGGGGCGTCAATTGATTCAGGCTGTCCAGCAGGCGCAAGGCGTGGTGCTCGGGGCTGCCTTAGAGCGCCCAGGTTCGAGCCTGGTAAATACTGATGCGGGTGAGCTGGCGGGCGTGGGGGCATTAGGTATCAAGGTTAGTGACAGCCTCGATAACGTGGTAGATGACTTTGATATTCTTATCGATTTCACCCGTCCGGAAGGTACGCTGGCGCATTTGGCATTTTGCGTGGCGCATAACAAAGCCATGGTGATTGGTACTACCGGCTTTGACGATGCCGGTAAAGCGGCAATTCGTGAAGCGGCCAAACAGATTGGCATCGTTTTCGCGGCTAATTTTAGCGTTGGCGTTAACGTGGTGCTAAAACTGCTGGAAAAAGCCGCCAAAGTGATGGGCGACTACACCGATATTGAAATCGTTGAAGCACATCATCGGCATAAAGTAGATGCGCCATCAGGCACTGCCTTGGCCATGGGGGAGGCGATCGCTGATGCATTAGGGCGTGATTTGAAACAGTGCGCGGTGTATGCACGTGAAGGTTACACCGGAGAGCGTGAACCGCACAGTATTGGTTTTGCCACCATTCGTGCGGGTGATATTGTCGGTGAGCACACCGCGATGTTTGCCGACATCGGTGAGCGGGTAGAAATTACGCATAAAGCGTCAAGTCGCATGACATTTGCGAATGGTGCGGTGCGGGCGGCTAATTGGCTTGCTAACCATCAAAATGGCCTATTTGATATGCGAGATGTGCTAAATTTAGATGAGTTGTGATTGATCTTTATTCGGATAATGTGTTTTATTTTAATTTAACTTTTTGAAAAGTAGGGTGATATTTTATCACTCTATTTTTTTAACATGATAAATGGGTATTTCGATTAATTTTTATTAATTACTGTTGTTTTTCTGCATTAACTACCGTTTTATCATCATTTATTCACCCTCGATACTTTTTCTCGCCCTTTTAATCTCTGTGGGACATGGTTTTGCTGTCATAATTTCTCGCAACCGTTTACAAACTCAAGTTTGCATGTGTTTTCGTGGCTGATGCGGTGATAAAACCACGAAAACAGCAAAAATAAGATAAAAAATGGCGGTTGGAGTAGACAATCTAGGCTCGCATCATTAAAATGCGCCCAATTTGCCAAAAATTAGCCTTGAGGGCGGTTTTTGCATTGATTTAGATCGTGTTATCTGAATTAATATGCAAATATTGTGATTTATTATTCCTCGGAGGGTGTTTTGATTAAGTCAGCGCTATTGGTTCTGGAAGACGGAACCCAATTCCACGGTCGGGCCATCGGGGCAGAAGGTACGGCAGTGGGGGAAGTGGTCTTCAATACGTCGATGACCGGCTATCAAGAAATCCTCACTGATCCTTCCTACTCCCGCCAGATCGTTACTCTTACTTATCCTCATATCGGCAATGTCGGCACCAATACTTCCGACGCAGAATCCTCCGCTGTTCACGCTCAAGGTCTGGTTATTCGCGACCTTCCCCTGATTGCCAGTAATTACCGCAGTGAAGAAAACCTATCCGACTACCTCAAGCGCAACAATATTGTGGCGATTGCGGATATTGACACCCGCAAACTGACGCGTCTGCTGCGTGAAAAAGGCGCACAGAACGGCTGCATTATTGCCGGTGACGCGCCGGATGCCGCATTGGCACTGGAAAGAGCGAAGGCTTTCCCTGGTTTGAAAGGTATGGATCTGGCAAAAGAAGTCACCACCCAAGAAGCTTACCCTTGGCAGCAAGGGAGCTGGACGCTGGAAGATGAGCTGCCAGCAGCTAAAGCAGAATCCGAGCTGCCGTTCCACGTCGTGGCCTATGACTTCGGCGCAAAGCGCAACATCCTGCGGATGCTGGTGGATCGCGGTTGCCGCTTGACGGTGGTACCGGCGCAGACCTCGGCTGACGAGGTGTTGAAAATGAATCCTGATGGCATCTTTTTATCTAACGGACCGGGCGATCCTGAGCCATGTGATTATGCTATTGCCGCTATCCAACAGTTCCTTGAAACCGACATTCCGATCTTTGGCATTTGCTTGGGTCACCAACTGTTGGCGCTAGCCAGCGGCGCGCAAACGGTGAAGATGAAACTCGGCCATCACGGCGGCAACCATCCAGTAAAAGACCTGGATAACAACACGGTGATGATCACTGCGCAAAACCACGGTTTTGCCGTTGACGAAAATAACTTGCCTGCGACGCTGCGCGTAACTCACAAGTCACTGTTCGACCACACGGTGCAGGGTATTCATCGCACTGATAAGGCAGCGTTCAGCTTCCAAGGCCACCCGGAAGCCAGCCCAGGCCCGCACGATGCAGCACCGTTGTTCGATCACTTCATCGAACTGATTGAGACTTACCGTTCCAACGCCAAATAATCAGGAGCCATAATAGCCATGCCAAAACGTACAGATATAAAAAGCATCCTGATCCTCGGCGCTGGCCCGATTGTTATCGGCCAGGCATGTGAATTCGATTACTCGGGAGCACAGGCGTGTAAGGCGCTGCGTGAAGAGGGTTACCGCGTTATTTTGGTTAACTCGAACCCGGCAACCATCATGACCGACCCAGAAATGGCCGATGCCACCTACATCGAGCCGATTCACTGGGAAGTGGTACGCAAAATCATCGAAAAAGAGCGCCCAGACGCGGTATTACCGACCATGGGGGGGCAGACGGCGCTGAACTGTGCGCTGGAGCTAGAACGTCAAGGCGTATTGGCGGAGTTTGGTGTGACCATGATCGGTGCGACAGCCGATGCCATCGATAAAGCCGAAGACCGTCGTCGTTTTGACGTCGCCATGAAGAAAATTGGTTTAGATACTGCACGTTCCGGCATTGCACATAATATGGAAGAAGCGCTGGCCGTGGCGGCCGACGTCGGTTTCCCGTGCATCATCCGTCCGTCCTTTACCATGGGCGGCACCGGTGGCGGTATCGCCTACAACCGCGAAGAGTTCGAAGAAATTTGCGAACGCGGTCTGGATCTGTCGCCAACCAACGAACTGCTGATTGATGAATCACTGATCGGTTGGAAAGAGTACGAGATGGAGGTGGTGCGCGATAAGAACGACAACTGCATCATTGTTTGCTCCATTGAAAACTTTGATGCCATGGGTATTCACACCGGCGACTCGATCACGGTTGCACCAGCACAAACGCTGACCGACAAAGAATACCAAATCATGCGTAACGCCTCGATGGCGGTATTGCGCGAAATCGGCGTGGAAACCGGCGGTTCTAACGTACAGTTTTCGGTTAACCCGAAAACTGGCCGTTTGATTGTCATCGAAATGAACCCGCGCGTGTCACGCTCCTCGGCGTTGGCATCGAAAGCGACCGGCTTCCCGATTGCTAAAATCGCGGCCAAACTGGCGGTGGGTTATACCCTCGACGAACTGATGAATGACATCACCGGTGGCCGTACTCCTGCCTCCTTCGAACCGTCCATCGACTACGTCGTGACTAAAATTCCTCGCTTCAACTTTGAGAAATTCGTCGGTTCCAATGACCGCCTGACGACCCAAATGAAATCGGTCGGCGAAGTGATGGCGATTGGCCGTACCCAACAAGAATCCTTGCAGAAAGCATTGCGTGGCTTGGAAGTGGGCGCAACCGGCTTCGATCCGAAAGTGAGCCTGGACGATCCTGAGGCGTTGACCAAAATCCGCCGCGAATTGAAAGATGCCGGTTCTGATCGTATCTGGTATATCGCAGATGCCTTCCGTGCTGGCTTGTCAGTTGATGGCGTCTTCAACCTGACCAACATTGACCGCTGGTTCTTGGTGCAGATTGAAGAGCTGGTGCGCTTGGAAGAGCAGGTCGCAGCGACTGGTATCAACGGCTTAACGCCGGAATTCCTGCGTACCTTGAAACGTAAAGGCTTTGCCGATGCGCGTTTGGCAAAACTGGCCGGTGTCGCGGAAAGCGCGGTGCGGAAATTGCGTCACGGTTACGGCTTACACCCGGTTTACAAACGTGTGGATACCTGTGCGGCCGAGTTCTCCACCGATACCGCCTACATGTATTCCACTTATGAAGAAGAGTGCGAATCTAACCCGACTCACGATCGCCCGAAAGTCATGGTGCTGGGCGGTGGCCCGAACCGCATCGGCCAAGGCATCGAGTTTGACTACTGCTGCGTGCACGCTTCCTTGGCGCTGCGCGAAGACGGTTACGAAACCATTATGGTTAACTGTAACCCGGAGACCGTCTCTACCGATTACGATACCTCTGACCGCCTCTACTTCGAGCCGGTTACGCTGGAAGACGTGCTGGAAATCGTGCGCATCGAACAGCCGAAGGGCGTCATCGTGCAGTACGGTGGTCAGACGCCGCTGAAACTGGCGCGTGAGCTGGAAGCAGCAGGCGTACCGATTATCGGCACCAGCCCGGATGCTATCGACCGTGCTGAAGACCGTGAGCGTTTCCAGCAGGCGGTTAACCGTCTGGGCTTGAAACAGCCGGCGAACGCCACCGTGACGGCGATTGAACAGGCGGTGGAGAAGGCTGCCAGTATCGGCTATCCGTTAGTGGTACGTCCTTCTTATGTGCTGGGTGGCCGCGCGATGGAAATCGTCTACGACGAAATCGACCTGCGCCGTTACTTCCAGAATGCGGTGAGCGTGTCTAACGATGCGCCCGTGTTGCTGGATCGTTTCCTGGATGATGCGGTGGAAGTGGACGTCGATGCCATCTGTGATGGTGAGCGCGTGTTGATTGGCGGCATCATGGAACACATCGAACAGGCGGGCGTGCACTCTGGCGACTCCGCGTGCTCATTGCCTGCGTATACGCTGAGCAAAGAAATCCAGGATGTGATGCGTCAACAGGTAGAAAAACTGGCTTTCGAGCTGCAAGTGCGCGGGTTGATGAACGTGCAGTTTGCGGTTAAGGACAACGAAGTTTACCTGATTGAAGTTAACCCGCGCGCCGCACGCACCGTACCGTTCGTCTCTAAAGCCACCGGTGTGCCGTTGGCGAAGGTGGCCGCGCGCGTCATGGCCGGTAAAACCTTGGCTGAACAAGGGGTAACGGAAGAGGTGATCCCACCTTATTATTCGGTCAAAGAGGTGGTGCTGCCGTTCAACAAATTCCCTGGCGTTGACCCGATTTTGGGGCCAGAAATGCGCTCTACCGGTGAAGTGATGGGCGTGGGGCGCACCTTCGCGGAAGCGTTCTCCAAAGCGATGCTTGGCAGTAACTCTGGGATGAAGAAACAGGGGCGAGCGCTATTGTCAGTACGTGAAGGCGACAAAGCGCGGGTGGTGGATTTGGCCGCTAGCCTGTTGAAGCAAGGCTTTGAACTGGATGCGACCCACGGCACGGCAGTGGTGTTGGGCGAAGCAGGGATTAATCCGCGCTTGGTCAACAAGGTACATGAAGGTCGTCCACACATTCAGGACCGTATCAAGAATGGTGAGTACACTTACATCGTCAATACGACGGCCGGGCGTCAGGCCATTGAGGATTCCAAACTCATTCGCCGCAGCGCTCTGCAATATAAAGTGCACTACGACACCACCCTGAATGGCGGCTTTGCTACCGCAATGGCATTGAAAGCCGACCCAACCGAGCAGGTAACATCGGTGCAGGAAATGCACCAACGCATTAAGTAGTTCGTTAATAATGCAAAGGCGCTGCTCAGCCAGCGCCTTTTTTATTGGGGAAGTATCAATTATTGTGGGTTAACCTGCTTTCAACCTCAATTCTAATTTTAGCTTGCTACCGTCCCCAATACCGTAATCTGTAAGCGTTTTGCTGTTTTCTAATTGATTGTTATTAAAAAATAATTTTTGTTGATCAACGGGGATGCCTTGTTTATCAGCGAACTTTTCTTTGACGGCAGTAATGCTGTCGGTTGGATTCACGGTCAACGCATGATTTGTTCCCGTGAGCGTAACAATAGAAATTTGCATGGCGAGAACCAACTGTGGCAGTAGCGCCAAGCTCGTGATAAACATGATCAATATTTTCTTGAATAGATTAATATTATTCATTTATAAGCTCCGTAATTGATAATGAACAAGACTGATGTGATAGTGAAAAAGAATATCAGAACCTGTCATTTCATTAGTCATTTATGCAGATAATGGTCATGTGTTTAGTTAATAAAACCACTAATAGAGCCTAGAACAAGCTTTAGCAACCAACAAGTCGTGGTCAAAAATAAGAGGTAATTGAGGACGATTGAGGAACAGGTAACGGATTTTATCGGTATTAATAATTAATATATTTTTATGTTTTTACTGTGGAATATTGTTTGAAGATTATGAAAACAGTGTGCGTTAAGATGTAATAATTATTTATATTGAATTGAGCTCCGCAGTTAATGGCTGCATTACTGGTCTAGCTAACGGGGCTTCGCCTTAAAACCGTTTGCAACAATGAGCAACGCATGATTCTGATAATCTACGCCCACCCTTATCCTCGACACTCTCATGCTAATCAGTGCTTATTGCAGGCGGTGAAGGATATTCCTGAGGTTGAAGTTCGATCGCTATACGAACTTTATCCCGACTTTAATATTGATATTCATGCGGAACAGCAGGCACTGGCGCGAGCCAAACTGGTGGTGTTACAGCATCCGATGCAGTGGTACAGCTTGCCGCCGTTGCTGAAATTATGGATCGATAAAGTGCTGGAACACGGCTGGGCCTACGGCCACGACGGTAACGCCTTGGTGGGTAAAGATTGTCTGTGGGCGGTAACCAGTGGCGGCGATCGGCATCATTTTGAGCTGGGTGATTATCCTGACTTCGCCGTATTAGCGCAGCCGTTACAGGCAACGGCGATTTACTGTGGAATGAACTGGCAGCCCTATTTTGCCGTGCATAATACCTTCACCTGTGATGAAGCGGCACTGCAGGCGGCTGGAGAAGCCTATCGCCACCGGTTAATGCACTATCTGATCAACGCTGAACAGCCGCTGGCGCAGGGAGCCGAAAATGGATAATCACGGCATGATGATTGAAGGCCTGATCTATTTGGGATCGGCCGGGTTGCTGGTGCCGATTGCGGTGCGTCTGGGCTTGGGGTCGGTACTGGGCTATTTGATCGCCGGTTGTATTATTGGCCCGTGGGGATTGAAGCTGGTATCGGATGCGGAATCCATTCTGACCTTCGCTGAAATTGGCGTGGTGCTGATGCTGTTTATCATCGGCTTGGAACTCGATCCGAAACGGCTTTGGACGCTGCGAGCCTCGGTGTTTGGCGGCGGCGGGTTACAAATGAGCTGTTGTGGCCTGGTATTGAGCGCCTTTTGTTACTTCCTGGGGCTGGATTGGAAAGTAGCGCTCTTGATTGGCCTGACGCTGGCGCTTTCTTCCACCGCGATTGCCATGCAGGCAATGAGTGAACGCAACCTGACGTCTTCACCGGTTGGCCGTAGCGCGTTTGCGGTGTTGCTGTTCCAGGATATTGCTGCGATTCCGCTGGTGGCGATGATCCCGCTGTTGGCCAACAGTGGGGCGGAAACCACGGCAGGCGCGTTCGCACTGTCAGCGGCGAAAGTGGTTGGGGCATTGGCGCTGGTGGTATTACTGGGTCGCTATGTCACGCGGCCGCTGCTGCATTTTGTTGCGCGCTCCGGTATGCGCGAAGTCTTTAGTGCCGTGGCGCTGTTTTTGGTATTCGGCTTCGGTATTTTGCTGGAAATGGCCGGGTTATCGATGGCGATGGGGGCATTCCTTGCGGGTGTGCTGTTGGCCAGTTCCGAATACCGTCATGCGCTAGAAAGCGATATCCAGCCGTTTAAGGGATTATTGCTCGGTCTGTTTTTCATCGGTGTTGGCATGTCGATTGATTTTGGCACCTTGTTTAGCCACCCGTTGTTGATCGCCTCATTGTTACTGGGCTTCATGTTGTTGAAAGCCGCGATGTTATGGCTGGTTGCGCCGGTGTTGGGCGTGCCAAAGCGTCAGCGCGGGCTGTTTGCCATCTTGCTTGGACAAGGGAGTGAATTTGCGTTTGTGATTTTCGGTGCCGCGCAAATGTCGGGCGTGTTGCCGCAGGATTGGGCGAAATCACTGACTTTAGCGGTGGCACTGTCTATGGCCGCGACGCCGTTGCTGTTAGTTATCGCCGCCCGACTGGCGAAAAGTGCGCCGAGAGATGAACGCCCGGCCGATGTGATTGATGATGAGAATGCCAGCGTGATCATCGCCGGTTTTGGTCGTTTTGGGCAGATAGCCGGTCGTTTACTGTTGGCTAACGATGTTCACGCGGTGATATTAGATCACGATCCCGACCACATCGAAACATTGCGTAAATTTGGCACCAAAGTGTTCTATGGTGATGCGACTCGCGTTGATCTACTGGAAGCGGCCGGGGCGCAACATGCCAGTGTGTTGATCAATGCGATTGATGACGTTGACGCTAACCTGCAATTGACTGAGTTGGCGAAACACCACTTTCCGCATCTTAAGATCGTGGCGCGAGCCCGCGACGTGGATCACTGGTATCAACTGCGTCAGTTGGGGGTGGAAAGCTCAGAGCGTGAAACGTTCGAAAGTTCGCTGCGGGTTGGCCGAAAAACGCTGGAACTGCTTGGGCTAGACGCCTATGAAGCGCGGGAAAAAGCGGATACTTTCCGCCGTTATAACCGGCAAATGCTGGAAGCAATGATGGAAAATTACGAGGATACCGAATTCCGTATCGCCACCTTGCAGCGGGCGAAGGAAATGCTCAGCAATGCTATCGAACAGGATCAAACGCGGCTGGTGCGCGAGCAGCAGACCGGTTGGCGTGGCAGTATTGATGGCAAAGCACCGGAGGAAGACAGCGTGGCCACCAAAGGGTAACGCGTCAATCGTGAGGAGAGGGGCGGCATTGTTTTGCCGCCCCCTGAGCGTTGGCTTAACTGAGGGCGACTTTAATGCCCAAGGCAATGAGCATCCCGCCCAGTAGTTTATCGACAATTTTTTGCGTTTTTTCCAGACCGCGCCGCATTGGCCCGCTCTGAATCAGTAGAACCAGCGCAGGCCACCACATCATCGACAGGCCAAGAATAATCCCCGCATACCACAGCTTTTCGTTAATCCCGGAATCGATCTGTAATACCTGGGTGAACACCGCTAAGAAGAACAGCGTGGCTTTTGGGTTCAATAAATTACACAGGTAGCCCTGTACGAAGGCACTTTTCAGGCTGGTCTGCTGCGGCGATAGCGTACTGACGTTCATTTTACTGCCACCCCGCGACAGCAATGCCTGAATGCCGACCCAAATAAGGTATATCGCCCCGGCGTATTTTAATAAGTTAAACAGCCAAGGCGTGGTGGTAATCACTACCGCCAGCCCGGCAACGCAATACGACATATGGGTCGCGACGCCGCAAATCACGCCAAGTGCCGTCATCATGGCAGCCAAACGTTGATAACGGGCGGCATTCTTGATCACCAAGAAAAAGTCCGGCCCCGGCGATAGCATTCCCAAGGTGGCGATCCCGGCCACAAACAGCGAGGTTTCAAGCATGGTCACAATCCCAATAAAAATACGTCATGACGCTGATAATAACGTCGCTGACCCTGATGCGCATCAATCCATTGCAGGCATATTAAGCAATATGATGAACATTCATTCAGGGCGAAGTACGGTGCGGTATGAAACAGCAAGCAACGCTGCCGGAAGCTAACCGGCAACAACGAGAAATCACCCGGCTGTGTATTCAATGTGCATTACTGCTGTTACAGCACGGGGCGGAAAGTATGGTGGTTGAACAACTGTCAACGCGGCTCGGGCTAGCGTTGGGTATGGATAGCGTGGAAAGCTCAATTTCTGCCAACGCGGTGGTACTGACGACTATCAGTCACGGCGCCTGCCTGACCACCACACGCAAGAATGCCGATCGGGGCATAAATATGCAAATAGTCACTGAAGTGCAGCACATTGTTATTTTGGCTGAGCACCGTATTGCGGATGTGCATGAGGTAGCGAAACGCTTCGATAAAATCCGCCCGCTGCGTTATCCGCGTTGGTTAGTGGTGCTGATGGTGGCGCTGTCTTGCGGCTGTTTCAGTATGCTCAACGGCGGGGAACCTGATGCCTTTGCCGTCACCTTTGTCGCCAGTGGACTGGCGATGTTCGTACGGCAGGTGTTGACCGCACGACACATGAATCCATTGATTAACTTCTGCCTGACGGCGTTCGTTGCGACTTCGGTATCCGGTTTACTGTTGCGCTTGCCGATCTTTAGCCAGACCGCCAGTGTGGCCATGGCGGCCAGCGTATTGCTGTTGGTGCCTGGTTTTCCGCTGATTAATGCAGTAGCCGATATGTTCAAAGGCCACGTTAATACTGGGCTGGCTCGTTGGGCGATGGCGAGCTTGCTGACGCTGGCTACCTGTATTGGAGTCGTGATGGCGATGTCGTTATGGGATCTGCAGGGGTGGTCATGAATTTACTCTGGGCGTTATTACAGGACATGTTGTTAGCTGCGGTGCCCGCACTGGGGTTTGCCATGGTATTTAATGTGCCCTCGCGGGCGCTACGTTATTGCGCATTGCTTGGTGCGATTGGCCACGGTTCGCGGATGTTAATGATGTCTGGTGGGCTGAATATTGAATGGGCATCGTTTCTGGCTGCAATCCTGATAGGTATTATTGGCATATATTGGTCACGTTGGTTATTGGCCCATCCAAAAGTGTTTACCGTGGCGGCGGTGATCCCGATGTTCCCCGGTATTCCCGCGTATACGGCCATGCTGTCGGTGGTGGAGATCTCGCACCTTGGTTATAACGAAGCGTTAATGGCGGTGATGGTGACTAACTTTCTTAAGGCATGTTTTATTGTTGGCGCCTTGTCGATCGGCCTGTCTCTGCCCGGTTTATGGCTGTATCGCAAGCGTCCGAGCGTTTAGCTTATTAATGGTAATTATTAGCTGCTCTGATAAGAGCTGTCTTATATATTCATATTGCTTGTTTGCCCTATCGACGGCTGATAGGGCTTTACGTATAGTGTCACCCATCTTGCTACCCTCACTCTCCTTCTTTCACGTTGCCGGGGTGTGGGGTGGCTTTAGTAACAGGCTCATCCGTGGGCCTCTCCCCTGCGGGGCGCTGCAAACCGCGATCAAATCTGCTAGTGCAGATTTGCCACTCCGGTCATTGGGTAGGCCAAGCTTCCGTGGGTTCATTCAGTTGCCGCCTGCCTGCAACTTGACATCTATTGGGCATACACAGGGTTAAACAATGATTATCAGCCTGATCGCTGCCTTGGCGGCAGATCGTGTAATCGGTATGGAAAATACCATGCCGTGGCACCTCCCGGCAGATTTGGCGTGGTTCAAACGTAACACGTTGAATAAGCCGGTCATTATGGGCCGTAAAACCTTTGAATCAATCGGTCGCCCGTTGCCCGGCCGCCATAACATCGTTTTGAGTAGTCGGCCGGGCAGTGAAACCGGCGTAACTTGGGTCAGCTCATTGGATGAGGCTTTGGCGGCTGCCGGTGATGTGGCCGAAGTGATGGTGATGGGCGGTGGGCGTATTTACACTCAATTTTTGGCACGCGCCAATCGCATGTACTTGACGCATATAGATGCTGAAATCGGTGGCGATACCCATTTTCCCGACTACGAGCCGGATGAGTGGGAAACATCGTTCAGTGAATTTCATGATGCAGATGAGCAGAACTCGCACAGCTACTGCTTTGAGATTTTAGAACGTCGCTAAACGGTCGCAGATTTCACGCGGCTTTGATGTCCGCGGGGGTTATGACAATGCCAATGACGTTCATCGTCTGATGGCACGAGCGACCTGAGTCTGGCATAACGAGGGGCGCTGCGCGGGCTTACGCCACCACGACCCGTGTTCTGTCTAATAACACGTTTTGTCTACCGTCTGTAGGGCGCAAGCAATTGCGCCCTTGCTGTTTCTCTCGCCTTAATTCTCTCATCGATTAAATTTGTAACATTTTCGTCACACTTCCTGATTAGTATGAAGCCCAACTTTGAGCGCCTCGGCAACTCTGGTGAACATTATTCGTGGCGATGTCTAACAGGAAGCTAAAATCATGACCAATAAAATTGAGCAACTCAATGCCGATCGTCTGATCGACCCCACTCGCCGTAAGCTGCTATTGGGCAGTGCGGGTGCCGTTGGCTTGGCAGGATTCCTCGGTGGTGGCATTTTGAGTGTTTCAACGCAAGCGCTGGCCGAGAACTTACCGGTCAATAAACTGCTGGGTTTCAAAGGAATTGCGGCCTCGACCGCCGATGAAGTGGCGATCGCGCCCGGTTATCGAGCCGACGTACTGATTTCATGGGGCGATCCGTTGGTTGAGGGGGCCGTTGCCTTTGATCCGCATGGCGGAAACAGCGCTGCCGAGCAAGAGAAACAGTTTGGTGACAACAATGATGGCATGAGCTTCTTCCCGATTGACGAGCATCACGGCGTGATGGCAATCAACAACGAATACGTTAACGAGCAATATCTGTTCGCCCACGGCGGCGATAAAGCCATCAATCTGGAGGATGTGCGTAAATCCCAGGCGGCGCACGGCGTGTCGATTGTTGCGGTGAAACGTATTGGCGATAGCCAGCGTTGGGAAGTGGAGCGCCCTTCCCGTTATAATCGCCGTATTACCGCAAATACTGAAATGCAATTTAGTGGCCCGGCAGCAGGGCACCCGCTGTTGCAAACCGCAGCCGATCCTTCTGGCCGTAAGGTTTTAGGCACCTTCGGCAACTGTGCGAATGGTAAAACGCCGTGGGGGACTTACCTGACGTGTGAGGAAAACTACGATACCTATTTTGGCACCCAGCAGGCGGACTATAAAACCACACCTGAACAACAACGCTATACGCTGGATCCAAGCAAACCAGAACGTAACTGGTCTGATTTTGACGCCCGTTTTGATGTAGGAAAAAATCCCAATGAATTCAATCGCCACGGTTGGATCGTTGAGATTGATCCGATGAACCCCACTTCGACGCCGATCAAACATACCGCGCTGGGCCGTTTCAAACATGAAAATGCGGCGGTGACGGTCGCAAAAGATGGTCGTTTAGTGGTGTATATGGGCGATGATGAACGTGGTGAGCATATCTATAAATACGTATCGAAAGGGAAAGTCGATATCGCCAATCCTGCGAACAATCGCGGACTGCTTGATGACGGTATGCTTTATGTTGCTCAATTTGACGGCGACGCCAACGGCACGCCGCTAAAAGGCACGGGACGTTGGATTGCACTGGAATTCGGCAAAAATGGTCTGACGCCGGAGAATGGCTTCCGTGATGCAGCAGAAGTGCTGATCTTTGCCCGTAAAGCAGCGGCGCAGGTGGGGGCAACCAAAATGGATCGACCAGAATGGATCGCTGTTAACCCGCACGATGGGCGTGCCTACTGCACCTTGACTAACAACAGTAAACGTGGCGAAGAAGGCATGCCATTGAATGCCGCTAATCCGCGGCCGAAAAATGTTTATGGCCAAATCATTCGTTGGGATGAGGGAGGCGATGCGGCGGCAGAAAACTTCTCTTGGGACATTTATGCCCTTTGCGGCAACCCGATCGCCTATCCACAAGGTGTGAATCGCGGCACGCCGAATATCACAGAAGAAAACACCTTTAACAGCCCTGATGGTTTGGGATTTGACCATGCTGGACGGCTGTGGATCTTGACCGATGGCAAGTATAGCAATAAGGGCGATTATCAAGGGCAAGGGAATAATCAGATGTTGGTGGGCGATCCGCAAAGCGGAGAGATTCGCCGCTTTATGGTGGGGCCAAAATCCTGTGAACTGACCGGAATTACCTTTACGCCGGATTATAAAACGATGTTCGTTAACGTTCAGCATCCTGGCGAAGAAGGCGATTCACACTTCCCGAATAATAGCCCGCGCCCACGTTCTTCGGTGTTAATGATTACCCGTGAAGACGGGGGCGTCATCGGCGCATAAACCTCACTAATCCGCACAGGTGGCCAACCTGTGCGGAGTCAGACTAGGCTAACGCTGCACTTTTCAGCCGGTTTTTCAGCGCTTGATACTCCGTTTTCACATAACTTTCAGCACCTTCCTGATCGATAATCGGTAGCAGATGCACGGCACAGTGTTTGTACTCCGGCGTTTTTGAAATGGGATCCAGATGATCCAAAGTCAATTCGTTACATGCGCCAATCCACCATTGGTAAGTCATGTAAACGGCACCCCGGTTGATGCGTTCGCTTAGCGCCGCGCGGCTGATGACTTTGCCACGGCGTGAAGCCACCCACACCAGCTGTTGATCTTCGATACCAACGGCTTCGGCATCTTGAGGGTTAATCTGCACATAACCCGGCTCGTCAGCCAGCGTTTGCAGCGCGCTACAATTGCCGGTCATCGAGCGACAGCTGTAATGCCCCACTTCGCGTACCGTACACAATACGAAGGGAAACTCTTGGTCGGTTTTTTCCTGTGGCGGCAACCATTCACTGGTGCATAGCAAGGCTTTGCCACCGGGGCGGGAAAATTGATTACCGTGATACAGATAAGAGGTACCGGGGTGGGGCTCGTCAGGGCATGGCCATTGCACATAGCCAAAGCCTGCCAATTTGTCGTAACTGGCACCGGCAAAGAGTGGGCATAGTGCCCGCATTTCGTCCCAGATTTGTTCGGTATTATCGTAATGCATCGGATACCCGAGCGCACTCGACAGCAAACTGATGATCTGCCAGTCAGTCTTGACGTCGCCTTGTGGCTCAACGGCTTTGGCAAAGTGTTGGAAACCGCGATCGGCGCTGGTATAGACGCCTTCGTGTTCCCCCCATGAGGTCGCCGGTAGGATAACGTCTGCCATGGCGGCGGTTTTCGTCATAAAAATATCCTGGACGACGATCAGTTCCAGTTCATTAAATGCCTGGCGCATGAGGGAAAGATCCGGCTCGGTCTGTAACGGATCTTCGCCCATGATGTAATAGGCTTTCAACTCACCATTAAGTGCCTTATGGGGTACGTCGGTGATGGCGCAGCCGATTTCGCCACTCAGAGCCGGCACTCCCCAGGTTGCCGCGAATTTTTCCCGCACGGCTTCGTCGCTCACCGATTGATAACCGGGGAAGGTATTCGGTAAAGCACCCATATCACAGGCACCTTGAACGTTATTTTGCCCACGTACTGGCCCGACACCCACGTTTGGCCGCCCCAGATTACCGGTTAACAGTGCTAATCCGGCAAGGCCTTTGACCACCTCGACGCCTTGCCCCCACTGCGTGACGCCCATGCCCCACAGCAGAGTGGCATTGCTGGCGTTGGCGTACATCACCGCGGCATCACGAATTTGTTGTGCTGGCAGGCCGGTAATCTCAGATACATACTGAGGCGTGTAGCGTGAAACGATGCAGCGAAACGCCTCAAATCCTTCGGTATGCTGCGCGACGAACTGACGATCGTATAAGCCTTCCTCAATGATCACGTGCGCTAAACCGTTAACCAGTGCCATGTTGCTACCGTTACGCAGCGGCAGCCAGAGATCGGCGAGACGGGCGGTTTCAATATGACGTGGATCGCAAACAATAATTTTGGCGCCGTTTTGTTTGGCTTTTAGGATACGTCTGGCGACGATCGGGTGTGAATCGGCCGCGTTGTAGCCAAAGATCAGCAAACAGTCGCTGTTTTCGATCTCTGCTATTGAATTGCTCATGGCACCGTTACCCAACGTCGCCTGTAAACCGGCGACAGAAGGGCCGTGGCACACCCGTGCGCAGCAGTCGATATTGTTGCTGCCCAACACGGCACGAACGAATTTTTGCATCAGATAATTGGTTTCATTGCCTGGCCCGCGTGACGAGCCGGTTACCATGATCGATTGAGCGCCATGCTGTGCCTTGATAGCCGCCATCCGTTCGCTGGTGTAGCGAATAGCCTCTTCCCAACTGACGGGTTCTAGCGCGCCGCCCCGTTGGCGGCGAATCATTGGTTGGCGTAAGCGAGGTGTTAGCAGTTGGGTATCATTCAGGAAGTCCCAGCCGTAATAGCCTTTTAGGCATAATTCACCTTGATTGGTGACGCCGTTGGCACCTTCAGCGCCGACTATCCGACCGTTTTCCACCAGCAAATTAAGTTTGCAGCCGGAGCCGCAGTAAGGGCATACCGTGAGTATTTTTTCCATTTCAGAATTCTCCTTTTAGCACCTAGAGGCCGTGAATACCGGCGTCGTTGCTGGCGGTTCTGTGTTGTTTATCGGCAACTGCACGTTGTAAATCGCGAGCTTTAACCAACGTTAACGCCTGAGTCGGGCAGACACGAATACAGGCAGGACCCGCACTTTGCCCATGGCATAGATCACACTTATGCGCCTCACTGTCGATACGCGTCTGCGATAATTCATTATCCGCCGCTAACACCACGTCAATGGCACCAAAAGGGCAGGCGACAACACAGCTTTTACAGCCAATACAACGGGATTGAATCACTTCCCAATAGCCGTCGCTGCGTACGATCGCGTCATGTGGACATACGCTGGCGCAAGGGGCATTTTCACACTGTCGGCACACGACGGGCACGCTAACGCTGAATGTTCTGACGACCTGCAGCCGGGGCGAAAAGGTGTGTGATTGTAGTTCACCGTTGCTGTGCGCCAACGCACAGGCGATTTCGCAGGTGCGGCAACCAATGCATTTTTCCGCTTCGGCGAAGATAAATTGGTTCATCATGCTTGCCCCTCCCATTGGGCTGCGTGCGTGGCTGACGCGTTGGTCTCCAGTACGTTGATAATGCTCAATGCCGCCTGGCGGCCATCGGCAATGGCGGTAACCACCAGATCGGCTCCGCGTACCGCATCGCCGCCGGCAAAGATGCGAGGATGGCTGGTTTGATACGGGTATTTCCCTTGGTTTGGTGCAACAATTAGCCCCCAATCATCCTGCCTGACACGTTGCGGTGCCAACCAAGGCATGGGATGAGGGCGAAAGCCAAACGCCATAATGATGGCATCGGCCTCCAGTAAGAATTCGGAACCGGCTACCGGTTGTGGCCGACGGCGGCCGTTTGCATCAGCTTCACCCATTTCCGTACGCACCAGCCGTATACCGGCGACGGCACCTTGAGGCGTTAACTCAATACTGAGCGGTTGCACGTTGAACATGAACTCGACGCCTTCTTCACGTGCGTTTTTTACTTCCTTCTTCGAGCCTGGCATGTTTTTCTCATCGCGACGGTAGGCACAGATGACCTTACTGGCTCCGTGGCGAACCGAGGTGCGTAAGCAGTCCATCGCGGTATCGCCGCCGCCGAGCACCACAACGCGTTTACCGGCCATATCGACAAAAGGTTCTTCTGCTAACGGTGGTAGACCCATTAAATGTTTGGTGTTAGCGATCAGAAAAGGTAATGCGTCATAGACGCCGGGAACATCTTCGTTGTCCAGACCCGCCTTCATGGATTGATACGTCCCCACGCCGAGGAACACCGCGTCGAAATCTGCCAACAGTTCGCCCAGCGATAGGTGTTTACCAATCTCAACGTTGAGGCGGAACTCAATACCCATTGCGGCGAAAATTTCACGCCGGCGGATCAGTACGGTTTTTTCCAGCTTGAAGGCGGGGATGCCGAAAGTCAGCAGCCCGCCGATTTCAGGATGACGATCGAACACCACGGCTTTTACGCCGTGGCGCGCCAACACGTCGGCACAGCCCAATCCGGCGGGGCCTGCGCCGACGACCGCGACGCGATACGGGCGGGGCGTCACTTGGCTGAGATCGGGTTGCCAGCCCATTTCTAGCGCGGTATCTGTAATGTAGCGCTCAATATTGCCCACGGTCACGGCGCCATGCTCATCTAACGTACAGGCCCCTTCGCAGAGTCTATCCTGAGGGCAAACACGGCCGCAGACTTCTGGCAAACTGCTGGTGCGATGAGAAAGCTCAACCGCTTCCATAATTCGCCCTTCGCGCGCTAACTTCAACAGTTGCGGAATGTCGTTGTGCAGCGGGCAAGTCCATTCGCAGAAGGCGTGTTTACTACAGGTAAGACAGCGTTGCCCTTGTTGAGTGACGCAGTCAGGAGTGAAGCGGCGATAAATTTCGTGAAAACCGGTTTTGCGTTGTTCGATAGGTATCTTGATGGCGTCGCTACGGGGTTGTTGCAATGCCGAGGCCAAGAGCGGCGGCAATACAGGCGAGGCTGTTTCCGTAGGCTGACGACCACCGGCACAGCGCTGTTGTTTGTTGTGACGAGTGCGATGGAGGGCGGCATCGTTGATTAGATGTAATGCCTGCGTCGGACAGGCGTTAACGCAAGCTTGTCCCTCTTCATCATTACTGGCGCACAGATCGCATTTGTGGGCGACGGCACCGTGGTCTTGGGGCACCATGCCGATAGCGCCGAATGGACAGGCAACGACACAGTTTTTGCAACCGATGCAATGCGTTTCGTTTAACTCGATGCGGTTGTCTGCACGCGTTAGGGCGGTGGTTGGGCACACACGAACGCAGGGCGCATCGTCGCAGTGGCGGCAGAGGATTGCGCTGCGCAATGTCGCGGTTTTTACTACCGTAATGCACGGGACAAATGCTTCCCGCCGCTGTGGATATTGGCCGTGGTGATGAGCCATCACGCAGGCGACCTCGCAGGCGCGGCAGCCGATACAGGATTTAGCGTCGGCGATGACAAACTGATTCATATCTTCATCCCTGCAGACAAATGACGGGTGTGGGCAGGGCTATGCAAACTGCATGCTAGGTGTCTGATTTCGCTTGGCGACGTGTCATCGTTGCGGTGCATGTCACATTTTTCCGCTATCTCGGAAAGGGGCTGCGTCATTTCTGAACGCCCCCCTGTCAGAAATTTTCTCAATCTGAAAATCCGGATTATCAAGCTGATAATTTGGTTCTCTTTTTTTACGCTGCCCACACGCTCTACAGGGATAAAACCTGCTGGTTTTTCGCGAGCGATCACAAAGTTGAACTTAACCCGCCGGTAAATCCGTTGCTGGCATAACCATTGCTTCTTTGTGGGTAATGTTCATCTGAACTTTATCTCAACCCTGGAAGCACACCTTCTGCTATCCCGTTTACGGAGAACAACATGGAAACAAACACTGTGGGGACGTCGGTGCCACGCGTCGATGGTCATGCCAAGGTGACTGGGTCAGCATTGTACGGTGACGATATCAAAGTGAAGAACATGCTGTACGGCGTTTGTCGCTATGCGGATATTCCCGCCGGTAAAATTCTGCGGCTGGATCTCAGCCGAGCTGAGCAGGTGCCCGGTGTGGTTAAGATCGCGACCTACAAAGACATTCCTGGCACACCGAAAATTGGTATCGTGGTTCAAGATTATTTGCCGATCGTGAATGATGAAGTGTTCTTTCATGGTGACGTTGTCGCCGTGATCGCCGCAACCAGCTATGAGGCGGCCTGCCAGGCTGCGGAATGCATTGATATTGAATACCAACCCTATGTCCCTATCACCGATATAAATGAAGCGATCAAGCCGGGCGCGCGGCTGGTTCATCGTGATACCGACAGCAATATCGCCGTTAAGCACCATACGGTGAAAGGGGATATTGAAGCCGGGTTTGCCGCCTCTAGCCACGTCATTGAGCGCGAATATGAGGTTGGTTATCAGGAACATGCCTACATTGAACCGGAATCTATCATTGTCTATCCCGACCCAAACGAACCGGGGTTAACGATCACCGGCTCGGTACAGAATGCGCATCGGGTGCGTAGTTTTGTCTCAACCTTTCTTGCGCTACCGCAGTCGCGGGTTAATGTAAAACGTGCGGTATTAGGTGGCTCTTTCGGCGGTAAGGATGACGTGATAGACCACTTAGCCTGCCGTGCAGGGTTGCTGGCGCTGATGACCGGCAAACCGATCAAGTTTACCTATAACCGTGAACAATCAATCCGCGAAAGCTGCAAGCGCCATCCGTATCGTATGCACTACAAGATTGGTCTGGATGACAACGCAAAAATACAGGCGATCAAGATTGATATCCTGGCAGATAGCGGCGGATATACCGCCTCTTCACCGTTTGTCACTTGGCGCAGTGTGGTGCAGGCGGCGGGGCCGTATAACATCGCTAACGTACGTATTGATATTGCGGCAGTGGCCACCAATAACAGCTATACCTCGGCTTTCCGCGGGTTCGGTGCGCCACAGGTGATTTTCGCCAATGAATCCCTGATGGATGAGGTCGCCCGTTATTTCAACCTTTCCCCGGTCGAGGTTCGCCGCCGCAATATTTTGCGGCAGGGGGATATCAGCATGGCCGGTCAGACGCTGAGCGATCACGTTGTTTCTGCTGAAGAGGTGCTGCTGAAGGCGACGGCTAAAGCGGAGTTCGAGGCAAAATGCCAACACTATCAGCAATTGAACGCGGCTGGTGGGGCGATTCGTTACGGTATTGGGCTGGCGGTAAGCCATCGCGGCTGTTCGCTAGGCGCTGAGGGGATGGATGCCTCTTCAGCATTGGTACAGGTTAACGGTGACGGCAGCATTAATATTTCTACCTCCGTATCAGAAAACGGCCAAGGCTTGCAGACCAGTATGTCGCTGATTGCTGCTGAGGCGTTTGGTGTGCCGCTGGAGTGGATCACCTTTAACGAACCGCCGTCATCGATGATTGCCGATGGCGGTTCCACCGTCTCATCGCGCGGTACGCTGATGGGGGGGCAGGCGATTCTCAATGCCGCAGGGAAAATCAAAAAACGCATGGTGGAAGCGTTGGCCGAGCGGTTGCATACCGATCAACTCGAAGAGACGAGCTGGCAAAATGGCTTCATCAGTAACCGGCTTCAACCGCAATTTAGTGTCAGTATGCAAGAGGCGGTGACGCTGACGCACAATGCAGGCGGTAACTTGTCGGATTACGGTTGGCACGTGGCACCACCGATTCACTGGGATGAAGAAAAAGGCTGTGGTAGCCCCTATTTCACTTGGGTGTATGGCTGTCAAGTGGTCGATCTCCAAGTGGACACCAACACGGGCAAAATCACCGTGAATAACGTCACTGCGGCGCATGATGTCGGCAAAGTAATCAACAAAGTCGGTTTTGAGGGGCAGGTGTACGGCGGTGTACTGCAAGGGCTGGGTTATGCGTTGCTGGAAGACTTCAATATCGAAAATGGTAGGGTGAAATCGGAGAATTTCGACACCTACCTGCTCCCGACCATTAAAGATATGCCGCATGTAGATGTAATCGCGGTAGAAAATAACGATATTCATGGCCCGTATGGTGCCAAAGTGATTGGTGAGCCCGTCTTGGAGCTGGCGGCCGCGGCGGCTAACAACGCATTGAATTTTGCGATGGGCAATGCCAATCACCGGATTCCGTTAACGCTAGAACAGGTGTATTTGGGTTACAACTTGAAAAAACCCGTACGTCAAAGTGAAGCGCTAGTGGCTGAAAGCGATAAAAAGCAGGTTCTGCGCCTCAATACGTTGAGTGTCGATTCACCCGCGACATTGCAGCAAGCGCTAGAGTTACTGGCCAAGCCAGACAGTATGGCAATTGCTGGTGGCACCGACGTTTTGGTACAGGCGCGAATGAAAACGACGCCGCAACGGCTAGTGAATATCGCTAATCTCGACGAACTGAAACGCATTGAACAACAGGGCGGAGAGTTGCATATAGGCGCTGGTGTTTGCTTTAGCGATATTATTGCAGATCAACGCGTAAAAAAATCCTATCCATTACTGGTAACCGCTTGTAAAACAATTGGCTCGCTTCAACTGCGTAACCGCGCGACGTTAGGAGGGAACATCGTTAATGCGGCACCGTGCGCGGACTCGGTGCCACCGCTGGTTATTCACGATGCGCAGGTAGAGTTACACAGCCTACAGGGTAAACGACGCATGCCGCTCAGCGAATTTATCGTTGCTGGCTATAAAACTCAGTTGGCCGCTGATGAGTTAGTGGTGAAGGTAGTCCTGCCCGCCGTAGATAATCGTCCGATGCAGCATCATTATGCACAACTCGGTCGCCGTAATGCGCTGAATATTACGCGCCAAAGCCTGAGCTGTAGAGCCGCGTTAACCGCTGATGGCCGCGTGGATTTCTGTCGTCTGGTGGATGGGGCTTTGTTTAGTAAGCCGCAGCGTTTGTTGGCAATAGAAGATTGCCTGTTAGGGCAACGCCTGACTGACGAAACTATCGGCAAGGCGGCGGATATCTTGGCTGAACAAATGCAGCAGGCGATCGGTAATCGCTGGTCGGCGGCTTACAAAATGCCGGTATTCCTCAATATGTTCCGCCAAATGATGAATGATGTGCGTAACACACACGCCGAGGGAGTGAAGTAAATGGCGACTATCACAATGAAAGTTAATGGCATTACAGTAAGTGCAGACGTTGATGGCAACCTGCGCCTGTTGGATTTCCTGCGGGATAATTTGGAACTGACGGGCACTAAAGAAGGGTGTTCTGTCGGGGAGTGTGGTGCGTGTACCGTCATTATGAATGGCAAATCGGTGTGTTCGTGCTTATTGCTAACGGCCCAATGCCATGGTGCAGAAATCACCACTATCGAAGCGCTGCAGCATGATCCGGTTGGTAAGAAATTGCAAAACGCATTCGTTGCGCATGGCGGTGTGCAGTGCGGTTTTTGTACGCCGGGGGTGTTACTCAGTACCAAGGCGTTATTGGATAGTAATCCGCAACCAAAAGATGAGGATATTCATGAAGCGCTTGAGGGCAACCTGTGTCGCTGCACCGGTTACCAGCCGATTATCAAATCGATAAAAGCCGTTCTGAAAGCACGGTAAGAAACGTTATGTACAAATAATTGGCGCGACACCAGGGAATAAGGACGTCACTAATGGGGCCAACTGATTTGCGTTGGCCCATTAGCCGACCAGAAAGTGCAAGATTCTAACGGATGGCTCAGATGAGGTGATTCGATGGGATAGCGCCCCCAAGGTTTATTTAGCCTCAAGTATAACGAGTATTAACCCCCAGCTATTGCCACTGGGGGACTCTAAGGGCAAGGAGGTAGCCATGCGACAAATTGAATGTGTGATGCTGGCGGCAGGTATGTCGACCCGTATGGGAAAGTGGAAAATGATGCTGCCTTACGCAGACAGCACCATCCTCGATAACGCCATCGCAAACGCGCTTGGGTTTTGCCATCGAGTGATTTTAGTCGGTGGGTTTCGCGGTGACGAATTGGCCGATCGTTATTGCCAACAGAGCCAAGTGCAAGTGGTTCAGAATGCCGATTATCGGTCTGGGATGTTTTCTTCAATTCAGACCGGTGTGCAGTACGTACGCGGTAAGCATTTCTTTCTGGCTTTGGGGGATATGCCCTGTGTCAGTGATTGGGTTTATGCCGCGCTTTGGCAAGAAAAGGGGGAGTTCACGTTGATTCCACGTTGCTATCAGGGCAAAGGGCATCCAGTATTATTGCCAGCATCAATCATACCTCGAATTATCACTGCGGCGCCCGAAATAACCATGAAGCAGGTGATTGGACAGCAGGATTATCGCTTTTTAGATGTGGGGAATCAGGCAATTCATCTGGATATTGATACCCCACAGCAATACCAACAATTACGCTGTCCTACGACCGCGTTGGCAGGTTAGTTATTTAGCGCGTATTTCTTTATTTTGCGATAAAGGGTGGCAACGCCGATGCCTAACTCTTCTGCTGCAAGCTTTTTGTTTGGTTGGCGTAGCAAGGCTTCTTCGATGAGCTGTTTTTCCATAATCTCCAAACTGGCGCTCGTGCTGCTATCACTGGCGCTCTCTTCGAGCAAGTCGGCAGATGTCGCTATTGAGACGATGTTCTGAGAGCTGGCTATCAGGTTGGGGGGCAGTAAATCGCGATAAATCACTTCCCCGCTGGGTACGATATTAATCAGGTATTCCATCAGGTTACTGAGTTCGCGTACGTTACCAGGCCAGCGATAAGATTTTAATAGGTTCAACACGTCTGGTGCCATACCGGGATAAACACAACCCATGCGGCGTGTATGTAGGTTAAGAAAGAAATTAATTAGCAACTCAATGTCTCCTTGACGTTCACGCAGCGGTGCCAGATTGATTGGAATCACATTAAGGCGATAATAAAGGTCCTCGCGAAATTTCCCTTCAGAGATATACTGCTCAATATTCTGATTTGTAGCGGAAATAATGCGAATATCGACAGGGATAGGTTTACTTGCGCCGATTGGTAGTACTTCCCGCGATTCAATCGCGCGCAGCAGTTTTGCCTGCAGCATAATTGGCATATCGCCAATTTCATCTAAAAACAGCGTGCCGCTGTTGGCTGATTGTATCAAACCGACTTTGCCATTATTGGAAGCACCGGTGAACGCCCCTTTGACGTAACCGAACAACTCACTCTCTAATAGTTGTTCGGGAATGGCGGCACAGTTAATAGCAATAAAGGGTTTGTCGTTACGTAGACTTAAGCGGTGGATAGCGCGGGCAACAACTTCTTTTCCTGTGCCGCTTTCACCGACGATTAAGACGCTGGAGCCACCGGGTGCGATACGCGTAATAAGCTGTTTCAATTGGCGCATCGGTTTAGACTTACCGATTAACTGATCAATATCCGGCTCGCCTGAAATAAACCCATCATCCAGTGCCATATGTGATTGATGAAACGCCATTAAAAACAACCTGTGCCCTTGGATATTGTGCAATTGGCCGGTAATCAGCATCTGTCTATGATTAATGTTAATGATGTATTGAACATGGCCACAGTTATAATTTTGTAACTGTGTTAGCGGGTTAATGCTAATCTCAATGTTATTGAGATTTTCTCCCTCTATCTCCAATTGTTTCTGCGCTGAACCGTTACTCAATGTGATGACATTATCTTTGTTGAGAACTAATACTCCCTGATCCATATTTTCTATTAATGAAACTAATACATTATTAAAGTTTTCTTCTGTGGCTGATGATTCAACCAATTTAGCGACAAAAATAGTGGAGATATGACGAATATAGTCGGACAGCATCTGGACATTATTTTTAATTTTATCCTGTTGTGCTTGCGTAAAGGCAACCAGACTGATGACCCCAATGCACTGATTATCGACGACGATGGGTATACCGAGGAAAGCCTGTTCCGTACAGCTTTCACGGCAGTTACATCGCTCGCAAAGTGGATCCTGATGTGACTGAATTACGACCTTTTCTTTTTTGCTTTCTATCACATAGCGCAACAGATGGGTATTGGCATTGGGGCTATGCCCCAGAGTGTGGCTATATGGCCCTGTACCGGAGACCCGCGTTAATGCGGCATCAACAATTTCGACCTCAAGTTGTAATACGCTGGCCAGCATCTTGGTAAATTTTAAAATGGTGGGTTGGATTTGCATCAAAAGTGACTGGGGTTTGACAATGTTCATACTGGCAACCTTCCACAGCAGAATGGGATATCAGGAGAGTATTCCTAAACGGGAATAAATAGATGTTGAGATAACGGAAATATTTAATTTTATTGATAGCATTTCGGCATGGACGACTGTAAATATCATGCGAATTTCTCATTGTGATAATTTTCCGCAAATATTGTATCAATTTGGTTTAGTAATATGGGTATTTAACAAGAAATTAACGTAATCACTTTTTATAAATTTTATAGAGAAAGCTATTTAATCATGACTTGCTAAATTTATGACGAGATTCATCTTCTCTATTCGATAAATTTGCGGTGCTGGTCGCATAAATTCATCTTTTTTTCTCCAGAGCACGATAAGCAGCTACTTATGGCATAAATATTGAATCCTCAATAAGTATCAGCCGGTAAAAAATGCCGGAAGAAATAACACTTCTTGAGGATTGGGAAAAATGAATACGGTAAATGAGCTGATTAAGCGAATCAATGGATTGAAATCTGAATTGCACAGTAAAGACTTCTTACTCACGTGGGAACAAAGCACGCAGGAGTTGGAGCAGGTGTTGTCCATTGCAGAGGCGTTGAAAACGCTACGGGCAGAAAACATAGCGACCAAGGTGTTCAACAGTGGGTTAGGCATTTCCGTTTTCCGTGATAACTCAACGCGTACTCGTTTTTCATATGCATCGGCTCTTAATTTGCTCGGATTAGCGCAACAGGATTTGGATGAGGGCAAGTCGCAGATCGCACATGGTGAAACCGTGCGTGAAACCGCCAATATGATCTCATTCTGTGCTGATGCTATCGGTATTCGTGACGATATGTTCCTCGGCGCAGGTAATGCTTATATGCGTGAAGTCGGTGCCGCGCTGGATGATGGCGTGCAGCAGGGGGTGTTACCCCATCGGCCAGCGTTGATCAATTTGCAGTGTGATATCGATCACCCAACACAGGCGATGGCTGATTTGGCATGGCTACAGGAGCACTTTGGCAGTCTGGAAAACCTCAAAGGTAAAAAGATCGCCATGACGTGGGCCTATTCTCCAAGCTACGGCAAGCCACTTTCGGTGCCGCAGGGCATTATCGGCCTGATGACACGTTTCGGCATGGACGTCACGCTGGCACACCCGCAAGGTTACGACTTGATCCCGGACGTCGTGGAGGTGGCGCGGCGTAATGCGGAGGCATCCGGCGGCAGTTTCCGGCAGGTTGATTCAATGGCTGCAGCATTTAAAGACGCCGATATCGTTTATCCGAAATCGTGGGCACCGTATCAAGTCATGGAGCAGCGCACCGAGCTGCTGCGCCAAAATGACCATGACGGTTTACGCTCGCTGGAGCAACATTGCCTGGCGCAAAACGCTAAACATAAGGATTGGCACTGTACTGAAGAGATGATGGCTCTCACCAAAGGCGGTGAGGCGCTGTATATGCACTGCTTGCCAGCAGATATTTCAGGCGTGTCCTGTCAGGAAGGTGAGGTTACTGAAACGGTATTCGAGAAATACCGCATTGCCACTTATAAGGAAGCGAGTTGGAAGCCCTACATCATCGCCGCGATGATTCTGGCGCGTAAATATGCTCAACCCGGTGCAATTTTGGCGCAGTTGCTAAAAGAAGGACAGAAACGCGTCAAATAGTTTACATGGCAGGTGATCGCGGATCGACTAGAACCGCTCGTTCCTTTCTGGTGACCGCCATCAATCGGTCACCTTTCCTCCCTGTGAGGTCGATATGTCTGAATACGCATTAAAAATGGATATTGCTGAGAATCGCTTTTTTACCGGCGAAGGCTCAACTGTGTTTTCGTGCGCGGAAGCTAAAAAAGCCCGCGCGTTTCATTGTCAGTTAACAGGATACCAACCGACGCCATTGTGTGAGTTAGATGCCTTAGCGAACCAATTTGGCGTACGCAAAATTTTGGTCAAAGATGAGTCCAAACGCTTTGGGCTCAACGCTTTCAAAATGCTAGGTGGCGCTTACGCCATTGCACGTCTGCTGTGCCAACAATATCAATTAGATCTTTCCTCCAGTTCATTCACCACGTTGAAGAAGGCCATTAAACAGCCCATGACGTTTGCCACCACCACGGATGGTAACCATGGGCGGGGCGTGGCATGGGCAGCCCAACAACTTGGGCAAAATGCCGTTGTATACATGCCGAAAGGGTCGGCTTGCGAGCGCGTTGAGCATATACGTGCTTTGGGCGCGGAATGCATCGTGACGGAGATGAATTATGACGACACCGTGCGTTTAACGATGAAAAACGCCACTGAGAATGGCTGGGTTATCGTGCAAGACACCGCGTGGGAGGGGTACACCCAAATACCTACGTGGATCATGCAGGGTTATTCAACGCTGGCGGATGAGGTTGTCGAGCAAATTCAACAGGCAGATTTGCCGGCACCCACGCATGTGCTACTGCAATGTGGCGTAGGGGCGATGGCGGCAGGTGTGTTGGGCTATCTAGTGGATTGTTATGGCGCTCAGCAGCTGCACTCTATTTTAGTCGAACCTGATCTAGCCGATTGTTTGTACCGTTCGGGCGTAAAAGGGGAAATGGTCAACGTCGGCGGCAGTATGGCGACCATCATGGCAGGCCTGGCCTGTGGTGAACCTAACCCGTTGGGATGGCCGCTGCTGCGTCATTGCGTGCATCAATTTATCTCTTGCGAGGATGCCGTTTCCGCGCTGGGCATGCGGGTGTTGGGTAATCCGCTCGGCGACGATCCTCGCATCATTTCCGGCGAGTCCGGGGCGGTGGGGCTGGGGGTGCTGGCCGCAGTGCATTATCACCCAAGGCGGCAACAGCTGCGTCAGCAACTGAAACTTGATAGCGATTCCGTGGTGTTGTTGCTCAGCACCGAAGGGGATACCGACGTTGCACACTATCGTGATGTGGTGTGGGGCGGTAAATACCCAGCGGCACAGTGAGCGCTAAGTTTTTAGGAAATTAAACCCGTTACAGGAGAGTAAAAATGGCCAAGCATGTGCCTTTTGCAATGATTTTAGAGAAAGCTCAGCAGTATAAAGCTGATATGACCGCGTTTTTACGCGACATGATTGCGATTCCAAGCGAAAGCTGTGATGAGAAGCGCGTGGTTCTGCGGATAAAAGAAGAAATGCTCAAAGTGGGTTTTGATAAAGTGGAAATCGATCCCATGGGCAATATCTTAGGCTATATCGGTCATGGCCCGCATCTGATCGGCATGGATGCACATATTGATACGGTTGGCGTTGGCAACCTTAAAAACTGGAATTTTGATCCTTACCAAGGCATGGAAGATGACGACATTATTGGTGGACGTGGTGCGTCGGATCAGGAAGGCGGCATGGCGTCGATGGTCTATGCCGGTAAGATCATCAAAGATTTGGGGTTGGAAGATCAGTATACGCTGCTGGTGACAGGCACGGTGCAGGAAGAAGATTGTGACGGCCTGTGTTGGCAGTACATCATTGAACAATCCAACATCAGGCCAGAATTTGTTGTCAGTACCGAACCTACAGACTGTCAGATCTATCGTGGACACCGTGGCCGCATGGAGATTCGTATCGATGTCCAAGGCGTAAGCTGCCATGGCTCTGCACCCGAGCGTGGTGATAACGCCATCTTCAAAATGGGGCCTATTTTGGGTGAGCTTCAACAACTCGCTACCCGTCTTGGTAATGATGAGTTTCTGGGGAAAGGGACGTTAACGGTATCGGAGATTTTCTTTACCTCACCGAGTCGCTGCGCGGTAGCGGACAGCTGTGCGGTATCAATCGACCGTCGTCTGACATGGGGGGAAACTTGGGAAGGGGCGCTGGAAGAGATTCGCGCGTTGCCTGCGGTGCAAGCAGCCAAGGCTGAGGTGTCGATGTATAGCTACGATCGGCCTGCTTATACCGGGTTGGTTTACCCCACCGAATGTTATTTCCCCACCTGGAAAGTGGAACAAGATCATATCACCGTGAAAACGTTAAGCCAGGCATATGAAAACCTGTTTAACAAACCGCCGGTCGTTGATAAGTGGACCTTCTCCACCAACGGCGTTTCTATTATGGGGCGTCACGGGATACCGGTCATCGGTTTTGGCCCAGGTAAAGAACCAGAGGCGCATGCGCCGAACGAAAAAACGTGGAAAGAGCACCTCGTTACCTGTGCAGCAATGTATGCCGCTATTCCACTGGTCTATCTGCAACAGTTAGGGCAATAGCTGAATCTACTCTTCATTTCATGGTTGACGCTGCATCGACATAAATTGTGTCTGCCCATCCGAAACGCGTGTTCAAGATGGGCTTATCGGCGTAATGAGCCTTTGGTTTCCATTGGGGAACCGGGTCGTTCCAATTTATCGATGATCGGCTGGTCGCTTCTTTACGTTTTGATGTAACGCCAATGACTTGGAGTATCAATTTGGCCTACCGCCGGCGATGCGTCCGGCGGTTTCTAAGGAGCGATGATGGGGCAACTTATTAAAGGTGGCGTGCTGGTGGATGCCCAGGGAGAGTATCGCCAGGATCTGTTGATTGAAAATGGAAAAATAGTTCGGGTTGGTTCGCAGCTATCAGTGGCGGCAGATACGGAAATCATTGAGGCTAAAGGGTTGTATGTGATGCCGGGCGGTGTAGACGTGCATACCCATTTTAATATTGATGTTGGTAAGGCTTGTAGTTGTGATGATTTTTTTACCGGCACGCGCGCCGCCGCATGCGGCGGCACAACGAGCATCATTGATCATATGGGATTTGGACCCGCGGGTTGTTCGTTGCATCACCAGTTGGCGGTTTACCATGGCTATGCCCGTGATATGGCAGCTATTGATTACAGCTTTCACGGGGTGATCCAACATGTTAATCAAGACATCCTGCAAGAAATGCACAGTATGGTGCATGAAGAAGGCATCAGTAGTTTCAAGTTGTATCTGACATATCAATATAAACTGCCGGATGATCAGGTGCTGCTTGCGTTACAACGGCTACAACAGGTCGGCGCGTTGGCGACGGTTCATCCTGAGAATGACGCAGCGATAGCTTTGCGTAAGTCGGAACTGCTGGCCGCGGGTAAGACGGCACCGATATACCATGCCCGTAGCCGACCACTGGAATGTGAGGCTGAAGCGATAGGCCGAATGATCAATTTGGCGCAGTTGGCAGGTAATGTGCCGCTGTATATTGTGCATCTTTCTAATGGGTTGGGGTTGGAATATGTACGTTTAGCCAAACGCGCTGGTCATCCGGTTTGGGTTGAAACATGCCCGCAATATTTGTTGTTGGATGAGCAGCGTTATCTGCAAGAGGATGGTTTGAAATATATTCTCAGCCCACCGCTGCGTGGGCGATCGGAGCTCGATCGGTTATGGGTAGGGATCGCCGACGGTTCCATTGATACCGTGGCTACCGATCATTGCAGCTTTCCCTATAAACAACGCATCGCAATGGGCGCTAATAACTTTTCTCATTGCCCCAATGGCTTACCTGGCGTTGAAAATCGTCTACAGCTGTTATTTTCTGAAGGCGTCATGCGGGGGCGAATTTCTGCTTCGCGTTTTGTTCAACTCACCAGTACTCGTCCTGCACAGTTGTTCGGCCTATGGCCACGTAAAGGTAGCCTATTACCGGGTGCTGATGCTGACCTAGTTCTCTTCGATCCCAATCGGGTTGTCACCATCCAGCATCAATATTTACACGATAATGCCGACTATTCGCCTTATGAGGGAATGGTCTGCCAGGGTGCTCCGGTTATGACACTATCACGCGGTAATGTGGTCGCGCGCGAGGGCAAGTTTACCGGACGGGCAGGGCAGGGGCGCTTTATCGCTCGTCAGCCATTTAATTATCAAGAAAAGGAATGAACATGGCCAAGCAAAGAATTGTTTTAGCGTTAGGTGGTAATGCGTTAGGGGAGGGATTACCTGAACAGATGACCGCAGTGAAAACGACGGCTAAAGCCGTGGCTGAATTGATTGAACAAGGACATGAAGTCGTTGTGACGCACGGTAATGGCCCACAGGTAGGAATGATCAATCAGGCTTTTGAAATTGCAGCAAAAAGTGATGCGCATACGCCAATGTTACCGATGTCGGTATGCGTCGCGTTGAGCCAAGGATATATCGGTTATGATCTACAAAATGCTTTGCGGGAGGAATTGCTGGCGCGTGGTTTACATAAGCCAGTGGCGACGTTGATAACCCAAGTCACCGTTGATGAAGCCGATCCGGCGTTTGCCAACCCGACGAAACCGATAGGTTCATTTTTCAGCGCTGAAGACGCAAAACTGTTGCGGCAGAAAGGCTTCAATCTGATTGAGGATGCCGGCCGTGGCTATCGTCGGGTGGTTGCTTCACCTAAGCCTGTCTCGATTGTGGAAAAAGATACGGTGAAGGCGTTACTGGACGCGGGGCAGGTGGTGATTACCTGTGGTGGTGGCGGGATCCCAGTGATAGAGCACGGCCATCATCTGAAGGGGGCCGGTGCGGTGATTGATAAAGACTGGGCGAGTGCTCGATTGGCGGAACAAATTGATGCCGATCTGCTGATCATTTTAACTGCGGTAGAAAAGGTGGCGATCAACTTTGGTAAACCGCAACAACAATGGCTTGATCGTTTGAACGTGGATGACGTCAGGCGGTTGATAGAACAACATCAGTTTGCAGCAGGTTCAATGTTACCAAAAGTTGAGGCAGCCTTAGCATTTGCCGCCTCCAAACCGGGGCGTAAGTCGCTGATAACATTACTTGATAAGGCTAAAGAGGGGATTGAAGGTAAGACCGGAACCCTTATTGCTTTATAAAGTAAGTAAAGTCCGGACGGGCGCACAGCTTAATTGCGCCCTGATTCTGATGATGGGGATTAAGCAATGGCTGAGATAGCTGAGGGTGTGAATGAATTAACCTGATTCAGTGCGTTGCCTTCGGTATTATTTTTTATCTGTAAAATCTCCGCCAATACGCTAATGGCAATCTCAGCGGGCGTTTCTGCACCAATATCTAACCCAATCGGTGCGTGTAGCCGCCGCCACTGCTCTTCGTCTATGCCGGATTGTTGTAAGTGCCGTAAAAATGTTTGCACCTTCCGCCGGCTGGCTAATAGGCCGAGATATTTTACCGGTATGGTAACCAATGCATCTAACGCCTCCTTATCTTGGCTGTTGGTGGCAATCACCACATAGCTGTTTTCGTTGGGTTGTAACAGTTTAATGGCTTGGTGGTAGCTGTCGGCATGAAGGCGTTCGCAACCGTCAGGGAAGAGGTCAGACCCCAGGTTTGGGGCGTAGACATCCGCTATGCTGATTGAGAAATCTAGCGGTGCGGCGGCATGAGCAATCGCCTGATTAACATGCCCTCCACCGAGTAAAATGAGTCGTGGATGCAAACCGTGTACGCTGATGAATACCGTCATAGCTCCGCCGCAATCAGAACCGATAGCATCGTGGCCTTCACGTGCCATACGGCCATGAAATATTCTGGCTTGTTGTTGCTCAATGGCCTCCAGCGAGGCTGCAATCACCTTCCGCTCTATCATGCCGCCACCAATGGTGCCAATAATACTGCCGTTATTGAGTACTAACATTTGGCCAGAGTGACGCGGGGTAGAGCCGCGACTTTCGATAATTTGTACCATCGCAAACGGATCATTTTGTTTTTCTAACCGTGCCGCAGTGGAAAAGACGTTCATTCCGCTCTCCTCTTTAATTGTATCGGTGTGCTAGTTCAATCATGCAATATTTATGCCTTAGCAGATAACGTTGTAATGCGTTTTAATAGCACTTTTCATGCGAGCGCGCGTGTTATTTCTCATCAATGTTTATCAATGTGAGAATAATTATCTTAATTTGAGATGCTAGAGGAAAAGAGTGCGTTACTCTACTCGTATTTATTGATGGTGATATTTATTAATCATTTTTTTGTTTAAGTAATCATGCTTTGCATGGGTAAATAATCGGAAGTGCTTCACGAAAATAGCGTGACGGACAGCATTATTTATAAGTTGGCCTGAAAGTTGCTCAAGTTTAGTTAGCAACAAGAATAAGCAGGGTTACACGCTTTCTTTTTTAAGGGCGTAACCATAAAACAAGCTACAGCGAGGAGATATTTATGGGAGACATCATGCGTCCCATCCCTTTCGGCGAGCTCTTAACACGGATTTTTGAAGAGTATCAACGCACTAAGTCGATATTTAGTATTCCGGAGCAGCAGTTTTATCGAAAAGGGAATAACAAAAGTATTGTCGTCTTTAATGAAAAGTGTGAAACACCCATTGGTCCGGCAGCGGGGCCACATACCCAATTAGCCCAGAATATCATTACCGCTTGGTTAACCGGTGGGCGATTTATTGAATTAAAAACGGTACAGATACTCGATAGATTGGAGTTAGAAAAACCTTGTATTGATGCCGAAGATGAGTGTTTCAATACCGAATGGTCGACAGAGTTCACGCTAAAAAAAGCCTACGATGAGTATTTAAAAGCGTGGTTTTGTTTGTATTTATTGGAAGAGATTTTCTCCCCGCGCGCGCCAGGCGAGCCTAAGTCATTTATTTTTAATATGAGCGTGGGTTATGATCTTAAAGGCATTCAACAGCCGCCGATGCAAAGTTTTATCGATGATTTAATGGATTCATCTTGCCATCCCAAATTTGCTGAATATTGCGAAGCACTGCGGCAGTGGGTTACTGATGAAAACATTCTACATACTTACCATTTGGAAGCGCGAAAAGCACAGTTGCTTGCATTAGTCGATCGCATTCCGGCCCAATTGGTACATGGGCTGACTTTATCCACTATGCATGGCTGCCCGCCAAATGAAATCGAAGCTATCTGCCGCTATATGCTGGAACAGAAGGGGCTGCATACTTTCGTAAAATTAAACCCTACGTTATTAGGGTTTACGCGGGTGCGAGAGATCCTTGATCGTTGCGGTTTCGACTATGTTGAGCTCAACCCGGAATCGTTTGAGCACGATCTGCAATTGGATCAGGCTAAGGCCATGTTGCAGCGCTTGATGGATCTTGCTGCGCAAAAGCAATTAACCTTCGGCGTCAAGCTCACCAATACTCTCGGTACCGTCAACGGTAAAGGGCGCTTACCCGGTGACGAAATGTACATGTCCGGCCGAGCGTTATTCCCACTGTCGATAAACGTTGCGCTGGTATTATCACAGGCGTTTGCCGGCAGGTTGCCTATCTCCTATTCCGGTGGTGCCAGTCAGGCCAATATCCGGCAAATATTCGAGACGGGTATTCGCCCGATAACGATGGCAACCGACCTGCTCAAACCGGGGGGATATCTGCGGCAAACTCAGTGTGTAAAAGAGTTAGATCAGTCAGATGCCTGGGAAATGCAGCAGATTGATGTCGGTAAACTGGCGGTATTGGCGCAGCAGGCATTGTCTATGCCATACAGCCAGAAGGAATGGAAATCCGCTGATGAAATCGATGCGGGGGGGCCGCTGCCGTTAACGGACTGCTATGTCGCACCCTGCGTTAATGCCTGCGCTATCAAGCAGGATATTCCTGAGTACATTCGCTTGCTTGGCGAGCAGCGCTATGCCGATGCGTTGGCGGTGATCTATCAACGTAATGCCTTACCCGCGATTACCGGTCATATTTGTGATCACCTCTGCCAGTACAACTGTACCCGCTTGGATTATGACAGTGCGCTGAACATTCGAGAGTTGAAGAAAGTGGCATTGGAAAAGGGCTGGGATGAGTATCAGCAACGTTGGCATAAACCTGCCGGCAGCGGTGAAAAACACCCTGTAGCCGTGATTGGTGCAGGGCCTGCTGGCTTGTCTGCGGGCTATTTCTTGGCTCGCGCGGGTCACCCGGTGACGTTGTTTGAACGTGAGAAAAATGCGGGCGGGGTAGTAAAAAATATTATTCCTCAGTTCCGTATTCCCGCCGAGCTCATTCAGCATGATATTGATTTTGTTGCCGATCATGGCGTGAAATTTGAGTATGGCTGCGATCCGGCACTGACGGTAGAACAGTTGCAGGAACAGGGTTTTAAATATGTGTGCGTCGGTATTGGTGCCGATAAAAACAGTGGTATCCGTCTGGCGGGAGATAATCGCAATCTCTACAAGTCTTTCGATTTTCTGCGGCGTTTCAATCAAGGGGATGCATTGTCGTTAGGGCGCGAGGTGGCCGTTATTGGTGCGGGTAATACCGCGATGGATTGTGCCCGAGCCGCGTTACGCGTACCGGGTGTACGTAATGTGACGGTGATTTATCGGCGCAGCCTAAAAGAAATGCCAGCTTACCGTGAAGAGTACCTCGAAGCGGTAGAAGACAATGTGCAATTCCGTTTCCTGACCAATCCAGAACGTTTTGATGCCGACTGCACGCTGACGGTACGCGTCATGACCTTAGGTGAACCTGATGGCAAAGGGCGGCGGCAACCTGTGCCAACCGATGAGCAGGTAACACTGCATATTGACAGCTTGATTACCGCGATTGGTGAACAGCCAGACTGTGGGGTTTTGGCGGCAATAGGCGTGCCGCTGGGGGCTGATGGTTGGCCACAGGTTGACCGCAATACCGGTGAGACTGCACGTGAAAACGTGTTCCTGATTGGTGACGTGCAGAGTGGGCCATCTTCCATTGTGGCCGCCATTGGTGATGCTCGGCGAGCAACGGAAGCTATTTTGCAACGTGAGCGCAAGGCCTCGGGTAACGGTGCAACCTATCGTTCGCAGGTGGTGACTGCCGACATTTATGCACGTAAAGGGGCTATCCATATTGAACCGGTGGACAAACAGCAGCGAACAGCGTTCGTGGTAAGCGAAGCAGAGCGATGCTTGGAGTGCAACTATGTTTGTAGTAAATGCGTAGATGTTTGTCCTAACCGTGCCAATATCTCTATCCCGGTGCCGGGGTTCCACGATCGTAGCCAAACGTTGCATATCGATGCCTACTGTAACGAGTGTGGAAACTGCGCCCAGTTTTGTCCGTGGCAGGGCAAACCCTATAAAGACAAAGTCACCATTTTCAGCCTTCCCCAAGATTTCGAGAACAGCACTAATCCTGGCTTCTTAATACAGGGCAATCGCCTGCGAGTCCGCCAACAAAATACGGTGTATCAACTGATGCTGGATGACCATGGAGGCATCAACTCCGCACCGCAAGAGCTGGAGGATATGTGCCGGATAATTAATCAGGTGATCACTCATCATCATTATCTGTTGGGTGCGGTAGAGGAATAGGCCATGTTGATTTTAAAGAATGCCACGGTGGCGCAGTTGGTGCCGGAGCTGGTGCTTGAGAACCAGGATATTGTTATTGAAGGGGATGTGATCAAAGCGGTGGGGTGTGGATTAGCGGCTTCGTATCCGCAAGCACAACGCCGTGAAATGCACGGTAAGTTGGTGATGCCGGGGCTAGTGTGCGCCCACAACCATTTTTACTCGGGATTATCGCGCGGCATTATTGCGGACATCAAACCGAGCCCAGATTTTATCTCAACGCTTAAAAATCTTTGGTGGCGACTGGATCGCGCCGTGGATGAGGAATCGTTGTATTACAGTGGCTTGATTTGCTCACTTGAGGCGATTCGTAACGGCTGTACTGCCGTTATCGATCACCATGCTTCTCCTCAGTATATCCGCGGTTCGCTAGACACGCTGCGAAGAGCCTTTCTAAAAGTCGGGTTGCGCGGCATGACCTGCTTTGAAACGACCGATCGTAATCAAGGCATACGCGAGTTACAGGCCGGCATTGAAGAAAATATCGCTTTTGCACAAGGTATTAACCGAGAAAAAGGCAAAACACCTTATTTGGTTGAAGCGCATATTGGTGCACATGCGCCGTTTACCGTGCCGGATGAGGGGTTGGCAATGCTAGCGGAAGCATGCAAGGCCACCGGCCGTGGCCTGCATATCCACGCGGCGGAAGACAGTTATGACGTTTCTCATAGCCATCATCACTATAGTCAGGATTTGATCGAAAGGCTGGCGAAATACGGCCTGATCAACGCGAAAACTGTAGTGGCGCATGGGCTTTACCTAAGCGAAAACGACATCAATATTCTTAACCAGCATGACGCTTTCTTGGTGCATAACGCTCGCTCCAACATGAATAACCACGTTGGTTACAACCATCGGTTAGAACGTTACCGCAATGTGGCATTGGGCACCGATGGCATCGGTTGTGATATGTGGGAAGAGCTGCGTTTCGCGTTCTTTAAGCACCGTGATGCCGGTGGGCCACTTTGGCCAGACAGTTTTGCCCGTTTTCTCAGCAATGGTAATCAGTTGTTGGCACGTAACTTTGGCGCACGTTTTGGGCAGGTTGCCGCTGGTTTTAAAGCCGATCTCACTATTTGTGACTATGACGCACCAACGCCAATGGTGGGGGGCAACATTGCAGGTCATATCGCTTTCGGGTTGGGTGCAACCAGCGTACATAGCGTGATGGTCGAAGGGAAGATGGTGTATGAAAATCGCCAGTTCTCTTTCGATGTCGCCCCGCTGTACCGCGAAGCGAGTGAGGTCGCACGCCGGCTGTGGCAGCGGATGGACGCATTACCGTAATCAGTCTCTCGTTTTTTGCAGTGTAACACCGGAAGGGGAGCAGCAATGGGCTGCTCTCGAATGGTAGCCGCCAGATAATATCTGCGCAGAGCCGTACAAGGAGTGAATGTGAAAACTGCACAACTTTCTGAACGGAGCCTGAAATCGGTAACTCCCCCGGGCTCGGATCCGCAGCATCAGCCCCTGGTTCATCCTGTTGACCAAGTGTTACCGCTTGGCAAAATGGTGATTTATGCTTTGCAACACGTGCTGGTGATGTATGCAGGTGCCATCGCTGTCCCCCTGATTATTGGTAAGGCGGTAGGGTTTAATAATCAGCAGATCATTTTGTTAATCAGCACCGACTTGTTCATCTGCGGATGCGGTACTATTTTGCAGTCCATCGGTATTGGCCGTTGGATAGGTAGCCGATTGCCTATTGTACAGGGCTGCACTTTTGCCGCACTGATTCCCATGGGGTTAATTGGGCATCAATATGGTATTGCGGGTATCTCTGGGGCGGTTATTGTCGCTGGGATTTTTACCCTACTGTGCGCACCGCTGATTTGTAAGCTAGTTCGCTTTTTCCCCAAGGTGGTGATGGGCACTATTGTTACACTGATCGGCCTGTCTATTTTGCCGGTGGCTGGCGGTTGGATCGGCGGCGGTGATGTGACGATGCCTGGGTTTGGGAATTATGGTGCGTTGGCAATGGCGATGTTTACCCTGGTCGTCATTATGCTGATCTATATTTTCGGGCGCGGTATGTGGAAAAACATTGCTGTGTTGATCGGTATTGTTGTCGGTACGGTGGTGTACGGTATGGTAAACGATCTGGATCTATCTCAGGTTGCAGCGACCGGTTGGCTGTCATTCCCCTATCCGATGCGTTTCGGCGTGCCTGAGTTTCACTTGGTTCCTGCGGTGCTGATGTCGATGGTCATGATTGTGGTGATGGTTGAAACCATGTCATCGATGATGGCAATGGGGGAAATCTGCGATCGGCCGGCGGATCGCGATACGCTAAAACGCGGGCTGTTTGCCTGTGGTACAGCGACCTTTGTGGGGGGCTTTTTTAATATGTTTCCTTATGCAGCATTTGCCCAGAACGTTGGGCTTGTGGGGCTGACGGGCGTACGCAGCCGCTTTATTGTCGGCGTGGCCGGTTGTATTTTGATCGTGATGGGGCTGTTTCCAAAACTGGCCGCGTTAGTGGTTGCCGTGCCTAAGCCCGTATTGGGCGGTGCAGGTATTGTGATGTTTGGCATGGTGGCTGTTTCCGGTATTCGAACGCTGGGCAAGGTTGATTACAAAAATAATAACAACCCGATGGTGGTGGCGCTGACGTTAGGCATCGGTATGCTGCCGGTGCTAGTACCGCAAATATTTCAGCAAATGCCAACGGCGGCAGGCATGTTCCTGCATAGCGGGATTACTATCGGCACCGCCGTAGCGATAATTGCGAATCTATTGTTAAACGGTGAAAAGGCCAAGAATACTCAGATGAAGATCCCAGGTTGTGAAGAGTGTAACTGGGAGGATGAAAAAGGGTAGGATAAAACAGTAAACGCAGCGGCTATTATCGCTGCGTTTAGCGTTAAATAGCGGCTATTTTCTCGCTACCGTCCAGCATATCGCGACGGCTTGAAGGTTGAGTAAAGTAGCGCTTATCTTCCCAGCGTAGCATGGTCAACTCTCCCCCCCAGCAGCAGCCAGTATCAAGGGCAATGACTCCCTCCGGCGTGCCTTTTCCTTCAAGAGATGCCCAATGACCGAAGATGATGGTGTAAGTTTCATCAATGAGTCGCGGCAGTTCAAACCAAGGTTTCAGCGGGGCTGGCGCAGTACCCGGCGCGTCTTTACTAATCATGTCCAACTGACCGTTCGGGAAGCAGTAACGCATGCGTGTCAATGCATTGGTGCTAAAACGCAGGCGTGCTAAACCGCCTAGATTGGTGTTCCAGTTGTTCGGCATGTCACCGTACATGGCATCGAGAAACAGCGGGTAACTGTCGCTGCTCAATACGGATTCCACTTCACGCGCGCACATTCTGGCAGTGTCGATATCCCACTGCGGTGTGATACCGGCATGCGCCATGATTAACTTCAATTCGTCATCGATCTGCAACACCGGTTGGCGGCGCAGCCAGTTGATCAGTTCATCGGCGTCAGGCGCTTCCAACAGGGGGGTAATGCGATCTTTAGGTTTGTTACGGCTGATGCCGGCGTAAACCGCTAATAGGTGTAGATCATGATTACCCAGCACCATTCGCACCGAAGAACCCAGTGAGCGCACATAACGCAGGACTTCCAGTGAGCCTGGCCCTCGAGCAACCAAATCGCCGGTTAACCATAGCGTATCTTGTTGCGGGTCGAAAGAAACCTGAGCTAATAGCGACTTAAGTTCATCGAAACAGCCGTGAACGTCGCCGATAAGATATGTCGACATAATTAGTGAATCAGCGTTGGAATAGCGAGTCGAAAGACGGGAATAGCGGTGCGGAACGGCTGACCGTGATGATCAACCATCTCGTAGTGGCCTTCCATAGTACCCAGTGGCGTTTCGATAATTGCGCCGCTGGTATATTGGAATTCACTGCCGGGCAGGATGATCGGCTGTTCGCCGACCACGCCTTCGCCCTGAACTTCAGTTTGTCGGCCGTTGCTGTTAGTGATTAACCAGTAACGGCCAAGCAGTTGCACGTTGAAACGCCCCAGATTGCGAATCGTAATCGTGTAAGCGAAGACATAACGCTCTTCTTCAGGTTGCGATTGCGATTCTACATAGACGCTTTGTACCTGAACACATACGCGGGGTGAATCAATCATGACCACTGCTCCTTATAACGGCTACTGCGGCGTTGGATGCGTTGAAAGCCAGTTTGCCAGCTTACAGTACTGCGCCACAGAAATATTTTCTGCCCTAAGCGTTGGATCGACACCGAGCTCAATCAGTTGTTCTGGGGTAAATAGATCACCCAGGCTGTTACGCACGGTTTTGCGACGCTGATTAAACGCTTGGGTTGTGATGCGACTTAACATACGGACATCATTCACCGTATGTGGCATGACGACATGCGGAACCAGACGTACCACTGCGGAATCCACTTTCGGTGGCGGTGCAAAGGCGGTAGGTGGAACCTCAAGCACCGGAATGACGTTACAGTAATACTGCGCCATGACCGATAAGCGACCATAGGCTTTGCTATTTGGGCCAGCAACCAGGCGATTAACCACTTCTTTTTGCAACATGAAGTGCATGTCGCGAATAGCCTGAGTATAGCTGAAAAGATGGAACATCAACGGCGTCGAAATGTTATACGGCAGGTTACCAAACACGCGCAGCGGTTGGCCTGCCTGTTCGGCCATTTCGGAGAAATTGACCGTCATGGCATCTTGCTGATGAATGGTGAGTTTATCTTTCAACTGTGGATGACTGGCTAAACGGGCGGCCAGATCGCGATCCAGCTCAATCACTGTCATACGATCCATTCGCGCACCGACGGGCTCGGTCAAGGCGCCCAGACCGGGGCCGATTTCAATTACGGCTTCACCCGGTTGAGGATGAATCGCTGAGACGATGCTGTCGATGACAAACTGATCGGTTAAAAAGTTCTGTCCAAAGCGTTTGCGGGCAAAATGCCCTTGGTGGACTCTATTATTCATTACAATTATTTATCATTTTAATGGCGAGATTTAGCGCCGTTTTGAAACTGCCCACATCGGCGGTGCCAGTACCGGCCAGTTCCAGCGCGGTACCGTGATCCACCGAGGTACGGATAAAAGGTAAGCCGAGAGTGATATTCACCGCACGACCAAACCCTTGGTATTTTAGCACTGGCAAACCCTGATCGTGATACATCGCTAGCACAGCATCCGCATGTTGCAGATATTTAGGCTGAAATAGCGTATCAGCAGGTAGCGGACCAATCAGATTAATCCCCTGTGTGCGCAGCGACTCAAGCGCTGGAATAATAACATCCAGCTCTTCGCGCCCCATATGACCGCCTTCACCAGCGTGCGGGTTGAGCCCGCAGACATAGATTTGTGGCTGCGCGATACCAAACTTGGTGCTTAAATCATGATTGAGAATGGTGATCACTTCATGCAGGCTTTGCTGTGTGATGGCACCCGGCACGGCCAGTAACGGCAGGTGAGTGGTCGCCAAGGCGACGCGTAGCGTTTCTGTCGATAACATCATTACCACACGATCGCAGTGGCTGCGATCGGCAAAGAATTCGGTATGGCCGCTAAAGGCGATACCGGCATCATTGATAATGCTTTTGTTGACCGGCCCGGTAACGAGCGCGGCAAACTCACCGTTCAGACAACCGTCGCAGGCTCGCGTCAGGGAATCCACGACATAAGCGCTGTTTTCGATGTTTAACTGCCCGGCGAGCGTTGCAGCCGCCAGTTTACTTGGCAGTATCGTCAACGTACCGGCGCGCTGTGGCTCGGCGGGGAGGCTCGGTTGGTAATCACGCAGTTGCAGCGGCAGCTTTAATTGCTGAGCGCGCTCAAGCAATAAAGCCGGATCGGCGCAGACCACCAGCTCAACAGGCCAATCCTGCTGTGCCAGCGCTGCCACCAAATCCGGCCCTATCCCGGCGGGTTCGCCGGGCGTTATCACAATGCGATTATTGCTTTGCATCACTGCCATCAAGAATTTTTACGTAAGCGGCGGCTCGGAGTTCTTGCATCCAGGTTTGCGCTTCTTCCGCAAATTTACGATTGAACAGCATGCGGTAGGCGCGATCTTTCTGCGCCGCGTCGGTTTTATCAACCTGGCGGGTATCCATTAGCTGAATCAGATGCCAGCCGAAAGCAGAATGTACCGGTTTGCTGAGTTCACCTTTCTTCAATTTCATCAGTGCATCGCGGAACGCAGGATCATAGATATCGGGTGAAGCCCAACCGAGATCGCCGCCCTGCAGGGCTGAGCCAGGATCTTGAGAAAGCTGTTTGGCTTCGTCAGCGAATTTGGCCGTACCGCTATTGATCGCCGCGGCGACTTCTTGCAGTTTTGTTCTGGCCTGATCGTCGGTCATGACGACGGACGGTTTCAGCAGAATGTGGCGCGCGTGGACTTCCGTGACGGAGATAGATTGGTTCGCCCCGCGAACGTCATTGACCTTCAGAATATGGAAACCAACGCCAGAACGGATAGGGCCAACCACATCGCCTTTTTGGGCGGAGGCCAAACGTTCAGCGAACAGGGTCGGGATCTCTTGCAGTTTTCCCCATCCCATATTGCCGCCTTTCAGCGCTTGGGAGTCCGCAGAGTAGGTGATCGCCAGTTTGCCAAAATCCGCCCCGCCTTTGATCTCACCAATCAGACGTTTTGCCAGAGCTTCTGCTTCATCCACCTTCTGCTGTGACGGGTTTTCCGGCAGCGGGATCAGGATGTGGCTAATATTCATTTCGGTGTCTCTGCCGTTCTGCGCGCCAACCTGTTTTGCCAACGCGTCAACTTCCTGAGGCAGGATGCTGATGCGACGACGGACTTCGTTGTTACGCACTTCGGTGATCAACATTTCTTTACGGATCTGGGCGCGATAGGTGTTGTAGTTCAACCCTTCGTACGCCAAACGGCTACGCAACTGATCCAGCGACATACGGTTCTGCGCCGCGATGCTGGTGATGGCCTGATCGAGATCGGCATCGGTTACGTTGATGCCCATTTTCTGAGCCATCTGCAACTGGATGTTATCCATGATCAGTCGTTCAAGGATCTGGTGGCGCAGCGTGGTTGCATCAGGCAATTGCTGGCCGGCTTGTTGCGCATTGAGCTTCACCGATTGCAGTAAACCATTTACGTCGCTCTCCAATACCACGCCGTTATCCACGACGGCGGCGACTTTATCCACTTCTTGGGGTGCTGCGAACGCGGCATTGGCACAAACCGCCAATCCGAGAATAAGCGTTCTCCAGTTTTTCATACTTTTCCCATTATGTAATCCGCAAGTGCGGGTGAAAGTTCTCGTTTTTCAAAGTATTACAGTACATCAAAACGCACGTTGGTAAGGCAGAATGCCTGAGCGCAGCATTTCACCGGTGCCGAGACTATGATCGCTGCTTAGGCCACGTAGTTCGATGTTGAATGAAACTTTGTTGTCATATTTGCTGGTCTGGTTGCCTCTGTCCCAATCGGTAATCTTACGTTCATAACCGAGGCTTACAGCCCAGCAACAGGTGTTATACCGTAGGCCAACCAGTTGATCGGCCGATTGTTGCGCACGGGTATCGTAGTAATACGCCCCAACCACAGCCCAACGGTCGGCGATTGGCCAACTGGCGGTCATCCCTACTTGCGAAATACCGTCTTGATAACCCGGGCTTGTGACCTGTGGCAACGTCGCCTGGATATACTCCGGGCTGGCGTAGCGGTAGTTCAATTGCACCATACGGTTCGCATCTTGACGGTATTCCACTACCGCATCGGCGAGCGCGACGGTGTCGAGGCGGGTGTCATACTGCACGCCGCCGCGTAGCCCCCAACGATCGTCAACCTTCCAATAGGTGTCACCGGCCCATACCAAGCTACCCGTGTCATCATTGCTGTCGTAACCGGAGTTCTGATCGCCGGTGCGAGAACGACTGAAGTAATAGATTTGACCTACAGAAACGTTGAAACGTTCAACCAGTGCATCATCATAAACGCGAGATGTTAAACCGGCGGCTAAGCGGTTCTGCGAAGCGATGCGATCCAAACCACTGTAGGTACGATCGCGGAACAGGCCGGAGTAGTCGGTTTGCAGTAGCGTGGAATCATAAGAGTAGATATTGCTTTGATCGTGCGAGGGCACATACAGATACTGCAGACGCGGCTCCAGCGTCTGGGTGTAGTCTTTTGCCCAGTCCATATTGCGGTCAAACACCATCTTGCCATCAACCTTGAACTGCGGCAGTACGCGGTTGACTGATTCTTCCAGCTCGGGCGCATCGCGGCCGGTACGGCTCTTATAGTTGTTGGCGAAGCCGTCAGGAATATCTTGCTGATAGTGCGTTGCCATCAGTTTGACTTCGCTGTTCAGCGAGCCCCAACCATTGCTCAACGGTAAGTTCAGCGTAGGTTCAAGGTGCAAGCGCGTGGCGTCTGGGCTGTACGGATTGAGGGCGATAAATTTGGCGGCTTGGCCGTACACACGGAAATCAAATGGGCCTAAGTCGTTCTTATAGTAATTAAGATCGAGCTGCGGCAGCACTTTGTAAGTGTCTCTGCGGGTGCGGTCGATGTCGTCAAAAATCTGGAACTGTTTAGCGGCGATGGTGGCGTCGAAATTTTTGTCGGCGTAACCGGCGCTGAATTTCTGCGTCGCGTAGCCGTCAGTGGTTGAACCGTAGCGCGAGTCCAGATCGTTAAAGTATTGCGAATCACTGACTTTGGTGTAGTCAATGTTGAAGCGCCATACCTGATCCATCACGCCGCTGTGGTTCCAGTAGAACAACCAGCGGGTATCGTCGTCACTCTGCGGGTTGTCATCACTGTATTGGTTATCGCTGGGCAACCAGTCGAACTCGATGGTACCGGCACCGGGTTGTGTCAGGTAACGGAATTCATTCTGCCATTGCAGACCACGCTTGGTCATGTAATGCGGCGTGATGGTGGCGTCGAAGTTTGGCGCAATGTTCCAATAATACGGCAACATAAACTCGAAGCCGTTATTGCTGCCGTATTTGGCGTTCGGGATCAGGAAGCCGGAACGCCGTTTGTCACCCACCGGCAACTGCAAGTACGGGCTATAAAATACCGGTACGCCGCCGATTTTGAAACGCGCGTTCCAGATTTCAGCAACCTGCTCTTCACGATCGTGGATCACTTCGGAACCGACTACGCTCCAGCTATTGTCACCCGGTAGACAAGAGGTAAAGGTACCATTTTCCAGAATGGTATAGCGGTTCTGGCCACGCATTTTCATCTTATCGGCATCACCGCGCCCTTGACGACCGACCATCTGATAATCGCCCTGATAGACATCGGTGTCCTTGGTATTCAGGTTTGACCAGGCTTTAGGCCCTTTCAGCTTGATTTGGTTATCGTCATAGTGCACATCGCCCGTTGCGGTAACGGTGCGAATCGGATCGGTTTGGCCAGCCTGTTGCTTCTGCTTTAGCTCAACCTGCTTCGCTGTTAGCGTGCTATTGCCTTGTTCGATTTTGACGTTACCGCTAAACAGCGCGCTGCCCGGATAGTCGGCACTGGAATCATCTGAATTGATGATAACTGGCAGACTGTTGGGATCGCCGCTGATCAGCGGTTTATCATAAGTAGGAACGCCGAGCATACATTGCTCAGCCAGATCAGCCAGCGCATGCTGACTGTAGAGTGCCGTCCAAATCATTGTGGCCAGCAGTGTTGGGAAACTTTTTTTCATACGCGGTTTTGGTGTTCCGTCATCAGAGGCGTCATGTCCGGCAAACGGTCAGAGACTATATTACTCATCTGCGTTGCGCTAGTGTTAAATCCTGCCGTTCGACTGCGTCGTTGTTAGGCGCAGAGATAAATGACAGGTATGATAATCGAAATCTTGGGAAAAATCGCCTTAACCCTTTGCGATTACCGCAGAGCTCGGCGCTAAAGTAATATAATTGAGGAGTATATGCAGTATTGGGGAAAACTGCTCGGAGTCATTGTCGCCGTTTGGGCTGGTACAGGATTCTGGGGTGTAGTTTTGGGGCTGATTGTCGGCCATATGATCGATACTGCGCGCAACAATAAGCGCAGCCGAGGCTTTTTCACCGACCAGCAAACGCGGCAAACGTTGTTTTTCCGCACCACTTTTCAAGTCATGGGGCACCTCACCAAATCAAAAGGGCGCGTGACCGAAGCGGATATTCAAATCGCCAGTTTGTTTATGGACCGCATGCAACTGCATGGCGAAGCACGTACCGCTGCTCAACAGGCCTTCCGCGAAGGTAAGCAGGGCAATTTCCCGCTGCGTGAGGCGTTGCAACAGTTTCGCAGCATCTGTTTTGGGCGTTTCGATCTTATTCGGATGTTTCTGGAAATTCAGATTCAGGCGGCATTCGCCGACGGTTCGCTGCACCCCAATGAGCGTCAGGTACTGTATGTGATCGCCGAGGAGCTGGGGATTTCTCGGGCGCAGTTCGATCAGTTCCTGCGCATGATGGAGGGCGGCCAGCAATTTGGCGGTGGCTATCAGCAACAGGGGGGCTACTCGCAGGGCGGTTATCAGCAAGCGCAGCGTGGGCCAACGTTGGAAGATGCCTGCAAAGTGCTGGGGGTAAATAGCAGCGATGACGCGACCACCATCAAACGCGCCTATCGCAAGCTAATGAGCGAACATCACCCGGATAAATTAGTGGCCAAAGGGTTACCGCCGGAAATGATGGAGATGGCGAAACAGAAAGCCCAAGAAATTCAGGCGGCGTATGACCTGATCAAGCGTGAGAAAGGGTTTAAGTAAAAACGCGTGCTGAAAACGTTGGCCAGTGGCTGGCAATGTCGCCATTCGTAATCAACGTAGAGCCCAGCATGCTGGGCTCTTTTTTACTTCATTAGAAGTCCGGGTCGGCGCGGAAATGCATCGCTGTTTGATATGCCGGATGAGTGATACGTAATTCTTGGGCATGCAGCTGTAGCCGAGCAGCCATCGCCTTCGCCGCGGGGGGCGCATAAAAGCCATCGCCAAGGATCGGATGACCCAGTGCTAACATATGTACCCGTAACTGATGCGAACGCCCGGTGATAGGCGTGAGTTTTACGCGTGTACTGCCGTCAGCATCGCGCGACAGCACCTGATATTCAGTTTGGGCAGATTTACCGGTTTCAAAACACACTTTCTGTAAGGGGCGGTTCGGCCAGTCGCAAATGAGCGGTAAATCCACCATCCCTTCGTCCTGCGCCAAGTGGCCCCATACTCTGGCGATGTAGCTTTTCTTCGGCTCACGTTCGCGAAATTGCCGCTTTAGTTCACGTTCGGCAGCTTTATTCAGCGCCACCACAATGACGCCGCTGGTCGCCATATCTAGCCGATGCACCGATTCGGCCATGGGGAAATCGGCCTGAATGCGTGTCATTAGGCTGTCTTTATTTTCCGGTGCGCGGCCGGGCACCGACAGCAACCCACTCGCTTTGTTAACGACGATGATATGCTCATCCTGATACAAAATATGCATCGGATCGGTAGGAGGATTGTAGGGTTCCATGGCGGCTCCGCTCAGTGGCTAAGTAGGGAGCCGAAGCTCCCTGTGCGGCAGATTATTGGTGAGAGACAACCACCAGACGAATTGCATCCAGACGCCATCCCGCCTCATTCAGGTTGGCCAATACCTGTTTACGGTTGAACTCCAGCGCCTCGACTTCGTCGTCACGGATGTTCGGGTTGACGGCTTTCAATGCCTCCAGACGCGCCAGTTCGGTGCTGAGTTTGTCATCGGCTTCTTGCTTGGCTTGTTCAATCAGCGTACGTGCTTCGGCTTCCACCAGCGCTTCAGCCTGCTGCAACATAGCGTGTACGTCTTGCTGAACGGCGTTAACCAATTTGCTTGAGGTGTGGCGGTTAACCGCATTGAGTTGGCGATTGAAGCTTTCAAACTCGACCTGCGCTGCCAGGTTGGTGCCCTTGCGATCCATTAACATACGGATTGGCGTAGGTGGCAGGAAGCGGGTGAGTTGTAAGTGTTTTGGCGCTTGCGCTTCGACCACGTACACCAGCTCAACCAACAGGGTGCCGATCGGTAATGCTTTGTTCTTCAATAAAGAAACGGCGCAGCTCCCGGTGTCGCCAGAGAGGATCAGATCCAGCCCGTTGCGGATGATCGGGTGTTCCCAACTCACGAACTGCGCGTCTTCCCGCGATAGCGCTTGTTCACGATCGAACGTCACCGTGCAACCATCTTGCGGCAAGCCTGGGAAATCGGGCACCAGCATGTGGTCAGAAGGCGTGAGTACAATCAGATTATCACTGCGGTCATCCTGATTGATGCCCACAATGTCGAACAGGTTAAGGGCAAAGCTGACCAGATTGACGTCATTGTCTTGCTCGGCAATGGCATCGGCGAGCGCTTGCGCTTTATCACCGCCGTTAGAATGCATTTCAAGCAGGCGGTCACGGCCTTGTTCAAGCTGGGCTTTCAAGTGGTCATGCTGTTGGCGGCACTCGTGAATGAACTCGTCCAAACCGTCTTGTTCGGTCGGCGCGGCCAGATAGCCAATCAGGCGTTCATAGCTGCTGTCATAAATGGTGCGGCCGGTCGGGCAGGTGTGTTCAAACGCATCCAGCCCTTCATGGAACCAGCGCCCCAACACTGCCTGTGCGGTACTTTCCAAATACGGCACCATAATTTGGATGTCGTGCAGTTGGCCGATACGATCCAGACGGCCGATGCGCTGTTCCAGCAGATCAGGGTTGAACGGCAGATCGAACATCACCAGATGGCTGGCGAACTGGAAGTTGCGGCCTTCAGAGCCGATTTCAGAACACAGCAGCACCTGAGCGCCTTCCTCTTCGGATGCGAAGTAAGCGGCGGCCCGGTCACGTTCGATGATGCTTAACCCTTCGTGGAACACCGCGGCACGGATGGCTTCTCGTTCGCGCAGCACTTGTTCAAGTTGCAATGCGGTGGTTGCCTTGGCGCAGATGACCAGCACTTTCTCGTGGCGGTTTGCGACCAGATAGTTCAGCAACCATTCAACACGTGGGTCAAAGTTCCACCAGGTGGCGTTCTCGCCTTCAAACTCTTGGTAGATCTGTTCCGGGTACAGCATGTCGCGTGCGCGTGCCTCAACACTCTTTTTCGCGCCCATAATGCCGGAGACTTTGATTGCAGTCTGATACTGGGTCGGCAACGGCAGCTTGATCTGGTGCAGATGACGATGTGGGAAGCCCTTCACGCCGTGGCGGGTATTACGGAACAGCACACGGCTGGTACCGTGACGATCCATCAACATCGTGACCAGTTCCTGACGGGCCGATTCGGCGCCATCGCTATCGCTGTTGGCAGCTTTCAGCAGCGGTTCGATATCTTGTTCGTCAATCAACTCGCCGAGCAGATTCAGTTTGTCGTTAGCCAGACGTTCACCGCTCAGCAGCAGGGTAACGGCATCGGCCACGGGACGGTATTTTTGCTGTTCGGTCACGAACTCGTGATAGTCGTGGAAACGGTTAGGATCCAGCAGGCGCAAGCGGGCAAAGTGGCTTTGTTGCCCCAACTGCTCTGGGGTTGCGGTCAGCAACAGTACGCCGGGAATATGTTCCGCCAACTGCTCAATCACTTGATATTCGCGGCTCGGTGCTTCTTCGCTCCAGGCCAGGTGATGTGCTTCATCGACGACCAGCAGATCCCATTGAGCATCGGCCAGTTCTTCCAGACGTTGTTTGTTACGGCGCACAAAGTCCAGTGAGCAGATCACCAACTGTTCTGTTTCAAACGGGTTGCTGCTGTCGAGCTTGGCTTCGCTATAGCGGCTGTCATCAAACAGAGAGAAATACAGGTTGAAGCGGCGCATCATCTCGACCAGCCACTGATGCTGTAGGGTTTCTGGCACCACGATCAGCACGCGTTCAGCGCGGCCAGCTAGCAGTTGTTGATGAATGATCATGCCGGCTTCGATGGTTTTACCCAAACCCACTTCATCAGCCAATAATACGCGCGGCGCATGACGCTGGCCGACTTCATAGGCAATGTGCAACTGATGCGGGATTAGGCTGGCACGCATACCGCGCAAGCCAGCAAACGGCAGACGATATTGCTCACTTTGATATTTACGCGCCCGAAAGCGCAGGGCAAAGCGATCCATACGGTCAATTTGGCCGGCAAACAGCCGATCCTGTGGCTTGCTGAAGGTCAGTTTGCTGTCGAGCAGCACTTCACGCATGGCCACACCGGTTTCTTGGGTGTCCAGACGGGTACCGATATAGGTCAGAAGCCCGTTGTCCTCTTTCACTTCCTCCACCTGCAGCTGCCAACCTTCGTGGTTGCTGATGGTGTCACCCGGGTTGAACATCACGCGGGTGATTGGCGAATCATTTCTGGCATAGAGGCGGTTTTCACCGGTGGCGGGGAAAAGCAGGGTAATCATACGCGCATCTAGCGCCACGACGGTTCCCAGTCCTAATTCGCTTTCCGTATCGCTGATCCAGCGTTGACCAAGTGTAAAAGGCATAGTTTGTCGGCTCGATTCTTTAAAGTAAGTCCTGTCGCTGTGATACAACGACCTGTATTAAACCCGGTAATACCCTTGTCACGTGACGTTAGCTGATGGGCGAATCGCATGGTTGCTGACCTGAGTCAACGCTCGTAGTGATTCGCTTTGGCCGTCTGGCGATAACGCCAATGACTCCGGGTATATATTTTTGATTTGACGGGCAATAGCTATAACTCCCATGTATACCCTAAATAATTCGCGTTGCAGGAAGGCGGCAAGGAAGTGAATCCCACTGGTAAGTAACTCGGGTGAACGAGCGCAGCCAATACACATGCAACGTGAAGTATGACGGGTATATACGTCATGCAACGCCACGGGCAATGTTCAGAATTTGGGAAGGGCGCTATGGTAATGGAAGGCGACGCGTTCGTCACCTGTAAAACCCGAGGAATTTTTTCCTTCCGCATTCTAGGGGCATTTGGCAAAAAATCGGCGTTTTTGCTTGACCTGCCGCCGTTTAGAATAACCCCATCTGCCCGGTGACTAACGTGGCAAAATCATCATGCAAGAAAGGAAGTATAGCGTCTGCTACCGGTTGTAGCTGACGTTCAAGGTAATGGTCGTAATCGATAGCCGATCGCAGCGTTTCCAAGGGCTCCGGCCCGGAGAGCGTCATGACGTAACTGATCCAACCGCCGCTCTGGTATTGCAGTGGCCGATTTTGCTGGCGATTATACTCATCGGCCATGCGCGCAGCACGCACGTGCGGCGGCACGTTACGCTGATATTCCTCTAGCCGTCGACGCAGACGCTTGCGATACACCAGTCGATCGTCAAACTCGCCGTTGAGCGTTTTTGCTACGTATTCACGTACAAAATCTTGATAGGGTTGTTGCTTGAAGATCAACTGATAAAGTTGTTGCTGGAATTGTTGCGCCAGCGGGGTCCAGTCGGTGCGAACCGTTTCCAACCCCTTATATACCATATGCTCGCTGCCATCCGCGTTGACGATTAGCCCGGCATAGCGTTTTTTGCTGCCTTGCTCTGCCCCACGAATGGTTGGCATTAAAAAGCGGCAATAATGCGTTTCAAACTCCAGCTCCAGCGCGCTTGCCAATTGGTATTTTTCTTGTAAATGTTGCTGCCACCACTGATTGACGTAGTTGACTAGTTTACGCCCAATGTGTGTCGCCTGTGCTTCGCTGTGGGGCTGTTTCAACCACACGAACGTGGAGTCGGTATCGCCATAAATCACTTGATAACCGCGTGCTTCGATGAGTTCGCGCGTTTGCCGCATGATTTCATGGCCGCGTAGCGTAATGGATGACGCCAGCCGCGGATCGAAAAACCGACAGCCGCTGGAACCCAGCACACCGTAGAACGCGTTCATGATGATCTTTAATGCTTGCGACAGCGGTGCATTTTGCTGCTGTTTGGCCGCTTCACGACCTTGCCCAATCTGGCTGACAATCGCCGGTAGGCAATGTTTGCTCCGTGAAAAACGTGCCTGGCGAAAACCCGGAACGGAATCGGCATCATCAGGATGCAGGCAACCTTCTACCAGCCCCACCGGGTCGATCAAAAAAGTGCGGATAATCGAGGGGTACAGACTTTTGTAATCTAACACCAGCACTGAATCATATAGGCCGGGCTGTGAATCCATCACGAAGCCGCCAGGGCTGTGTTCTTCGGGCAATTCACCGAGGTTGGGCGCCACATAACCTTGCCGGTGCATGCGCGGCATATATAAGTGGCTGAAAGCGGCGACGGATCCACCGCTGCGATCGGCAGCCAGACCGGTCACGGTGGCGCGTTCAAGTAAGAAGGTCAGCAGTTCGGTTTTAGCGAAGATGCGTGTCACTAACTCACAGTCTTTCAGGTTATAACGCGCCAGCGCCGGTTTATCCTCCGCGAAGCGTCGATCAATTTCCGCCATGCGTTGATAGGGATTATCAATCGATTTACCTTCTCCCAGCAGCGTTTGCGCGACATATTCCAAACTGAATGACGGAAAGTTCCAAGTGGCGGATTTCAGCGCCTCGATACCGTCAATAATCAGCCTGCCCGCGGCCGAGCAAAAATAGTGATTCTGTTTGAAACCGTGCTCGCGCCACTCCAGCAGGTTGCCAGCGCGGCCGAAGCGTAGCGGGATCTGATAGCGTTCAGCATGTTTTTGCAGCACGCGTAGATCAAATTGAATCAGGTTCCAGCCAATAATCGCATCCGGGTCGTGGCGTTCAAGCCACTCATTAAGGCGCTCCAGCAGTTGCGGACGGCTGGCGCAATATTCCAAATCGAAATCTAGCGTTTCGTTCCCCCCGTTGGCTGGGCCAAGCATATAAACTTGCCTCTGCCCACAGCCTTCCAAGGCGATCGAGTACAGTTCGCCGCGGGCGGTGGTTTCAATATCCAGCGAGACCAGTTTTAACGTCGGACGATAATCTGGCGACGGCTTCATTTGACCGTTCACCAACACGCCACTGCCGTTGTCTTGCCCATTGAACCACACCGGCGCGGTGATGAAGCGTTCCATTAAATAACGTTCTGGCGGGCGAATATCCGCTTCATAAATGTTAACGCCACCCTCTTTCAGCAGTTTTTCCACCCGCATCAACTGACGATGCTGTAGGCAATACAAACCCAATACCGGCCGGGCGTGGAAATCTTTTAACGGCAGCGTTTTCAGTTCGATCCGCCGTTCGCCACGGAGCAATAATTCGGCGCGCTGGCGCTGTTCTAGCGGAATAAACGCCACCGACGTCTGCGGGGGTAAACGTAAGTTTTTTGGGCCATGATCGGTTGCCAGCCAGAATTCGACTTCGCTGCCCGCTGGCGTGTCGCGCCAGTGGCGCGTGAGGAGGAAGCCTTGTTGTGGTGTTGTCATATACCCTTCGTCTTTCAAGCCGCAGCGTTGTTGGCTGCGCGTGTTCATCCCAGTCACTTACCGGAGTAAGCTTCTGGGAATTCACCCTCTGGCCGCCTAGCTGCAACATGAAATCCATTGGGTATACTTCGTCTTTCAAGCCGCAGCGTTGTTGGCTGCGCGTGTTCATCCCCGTAACTTACCGGAGTAAGCTCCTGGGAATTCACCCTCTGGCCGCCTAGCTGCAACATGAAATCCATTGGGTATACTTCGTCTTTCAAGCCGCAGCGTTGTTGGCTGTGTGTGTTCATCCCCGTAACTTACCGGAGTAAGCTCCTGGGAATTCACCCTCTGGCCGCCTAGCTGCAACATGAAATCCATTGGGTATACTTCGTCTTT
>NZ_JBNNGK010000001.1:0-130179 GCF_050268245.1 Serratia sp. NPDC078593 | reverse complement strand
CTCAAGCCGCAGCGTTGTTGGCTGTGTGTGTTCATCCCCAGTCACTTACCGGAGTAAGCTTCTTAGGACTCACTTTCAGGCCGCTTGGTTACAATGTGAGATCTCTTGAGTATGCCGCCGTGTGGCGCGGTGAATTGCGTATACCCGGCGGAGTGCGGCGGAAGACGTTGCGCTAAATTATTAGGTTACAGTATGGTTTTTTATACAGTCATTGTCTATCGTCGTGCTACGCTGCCAAAAACGCATACAATTCAGCAGTTGACTCGTTTATACACTGACTGGACAATCTTCGGCCCGGCGATTTTCAATACTCAATAGAGGTTTAATGGAAGCCTATTTGCAGCATCTGATTACTCAGTCATTGGCTTTCACCTTGATGGTGATCGCGCTGGTGGCGTTTCTGGAATCGTTGGCTTTGGTGGGTTTGTTGCTGCCGGGCACGGTGATGATGGCCAGCATTGGTGCGCTAATTGGCAGCGGACAGGTGGATTTTTATTTGGCGTGGGCGGCGGGGATTGTCGGTTGTTTATTGGGTGACTGGATTTCCTATTTTATTGGTCGTGCGTTCAAAGGGCCGCTGCATCGTTGGTCATTTTTGAAAAAACACAAAGCGATGCTTGACCGTACGGAACATGCGTTGCATCAGCACAGTATTTTTACCGTATTGCTAGGGCGTTTTGTGGGGCCGACGCGCCCCTTGGTACCCATGGTCGCGGGGATGCTCGAACTGCCGCCCTATAAATTTGCCTTGCCGAACGTTATCGGCTGCGTTACGTGGCCACCGGTGTATTTCTTTCCCGGTATTCTGGCGGGTGTGGCAATCGATATTCCTGCCAGCGCTAATGGCGCAGTGTTCAAATGGCTATTGTTCGCCGTCGTGGTGTTGGTGTGGTTAGCCGCGTGGCTGAGTTGGCGTTGGTGGCGAGAAAGCAAGCGTGGCACCGATCGGTTGAGTGCTTGGCTGACACCGATACGTTTGCGTGTTGCTTGCGTCCTCAGCACGGTTGCTGCCGTTGCCTGTTTCTACGTGATGTGCCAGCAACCCTTGATGCCCGTTTATCGCCACCTGTTGTGGCAAGTTCTCGCCGGGTAATGATGCCAGCGCGCCCCGGTATCAGGGCGCGGTAAGCCTATTGGAAAAACGTTTCTAACTGTTCAAATACCCGCACGTCTTCGCTGTGGCGTTTTACCTGTAGCACGTCTTCGAGCTTTTCGACCTGGCTTATCATCTGCACCAAACGCTGGTCATCGGCGACCAATAGCCAGATGCGGCTTTGCTTACCGTCTTTTAACGGCATACACAAAATACCTTCCACGTTGAAGGCGCGACGAGCAAATAGGCCGCAAACGTGCGACATCACACCCGGATGGTTGCGAACCGCCAGCTCGAGGATCACCTGTGAATTTTTTGCTTCTGGCATGGTTTATTCTCCAATCATGTCGATGTTAGCGGCACCGGGGGGCACCATCGGGAAGACTTTTTCGTGGGTATCGATCAGCGCGTGGATCAGGCAAGGGCCGGGGCGCTGGATGGCTTCTGCCAGCGCCGCGTGAGGATCCGCTGCTGCATTCAAATCACAGGTATCCAGGCCGAAACCGGCGGCGATCTTGATGAAATCAGTGCGTTTCGGATAGGCAGAGGCAAAAATATGCTGCTGATAAAATAAGGTTTGTTGCTGGTGTACTAACCCCAGCGCCTGATTGTTCATCAGAATGATTTTTACGTCGAGATCGTGTTCTACCGCGGTGGCCATCTCTTGAATGTTCATCATCAGGCTGCCATCACCGGAAAAACACAGCACTTTGCGCTGTGGTTCAGCCAGTGCGGCACCAATTGCCGTCGGCAGGCCAAATCCCATGGTGCCAAGGCCTCCAGACGTCATCCACTGGCGTGGGCGGCGCAGTGGGTAAGCCTGCGCTACCCACATCTGATGCTGACCGACGTCGGTAGTGATAATGGCGCTTTCGTCAACGCAGCGCGCGGCTGCCAGTACCAGACCATAATGGCTCAATGGATCGTCGGCGTTTGGCATACTGAATGGAAACTCGCGTTTTAGATCGTTCACGGTAGTCAGCCATTCACTGCGCGGCTGCGCATCGATCTGCGGCAGTAACTGTTGCAGTACTTGGCCAACGTCGCCATGAATGGCCACCTGCGGCTGTTTGACTTTACCCAGCTCGGCGCGGTCGATATCGACGTGAATGATTTTCGCATTCGGGCAGAATTGCTCGGTTTTACCGATCGCGCGGTCGTCAAAACGTGCCCCTAGTACGATCAGCAGGTCAGCTTCTTGTAAAATAAAGTTGGTGCTGCGCGCGGCGTGCATCCCTAACATACCCAGTGACAGCGGGTGATCGACCGGCATTGCGCCCAGCGCCATCAGCGTCATGGTGGTGGGCAAGTTGGCACGTTCCGCCAGCGTTAACGCCGCCCGGTGTGCGTCTGCGCAGATGATGCCGCCGCCCAGATACAAGATAGGCCGTTTGGCCTGATTGATCAGGGCTGCCGCTTGGCGTACGTCGTCGGTTGCGAATGCGGGGGCCGGGTCGGGCGTCGCGATCGGCGGTAATTGTTCCAGTTCGATTTCGGCAGTTTGTACGTCTTTTGGAATATCGATCCATACCGGCCCAGGGCGGCCAGATTCCGCGATGCGGAATGCGTCGTACATCACCTGCGGTAACTCGCGGATATCGCGTACCAGATGATTATGTTTCGTGATCGGGATAGAAATGCCGTAGGTATCCACTTCTTGGAACGCGTCGGTGCCGATCATTGAAGAGGGCACCTGCCCGGTGATGCACACCAGCGGAATTGAATCGAGTTTGGCATCGGCAATGGCGGTAACCAAGTTGGTAGCACCTGGCCCACTGGACGCGATACACACCGCTGCTTTGCCGTTAGCCCGTGCCATGCCTTGTGCCATAAAGCCAGCTCCCTGCTCATGACGGGCCAAAACGTGGTGAATCTTATGGCTTTGGCTCAGTGCGTCATACAGCGGTAGTGCTGCGCCTCCGGGAATACCGGCGACGGTAGTGATGCCTTGACGCTCCAGCAGATAGACAATCAACTGGGCGCCGGTAAAGCGCTGCCGTGGATGAGGTGTATCCGAAATTGCCATGTTCCTATCCTTTTCTCAGAGCCGGTTCGCTTCGCTGAGCAGGGTATAGAAACAAGAAACCCCGCCCGGTTTGCGCCGGCGGGGTTTGGGAATCGATGCGTTGATTCAGACCCTACGGCGCATTGCCGACGACCACCACCACACGCACGACGACCACCGCGGCGGGTAGCGCGGTAATAAGTAGGGTCGAAGTCAGCGAGGATGCGATCACAGGGAACCTTATCATCAGTAATGAAATACAGAATTTTATAAAACCACAGGTGCAAAATTCGCACAACAGGTTTATTGGCGCAGCATAAAAAACGCGCGCCAGATCACGCTTTAATCGCTATACCCAATATGCTGGCTTCAGCCGCGCTGCCATCGAGCAGCGCTTGAGTCGGGCCGTCGTAATAGATTCGCCCATCGACCACCAGCAGCGTGCGTTGGGCGATGCGAGCGGCATCATCTAGGTTATGCGACACCATCAGCAATGTCAGGTTGCGCTGGTGACACACCTCATCTAGCCGTTGCAACATGTCACTGCGCAAGGCGGGATCGAGCGCTGAAAAGGGTTCATCAAGCAACAGGATCGGCTGTTGACGAATGAGGCAACGCGCCAATGCCGCACGTTGGCGCTGGCCGCCAGACAGTTGCGAAGGTAAGCGTGGTAGGTGGTCGTTGAGCCCGACCTGTTCGGCAATGCGCTCGACGTGCTGGTGTTGCTGAAGGTTCAAGCGTAAGCCGGGATCCAGCCCTAATCCGATGTTTTGTCTTACCGTCAGATGGGCAAACAGGTTATTTTCCTGAAATAGCATCGAGACCGGTCTTTTTGACGGTGACGTATGGGTATGGTCGTTGCCGTTGAGTCGCAGTGTGCCGCTGGTTGCGGGCAAAAAGCCGGCAATCAGGCTGAGCAACGTGCTTTTTCCCGCGCCGCTGGGGCCGAGCACCGCCACGCGTTCGCCCGGCTGGATGCTCAGATCAAACCGCATCGGCAAGTGTTCATACAGGTAAGTGAGTTTCTCAAGCTTTATCATTGCGGCCCGGTAAGCGTTCAATCAGGGTGAATAACAGGAAGCACAGTATTAACAATAACAGCGCGGTAATGGCACCGTCGTTGCTGCGATAGGCACCAATTTGTTGATAAAGATAGAAAGGCAGGGTACGAAATTGCTCATTGCCAAACAAGGCCACCACGCCGAAATCGCCAATTGATAGGACACAGGCGAAGGCGAGCGCTTGCGACAGTGGGCGGCGCAGGGCTTTCAATTCGATCCAACGCAGCCGTTGCCAACCTTGCATCCCCAGCGACAGACACAGCGGATTGTAGCGTTCTGCTACGTCGCGCATCGGGTTATCCAATACTTTTAATGCGTAAGGAACTGCCATCAGCGCATTGGTCAATATCACCAGTGCATAAGGGGATTGCGGCAGTCCTAACGTATCGCTAAACAGCAAGAAAAAACCGGTCGCCAACACGATACCTGGCATCGCTAGGATGACCATCCCACTCAGTTCTAGCATTTGCCCCCAGCGCAGACGCTGCCGTAATTTCAGTTCGCGGCTGCTCCACAGCAGCATCATGGTCAATACGACACACAGTAAACCGGCGCCAATCGCAATACGCAACGAGGTCAATAATGCCTGCCATAAAACTGGCTGTTGCAAGACGCGGAGCATCCCCTGATTGGCGCCGTCCACCACGACCGCCAGTAGCGGAGGCAGTAACAAGAGCAAGGCGGCGACGATCAGCAGGCAATCCGTAGCGCGTTGCCAACGGTTATCTTCCGGATTGCGCCAGTGGAAGGCCTGCGTATTGCCAACCGGTAGCGCCTGACTCAGCCGTTGGCTGAGTATCACCCACCCCAGACAGCAGGTTAATTGAATCAAAGCCAGTAATGCGGCGCGGCTGAGATCGTAGTCGTAGCTTAATGCCTGATAGATCGCCAGTTCGATAGTGGTGGCCTGCGGCCCGCCGCCCAGTGACAACACGGTGGCGAAACTGGCGAAGCACAACATGAAAATCAGTGCGCCACTCGGTAAAATTTGACGACGTAGTGCGGGCCATTCGACAAAGCGAAACTGTTGCCAACCGTTCATGCCTAACTGCGCCGCCAATTGGCGCTGTTCTACCGGAACGTTTTCCAGCGCTTGTAACAGCAGACGGGTGGCTAACGGCAGGTTGAAAAACAGATGTGCCAGCAGAATACCTTGCAGCCCGTACGGCGAAAAATGATATTCCACGCTCAACCAGCCGCACAGGGTTGCTAACCATCCCTGACGGCCATAAACGGTGAGCAGCCCAAACACCGCAACCAACACTGGCAATACCAGTGTCATGGCGCACAGCCGAAGTAGCAGCGTGCGGCCAAGAAAACGGCGGCGATACAGCGCGCGCGCCAACGCAATGGCGGGCAACACCGAGATCAATGCGGACAGCAGAGCCTGCCAGAAGGTGAAGCGCACCACGTGCCACAAATAACTATCCTGCCAAATAGCACGCCAGTCGCTTTGCGGCGCATGACGCCACAGCGAGCCGAAGGCCAGCAAGGCGACCAGCAAAATAACGCTGGCGGCCACTAGCCCGGGCCATAGCCAACGTGGGATCACTGGCTGACGGCGGTTTGCCATGCGCGTATCCAGTTGCTGCGTTGTTTCGCGACCTCTTCCGCGCTGTATTGCAATGCGGTTTGTGGCACGGTCATGCGTTCAAAACCGGACGGCAGAGACGTGTTGATCACCGGGTACATCCAGTTGCCCGTTGGAAGGGTATTCTGGAACGCGGGGGTCACAATAAATTGCATGAAGCGTTCCGCTAATTGAGGGTGCTTACTGGCTTTTAGCTTACCGGCTACTTCAACTTGCAAATAGTGACCTTCGCTAAAATTGGCCGCTGCGTAGGTGTCCTTTTTCTCTTCGATCAGATGATAGGCCGGGGATGTGGTGTAGCTCAGTACCAAATCGCCTTCGCCTTTCAGGAATAAACCGTAGGCCTCGCTCCAGCCTTTGGTAACGGTAACGGTTTTTTTCGCCAATTGCTGCCACGCAAGCGGTGCCTGATCGCCATAGACTTTCTGTATCCAAAGCAGCAGTCCCAACCCCGGCGTGCTGGTGCGCGGATCCTGATAGATCACTTTCCAAGGGTGTGGGCTACTGATCAGCTCTTTGAGGCTTTTGGGCGGATGCTTCAGCGTCTGTTTGTTGTAAACGAAGGCGAAATAGCCGTAATCATAGGGGACGAAGGTTTTGTTCTGCCAACCGCCGGGCAGCGTGAGTTTACTGTTATCAATATCGCTAGGTGCAAACAGATCGGTCTGCTGAGCGGCGTGCAACAGGTTATTGTCTAATCCCAGCACCACGTCTGCCTTGCTGTTTTTGCCTTCCATACGTAGCCGATTGAGCAATGACACGCCATCTTCCAGTGCGACAAACTTCAGTTCACAGTCGCACTCTGCTTCGAAGGCTTTTTTGATGGCAGAGCCCGGGCCCCATTCGGCGGCGAACGAATCGTAGGTGTAAACCGTCAGGGTTTCTTTTGCCAATGCGGGTGCTGCGAGCAGCAAAAAGAGGCAGGGCAGGTATTTTTTGATCACTTTGCACTCCTGTAATAATAGGGGCAAGGTCTCTGAGGGCAGCTGCGGCTGCCATGCTCAAATCCCTCCGCCGGTATTGACCGGATCAGGTTCGACGGGTTTATCCCCTTTATCAATGGCGTGGTTGCCGTGTGGCCGCAACGCCGTTGTGTGGGTATATCTCAGCAAAAATTGTTTCTGCACCCCGTTGAGACGGCGCTATTGTAAAGAGTAAGTTGCATCGGTGAAAGACGATTATGCTTCCGGTGGCGCAAACCAGGCCGATTTAAAATCAAACCAGCCAAGCGTATTCATGCGAACGCCGCGCATACTGCGCTGGCCGTGCAGTTTCAGCCAGTGGTGGAACAACGGATGCAAATGATGCTGATTCACTAATCGCTGACAGAACTCAGCCAACGGCAAGCGGTTATCTCGCCACATTGTGGCATCCTGGCTGAGATCTTCACTCATGCAGTGTTGCATCAATGGCAGTTCGTACAGCGTTGCGAATAGCGAAAATTCCAACGGTAAATAGAAGTTAGCGCTGCCCAGCCACAGATCGCTGTGCGCATCGCCTTGGTGCCATTGTTGATAATCGATAATTTGCACATTCAACTTGATGCCGTGCGCCGCTAACAAGGGTTCAATGGCTCCGCTGATGGCGTAAAACTCGGAATGCTCGCCGTAATAGGTCAACGTCAGTTCGGTTAATCCTTGCGGTTTGGGTTGCTGCCCCAGTTCACAGTTGTGATGCCAGCGCGGTAAAATGCCATAGGCGGGTGACCAATAACGTTGGTATACCGGATCCGCGTGGCTCAGTAACGCAATAGGGTTGATCAGTTCGCATAGCCAACGGCGGATCGCCGGATCGCGACACTGCGCTGAGCGCTGATCGAACAGTAAGAAATAACACCCTTCTTCCAACCGACTTTCCAGCTCGTTGTTAACGGTGTCGTCAGCCTGTAACTGTACGCCGGAGTGCACCAACTCCTCCGTTACCTCAGGCAGTACCCAGATATTGACCTCGTCAATCAGTGCGCGAAAGCCAAAATAATCATCAAAAGCGTGAATTTTCATCTGGTTTTGATGGTTACGTACTACGCGGTAGGGACCAGTGCCAATCGGGTGACGGGCGAAATCCGGCAGATTGTGCCATTCGCGCGGCAAAATCATCGCATGTACGCTGCCCAGCAGCCAAGGCAACCAGTAGTCAGGGGTATGTAAGTGAACATCGATAACATTGGTCGTTGGTGACGTGACGCGATCGAGATGTGAAAACAGTGGCTGAGGGATTAACCTTGCGAGTGATAAGATCACGTCCTCCATCTCCAACTCACGGCCATGATGAAAATGAATCACTGGCCGCAGATAAAAGCGCCAATGTAGCGGGGTTAAGGCTTGCCAGTGGTGAGACAGATCGGCTTCGAGTTCCCCATTTTCCTCATTTATTCGCGTCAATCCGCTGAAAATCTGCCGCGCTAGGTGCGTTTCTGAGCGGCGCAGCGCCGATCCGGGTAAGAGGTTATAGAGTTGGCGGTAGTACAACACGCGTAAGATGTGCTTACCTTGGCGGAAACTGCGGCCAAGTTGCGACAACAGCATCTGGCGTACCACACTTTTATCGCCGACTAATTGCACCAACTGATCGATATGATCCTGTTCGAGTAACGCCTCTGCACGTTGTTGCTGTAGAGCCAGACCGGTGTAATTGAAGATGAGCTGCGAGCGCTTGCCGCGCCCGACTTCCGCCTGCCAAGTGAGCCAACCTTCTCGCTGCATGGCACCCAGCAACGAGCGGACGTGGCGGCGTGAACAACTGAGTACCTCGGCCAGTTCTTGCAGCGTGGTTTCGGTGGTCTCGCCGTGGCAGCGTTGCCACAGGCGGATGAACTGTTGTTGCAGGCGTGAAGTTGACATAAAAGAGGAACGCTCCGCGATGAACTCGTCAATTTATCTTTCCCTATATTACGCCGATACTTTTATCCATTGAAAGGGGGACGGCTTATGAAGATTTTATTGTCGAAGCAGTTTTATCAGCGTTATTTCGCCGCGATTAACCGCCAACATGCCGACTGGTTGACGTTGATACCGCCGCAGGCACGCATGGAGATGCTGGCTCATTTAACCCAGTGGGATACGCCGACGCTGACGGATGAACAATATCGTGAACGCCTCTAAGTAGCAGAGGTTGGCACTTGAAATAATTTGAGCTGCGCTGTGAGGCTGGCTACGGTGCAGCGTGAAGGATAATGAATAGACCCTTCATACTTCACGTTGCTTGGGTGTTGGCTGCCTTCCTTCACCCTGGTCACATAGTTGGCTATGCTCCCAGGGACTCATTCAGTTGCCGCCTACAAGCAACTCGAATTATCTTGGGTATAACCGGTTTCTGAGTAATGGTGCTCTTCACCAGCCAGTGGGGTAACCCACTGGTTTTTTTATCGTCTCTCGTGGCTTTATTCTCGGCATGTCCTTCTGTAGCATAACCTTTTTACCTCTGATCAGGGATGCGGGTATGAATGTTAAACGTGGGTGGCTGCACCGTTTTAATCCTGTTTTTGCTGCTTTCCTGATTGTCGCTTTTCTTTCCGGTATTGCGGGAGCCTTACAAGCGCCAACGTTGAGCCTGTTTTTGACGACGGAGGTTAACGTTCGGCCACTGTGGGTCGGGCTGTTTTATACCGTTAACGCCGTTGCTGGCATTATCGTTAGCTTTTTGCTGGCAAAACGTTCAGATACGCGGGGCGATCGCCGTAAACTGATTTTGCTCTGCTGCCTGATGGCGGTTGGTAACTGTACGCTGTTTGCCTTTAATCGGGATTATTTGACGCTGATTACCGCCGGGGTGCTGCTGGCGGCGATCGCCAATACTGCGATGCCGCAAATTTTTGCCTTGGCGCGTGAATATGCCGATAGTTCGGCACGTGAAGTGGTGATGTTCAGTTCGGTAATGCGTGCTCAGCTATCATTGGCTTGGGTCATTGGGCCACCGTTGTCATTTACTTTGGCGCTGAACTACGGCTTTACCGTGATGTTCTTGATTGCCGCAGGCATTTTTGTCCTCAGCGGGTTGTTGGTATGGTTTTGTTTGCCGTCAGTACCGCGCGAAGCGCAAACTGGCAGCCTGAACGTATCCCCGATCGCACCGCCTAGCGCCTGGCGCAACCGAGATGTGCGCCGGTTATTCTTGGCATCAATGCTGATGTGGACGTGCAACACCATGTATATCATTGATATGCCACTGTACATTACTCAGGATCTTGGGCTGCCAGAGCGGTTGGCTGGCTTGTTGATGGGGACTGCCGCTGGGCTGGAAATTCCGGCAATGCTGTTGGCGGGATATGTGGTCAAACGTTTTGGCAAGCGCAAGATGATGTTGTTTGCTGTGACGGCTGGCATCCTGTTTTATGCCGGTTTGGTGCTGTTTCAGTTCAAGTCGGCGTTGATCGCGTTACAATTATTCAATGCCATTTTCATCGGTATTATCGCCGGGATTGGCATGCTGTATTTTCAGGATTTAATGCCGGGTCGGCCAGGTGCCGCCACCACCCTATTCACCAACAGTATTTCCACCGGTGTGATTCTGGCAGGGATTTTACAAGGTGCGCTGGTCGAAAATCTCGGCCATTATGCGGTGTATTGGCTGGCGGTGCTGCTGGCTGCACTCTCACTGTGGTTATGCAGCCGCGTACGTGAAGTATGATGGCTAATGTCGCTATCATTGATGTATGTCATTGAGGCGCTAACACCATTCCCCCAAGCTAAATCCACTTGCCGCGCGCTGTGCGCTGGCCATCTTGTCACTGAGATGTCGCTTCGTTGAAAACGGGTGTGTTATGGACAAACTAACGCCGCTCAAACCGGTTCCCTCCTTGATTGCAGTCTCCGCTGCGCTATTTATCTGGTTCGTCATTCCGGTACCCGACGGCGTTGAATCAAATGCCTGGCAACTACTGGCGCTGTTTATCGGCACCATTATTGCCATTATTGGCAAAGCGATGCCAATTGGGGCGGTTTCGATCATTGCCATGGCCTTGGTAGCGCTCACTCAGGTTACGCATCCCGGTAATCCCTCGGCAGCGTTGAGTGACGCGCTGAGCGGGTTCTCCAATCCGTTGATTTGGCTGATTGGTTTCTCGATCATGATTTCACTGAGCCTAAATAAAACCGGCTTGGGGGGGCGGATTGGCTATTACTTTATTTCGTTGTTTGGCAAGAAAACGCTGGGCATTGCCTATGCGTTAACGCTGGCGGAAACCACACTCGCTCCGGTGACGCCGAGCAATACCGCGCGCGGTGGCGGGATTATTCACCCCATCATGAAGTCGATCGCCGACAGTTTTGGTTCTTCGCCCGCTCTCAACACGTCGGGGAAAATCGGGCGTTATCTGTCGCTGGTGAATTACAACATCAACCCCATCACATCGGCGATGTTTATCACCGCGACGGCTCCTAACCCATTAGTGGTTAGCCTTATCGCTAAAGGTACTCACGATAGCGTTGAGCTGACTTGGGGCACGTGGGCGCTGGCGGCGTTGGTGCCGGGGATTTGCGCGTTGATTGTGATGCCGTTGGTGATTTATTTACTTTATTCGCCGGAAATAAAAAGTACGCCAGATGCGCCGCACTTCGCGCAGGAAAAACTACGGTCGCTGGGAGCGGTGACGCGTGCAGAGAAAATTACCCTGGCCGTGTTTGCGCTGTTATTGGTGTTGTGGGCAGGCATTCCGGCGATGATCTTTGGCCCAGCGTTAGCGGTAAACCCAACGACCGCTGCGTTGATTGGGCTGGCGGTGTTGCTGGGTAGTGGCGTGCTCAGTTGGGATGATATTTTAAAGCACAAAGGCGCATGGGATACGGTGGTGTGGTTTTCTGCGCTGGTGATGATGGCGACGTTTTTGGGCAAACTTGGGCTTATCGCTTGGCTGTCACAAACGGTCGGCACGGGTATTGCCCATATGGGCATGAGTTGGGTGGGGGGAACGTTGCTGTTAACGTTGATTTATCTCTATTCGCACTATTTCTTTGCCAGCACTACCGCACACGTGACCGCCATGTTTGCTGCGTTCTTTGCTGCGGGGATCGCGCTTGGCGCGCCGCCGATGTTGCTTGGTCTGATTCTGGCTTTCTCATCGTCATTGATGATGTCGTTAACCCATTATGCCACCGGTACCGCCCCGATTATTTTTGGTTCGGGCTACGTGACGTTGGCCGAGTGGTGGAAAACGGGCTTGGTGATGAGTATCGTCAACCTGCTGATTTGGTTAGTCATTGGCGGGGTGTGGTGGAAGTGGTTAGGCTATTGGTAAACAACGGACGGCTACAAAGCCAGTTATTAGAGGGCGCGTGGCGATAGTGACGTTGTGGCGTAAGCCATCGGTTATACCAAGCTGAGGCCCCCGAGCTATCGCAAGACGTTGCCATCAACCGCAACGATTCCCGCCGTTTGGCGGGAACCGTTGGCAATCAGTTCAGGAAGTCGGGAAGCTTGGCTTCGTACTGAGTGATATCTGCTTCGTGTTGCAGCGTCAGCCCGATGCTATCCAATCCGTTGATCATGCAGTGGCGGCGGAAGCTGTCGATTTCAAACGAATAGCTGTTGCCACCGGCGTTTACCGTCTGGTTTTCTAAATCGACGGTAAACTCAATGCCTTCGTGTTCTGCGACCAGCTTGAACAACGTATCAACGTCTTGCTCGCTCAACGTCACCGGCAACAGCTGATTGTTAAACGCGTTGCCGTAGAAGATGTCGGCAAAGCTGGGTGCAATCACCACGCTGAAACCGTAATCGGTCAGCGCCCACGGCGCATGTTCACGTGACGAGCCGCAGCCAAAATTTTCCCGAGCCAGTAGAATGCTCGCACCTTGATAGCGTGGTTTGTTCAGCACGAAGTCAGGGTTAGGCTGTTGGCCGGCATCATCCAGAAAGCGCCAGTCGTTGAACAGATGCTGGCCGAAACCGGTACGCGTCACTTTCTGTAAGAATTGTTTCGGAATAATGGCGTCGGTATCGACGTTTGCCGCATCCAATGGCACCACGATGCCTGTATGTTGAGTAAATTTAGCCACGGTGGTGCTCCTTAGTGCAATTCACGGATGTCGGCGAAATGGCCGCTAACGGCAGCGGCGGCGGCCATCGCAGGGCTGACCAAATGCGTACGCCCGCCACGCCCTTGGCGTCCTTCAAAGTTACGGTTGCTGGTGGATGCACAGCGCTCACCAGGATTTAAGCGATCGTTGTTCATGGCCAGGCACATTGAGCAACCGGGCAAGCGCCACTCGAACCCCGCTTCGATAAAGATCTTATCTAATCCTTCGGCTTCAGCCTGTGCTTTGACCGGGCCAGAACCCGGCACCACAATGGCCTGCACGCCGCTGGCCACTTTACGGCCTTTGGCGATGGCCGCAGCGGCACGTAAATCCTCAATACGTGAGTTGGTGCAAGAACCAATGAAGACCTTATCGATCGGTACCTCAGTCAGTTTAATACCCGGTTTCAGATCCATATACGCCAAGGCTTTTTCTGCCGAAGCGCGTTCCACCGGATCGTTGAATGACTCTGGAGCCGGAATAACCTGATTAACGGCAATGACTTGGCCTGGGTTGGTGCCCCAAGTGACCTGTGGTGCAATATCTTCGGCGCGCAGGGTAACGACGCTGTCGAACTGGGCATCATCGTCAGATTTTAACGTGCGCCAGTAAGCCACGGCTTGCTCCCAGTTTTCACCAGTAGGCGCAAACTGACGGCCCTTCAGATAGGCGAAGGTGGTGTCATCCGGTGCAACCAGACCCGCTTTGGCACCCATCTCGATCGCCATATTGCACAGCGTCATGCGGCCCTCCATGCTGAGCTGTTCGATCGCTTGACCACAGAACTCCACAACATGACCGGTACCGCCTGCGCTACCCGTTTTACCGATCACCGCCAGCACGATATCTTTGGCGGTGATGCCTTCTGCCGCTACGCCGGTGACCTCAATTTTCATCGTCTTGGCGCGGCTTTGCTTCAGAGTTTGGGTCGCTAATACGTGTTCGACTTCGGAAGTCCCGATACCAAATGCCAATGAGCCAAACGCGCCGTGAGTGGCGGTATGAGAATCACCGCAAACGATAGTCATACCCGGCAGTGTCATACCTTGCTCAGGCCCGATAACGTGCACGATGCCTTGGAATGGGTGATTCAAGTCATACAGTGAAACGCCGAATTCGGCACAGTTCTTGATAAGCTCCTGCATTTGAATCCGCGCCATTTCGCCGCTGGCGTTGATGTCTTTGGTCTGCGTAGAGACGTTGTGATCCATCGTGGCGAAGGTTTTGCCCGGTTGGCGCACTTTACGGCCCATTGCTCGCAGGCCATCAAATGCCTGCGGGGAGGTGACTTCATGTACCAGATGGCGATCGATATACAGCAACGGCGTTTCGTTGGGCGCTTGATACACCACGTGGGCATCATATAATTTCTGATATAACGTCTTGGCCATGTTATGCCCCCTGAGTCACAAAGTGAGCGATAATGTCGCCCATTTCATCGGTACTGATCGCCTTGCCGTCACCAGCCAAATCGGCGGTGCGGTAACCTTGTTCCAGAGCCTGATTGATCGCGCGTTCGACCGCATCGGCAGCGTCGTCAGCCCCCAAGCTGTAACGCAACAGCAGGGTTGCCGACAGGATTTGGGCGATCGGGTTGGCGATGCCTTTGCCCGCAATATCCGGTGCGGAACCGCCAGCAGGTTCATACAGGCCGAATCCCGCCTCGTTCAAGCTAGCAGAAGGCAGCATGCCCATCGAGCCGGTAATCATGGCGCACTCATCGGACAGAATGTCGCCAAACAGATTAGAGCACAGCAGGACATCGAATTGCGCCGGATCCTTAATCAACTGCATGGTGGCGTTATCGATGTACATATGTGACAGTGAAACGTCAGGATAATCTTTGGCGACCTCATTAACCACTTCACGCCACAGAATAGAGCTTTGTAACACATTGGCTTTATCGATAGACGTCACTTTATTGCGGCGTTTGCGCGCCGATTCAAAAGCAATACGCGCAATACGCTCGATCTCGAAGCGATGATAAACCTCAGTATCAAAAGCGCGCTCCTGCATACCTTGGCCTTCACGGCCTTTTGGCTGACCAAAATAGATGCCACCGGTTAATTCACGCACGCATAAAATGTCGAAGCCGTTAGCCGCGATGTCGGCACGCAAGGGGCAAAAGGCTTCCAGCCCTTGATACAGGCGTGCCGGGCGCAGGTTGCTGAACAATTTGAAATGTTTACGCAGCGGTAGCAAAGCACCGCGCTCAGGTTGTTCTGCCGGCGGCAGATGTTCCCATTTGGGGCCACCTACCGAACCGAATAAAATCGCATCAGCCTGCTCACACCCCTCGACGGTCGCCGTGGGCAGTGGGCTGCCATGGCGATCGATGGCAATGCCACCCACGTCGTATTCGGCCTCAGTGATTCGAATATCAAAGCGTTGGCGGACTGCAGCCAATACTTTGCGTGCCTGAGCCATTACTTCCGGGCCGATTCCGTCTCCGGGTAAGACGGCAATGTGGTAAGTCTTCGTCATGTTCACACCGTTTCCTGATTATTTTGATGTTTGTTTTGTTGCAGACGCTGCTTTTCTTTTTCTACCTGCTGAGAGCGCCAAATATTATTCAATACGTGAATCATCGCTTTGGCGGAGGATTCTACGATGTCGGTTGCCAACCCGACGCCGTGGAAGCGACGGCCGTTATAGGAAACCACAATATCGACCTGACCCAGCGCATCACGACCTTGGCCTTTGGCCGTCAACTGGTATTTCACCAGTTCGATTGGATAGTCGGTAATACGATTGATGGCCTGATATACCGCGTCAACCGGGCCATTGCCGGTGGCCGCCTCAGCCTTCTCTTCGCCGCCGCAGATTAATTTAACGGAGGCGGTTGCCATAATGCTGCTGCCGGACTGCACGCTAAAGTAATCCAGACTGAAATGCTCAGGTTCTTCCTGTTGTTTATTAATGAACGCCAACGCTTCCAGGTCGTAGTCAAATACCTGGCCTTTTTTATCGGCCAGTTTCAGGAACGCGGCGTACAGGCTATCCAGATTGTAATCTTGTTCTTGATAGCCCATCTCTTCCATACGGTGTTTCACCGCTGCGCGGCCAGAACGGGAGGTCAGATTCAGCTGTACGTCTTTCAGACCGATGGTCTGTGGCGACATGATTTCGTAGTTTTCGCGGTTCTTCAGCACACCGTCTTGGTGAATGCCGGAAGAGTGTGCAAACGCATTGGTGCCGACGATGGCCTTGTTAGCAGGAATCGGCATATTACACAGTTGGCTGACCAATTGGCTGGTGCGATAAATTTCCTGATGATTGATGTTGGTGTGCACATTCATGATGTCCTGGCGCACTTTGATCGCCATGATCACTTCTTCTAACGACGTGTTACCGGCGCGTTCACCAATCCCGTTCAGCGTACCTTCTACCTGCCGGGCTCCGGCTTGTACCGCCGCGATAGAGTTACCAACAGCCATGCCCAGATCATCATGGCAGTGGACGGAAATAATGGCTTTATCAATGTTAGGAACACGATCATACAAAGTGGTGATAATACCGCCAAACTGATTAGGGGTAGTGTAGCCAACGGTATCTGGAATATTAATGGTGGTAGCCCCCGCATTGATTGCCGCTTCGACAACGCGACATAAATTGTCGATGGGGGTACGACCTGCATCTTCACAGGAGAATTCGACATCATCGGTGTAGTTACGTGCACGTTTTACCGAACGTACCGCCATTGCCAGCACTTCGTCGAAGGAACGTTTTAATTTTGATTCGATGTGCAAGGTTGAAGTGGCCAGAAACACGTGAATACGGAAGGCGTCGGCGACGCGCAGCGCTTCGGCCGCGACGTCAATGTCCTTATCGACACAACGTGCTAAACCACACACCCGGCTGTTTTTGATCTGGCGTGCAATGGTCTGCACAGATTCAAAATCGCCGGGAGAAGAAACCGGGAAACCGACTTCCATGACGTCAACACCCATTCTTTCCAGCGCCATAGCGATCTGAATCTTCTCTTTTACGCTCAGACTGGCTTGCAATGCCTGTTCGCCATCACGCAGTGTGGTATCGAAAATAATGACTTGCTGGCTCATCGTTTTGTTCCTTATCGTGTGAGATTCACGCTAAGCGGGCAAAAAAAAACCCGCGCAGTAGCGCGGGTTTCTTATGGGTGAGTGGCTGAATCAGCCCCGAACTCTGCCCACTGGCATACCGCGCAATGAAGATGCGTTAAGTAGTAGGCCTAGTAGGAGAGTCATACGGATCATGTGATTCAACTTCTCTTGTCGTGTGCGTTGCTTAATTTGATACTTTATTCACTGAGTGATGTCAACACTTGAGTGAAAACAAGGCATAGGATTCGATAGCTAATAAGTCAAAATGCTCAACAGAGTAAAGTTCGGAAAAAAAAGTCGTATTCAGGTTAAAAAAATCGACAGCTTTGCGAGGTTTTTAGCATAAATAGCCCGAATATTGCGATACCGCATTGCTTCTCGAGGCTGCTACGTTAAAATTCTCTTTGATATTGAAGATCGTATAGAGAGCTTTGTGAGGTTAAGGATATTTATGCTGCAAATGATTTTTATAGAAACTATATGTTATGCAAATTATCATTAAAGAAACTTGCGGGAAGATGAAATGGGTTGGTGGTAAAAGCATTCATTTTTATATTGCATGATTGTTCAATATCTATTTTTGTGGTCTTATTCATTGTAGAAGCGGGTAAACAGACTGAGTCTATTACTTGGGTGCCGTTGCTACTAAATTGTTAGTATGCCATCAGTGTCTCTTTATCTGGTGATTTAGGTATTATTCAGGGCACAAAGGTGCGCACTGTTGAACCAAATTTATATTGGATGATGCTCAATTGTTATCTTTAATGGATAGCAATTGAGATAACTAATTTTGCTGCATGGGAATAATAAAAGTGCTGAATTTGGCAGCGTGTTTCTTGTGCGTGAGCAGAATTATCTACATGGGACTTAGTGGAGTTAGATATGTCTGAATATAATTCAGGAAATTTCTTGGGAAAAGGGGCAGGCGATATTCACTTACGTAGTGTCGATCTTAATCTACTCACCGTTTTTGATGCCGTAATGCAAATGCAGAACATTACGCGAGCAGCTCACTCACTGGGTATGTCGCAACCCGCAGTGAGCAATGCTGTTGGACGCCTGAAAGTGATGTTCAATGATGAGTTATTTGTGCGGTTTGGCCGCGGCATTCAGCCAACCATGCGGGCGCGGCAACTGTTCGGCCCGGTGAGACAAGCCCTGCAACTGGTGCAAAATGAGTTGCCAGGATCGGGGTTTGATGAGTTAACCAGCGAACGCGTTTTCCCTATTTCAATTTGTCACCCGCTCGATTTACTCTTGACCGCTAAGGTCGTTAACAATGTAAAAAAACTGGCGCCGCAGGCCCATCTGCAAATTAAATCTTATCTAAATAATAACATTGAGCATCAGTTGCGTTATCAGGAAGTGGAGTTTGTGATCGGCTATATCCACTTTGAGCATAATGAGTTTCAAAGCAATGCATTATTTGAAGATGAATTGGTTCTGGTTGCATCAAAGGCACACGCCAGGATTGAGGGGAATGTTACACAGGCACAAGTTTTGGCTGAACAGCATGCCGTCGTTTCATTAGAAAGACTCTGTTCTTTTAGTCGACCATACTATATTGAAGATGCCATGCAGCGCATTGTTGCTCAGCAATGTACCGATTTGTACAGCGTATTAAATATTGTGTCACATACAGAAATGGTAGCAATCGCACCACGTTGGCTCGCTCAACAGCAGGCCGAAGCGCTGGGCTTGAAAATTTCTCCTTTGCCTTGGGAGAAAAATCACGTTACCTGTTATCTAACGTGGCATGAGTCTGCAGAACGGGATAAAGGCCATCAATGGATGAAGTCACTTCTCAATCAGGCTGAACTTCAGCGCTAATTTCCTCGGTTAATTAACCCGATGTGCTAATGCACATCAGGTTAATTACATGGCAAGTTTCCAATCTTAAGATATTACTGAATATTCATTGAGACGTGTCTCACTATTTTGACTCTATATCATTATGATGATGGAATATTTTACTAAGAAGAGTGCATGATTTTAAATCAACATTAAAATCTGATAATTTATTCATAACCAGTGTTTTCATCTTTTATCACTTTCTAAGTATTTAGTTGATTCATTCCTGCTGCAATAAATTTTTTATCCCCTTTGCCGAGTGATGGGAAACTATAACGCATTGATGTGTTTTGACTCACACTTCTACGCTGAAACTACTTTTCCCTCTGCTTTAGAGTAGGTAGACTGCGGGTAAAAAAGTAAACACGTGTAAGCTGAGATGCTGAGCGATGGCTCTGTTGAAGGCTCGCTGTTTGATTCATTTCAGGCTTAAAACTTTATGATCAATGATTTGCAGCACTATCACCAGGTTGAACGTATACAACATCATATTTCTTGCCGCGCCGATTGCATCGCTTTTCGTCAATGGACGCCTGCGGGAGAAAGCCAACTGACCTGGCAACAGGTCGGTATGCGCATCACTCACATTGCCAGTGCATTATTAGCAATGAATGTCGATGTTCAGGAAAGGGTGGCGATATTTGCCAACAACAGCATGGCGTGGTCGTTAGCCGATTTGGCAATCTTGCATTTGCGTGCGATCAGCGTGCCGCTGTACGCCACACATACCCCTGCTCAAGCGGCTTTCATCCTCAACGATGCGGATGTCCGAATTCTGTTCGTGGGTGATCAGGCGCAGATGGATGTGGCGATGGCGCTTCGTGGTGTTTGTCCACAGTTACAACACATCATCGTGTTCAATGACGAGGTTGATATACGGGGCTGTGACATTGCTCGCTATCTAAGCCAGGTAGAGTATGCTGCCGATGTGGCGCATTTTAAGCCGCAATTGACAGAACGCATTGCCAGTCGTGATTTAAAAGATTTGTTTACCTTAATTTATACCTCAGGTACCACGGGCGAACCCAAAGGTGTGATGCTGGATTATTGCAATATGGCCGCGCAGCTTTACCTGCATGATGAGCGTCTTAGTGTGAATGAGAACGACGTTTCACTCAGTTTCCTGCCGTTGTCACACGTTTTTGAGCGAGCCTGGAGCTTCTTTATTATGCATACCGGCGCGCAGAACGTATTTCTGCCTAACACTGATTGGGTGCGTGAGGCGATGGTGGTGGTGCAACCGACCGTAATGTGCGCGGTGCCACGTTTCTACGAAAAAATCTTTAGTGCGGTAAATGAAAAGGTTGCACGGGCGCCGTTGCTACGCCGTTCGTTATTCCACTGGGCGATTGTTTGTGGTGAACGTAAATTCCTGCGGGAGCGAGCAGGCAAACCGTTAGGTAAGCTGTTTGGATTCACGCATCGTTTGGCCGATAAGCTGGTGTTGAGTAAGCTGCGTGGCATTCTGGGCGGGCGGGTGCGTTTTCTACCGGCGGCGGGTGCCAAGCTGGATGACAATGTGATTTTGTTTTTCCAGGCGATGGGGGTGAACATCAAATATGGTTATGGCATGACAGAAACCTGCGCCACGGTTTCATGTTGGGAAGAGCAAGACTTCCGCTTTGGCTCGATTGGTAAGCCATTGCCTGCGGTGCAAGTCCGTATCGCTGAGGAGAACGAAATCCAGGTGCGCGGGCCGATCGTGATGCGCGGTTATTTCAACAAACCACTGGAAACAACGAATACCTTCACCGCGGATGGTTGGCTGAAAACAGGCGATGCTGGCACCATGGATGAGCATGGCAACTTATTTATTACCGAACGTCTGAAAGACTTGATGAAAACTTCTGGCGGCAAGTATATCGCACCGCAGATGTTGGAAGGTACATTGGCACAGGACCGTTTTATTGAACAGGTTGCGGTTGTCGCCGATGCTCGCAAATTTGTTTCTGCACTGATCGTACCCTGTTTTGAATCACTGGAAGAGTATGCCAAATCGATCAATCTGAAATATCACGATCGCTTAGAACTGTTGCGTAACAGCCACATTATCGAGATGTTTGAAAACCGTCTGCGTGATATGCAAAAAGAGTTGGCGCGTTTTGAGCAGGTGAAAAAGTTCACGCTGTTACCGGCGGCGTTTTCAATGGAGTTGGGTGAGCTAACTCCGACGCTAAAGCTGCGACGGAAGATAATCCTCCAGCGCTACCAAACTGAAATTGAGTCTATGTATCAGTAAAGTGAGCCCGGGGCAGGCCGTATGACGAAAAAATCAGCATACAGCCCGCCCGAGATAGTTCTGTAATTACGCATTATCTTGAAACAATGCCTAGCTGGATGATTTGCTGACTAGCGCATTGTTTTAACCCACCGTTAAACATTAGGTTATTAGCCATTCCTTGCGCTTTACCTCCTTATTTTGTCGTTTGCCTGCCTCATACTCTGGCGTTATGTTAGTGAGTTATGAACAAACCATAATATTGTGGGGGCATTCCCACGGTAGGTGCCACGTTCCGGCGCCAAACAAGTATCAGTAAGCCTGGAGGCAAACCCATGGAGATGTTATCAGGAGCCGAGATGGTCGTCCGTTCGTTGATCGATCAGGGCGTTAAACATGTATTTGGCTACCCTGGGGGGGCAGTTCTCGATATTTACGATGCCCTGCACACGGTAGGCGGCATCGACCATGTGTTGGTTCGCCATGAGCAGGGAGCGGTGCATATGGCCGACGGCTATGCGCGCGCCACGGGTGAGGTCGGGGTCGTGTTGGTGACGTCTGGTCCAGGTGCTACCAACGCCATTACCGGCATCGCTACGGCTTACATGGATTCTATCCCGATGGTGGTGTTGTCTGGTCAAGTACCGAGTTCGCTGATTGGTTACGATGCTTTTCAGGAATGTGACATGGTGGGGATTTCTCGCCCGGTAGTAAAACACAGCTTCCTCGTGAAGCGTACTGAAGACATCCCCGGCGTTCTCAAAAAAGCGTTTTATCTGGCGGCGAGTGGCCGGCCTGGCCCGGTGGTCATTGATTTGCCGAAAGACATTGTTGGGCCGGCGGTCAGAATGCCGTATGTCTACCCTCAAGCGGTCAGTATGCGCTCATACAACCCAACGGTGCAGGGGCATCGTGGGCAAATCAAACGCGCATTGCACACCATTCTGGCAGCTAAAAAACCGGTTATGTACGTCGGTGGCGGTGCCATCAACGCTGCTTGTGATGGGGAGTTGTTAGCGTTAGCGGAGAAATTGAATCTGCCGGTTACCTGCACGTTGATGGGGCTGGGCGCGTTTCCGGGAACGCATCGTCAGAGCGTCGGCATGCTTGGTATGCACGGCACGTACGAAGCTAATAAAACCATGCATCATTCTGACGTGATCTTTGCCGTCGGCGTGCGCTTTGACGATCGAACCACCAACAATCTCGCTAAGTACTGCCCGAATGCGACGGTACTGCATATTGATATCGATCCGACTTCCATTTCCAAAACGGTAAATGCCGATATTCCGATTGTCGGTGATGCTAAGCAAGTATTGACACAAATGTTGGAACTGTTGGGGCAGGGTGAAAAGCAGCAGGATCATGATGCTCTGCGTGATTGGTGGCAATCTATTGAACAATGGCGGGCGCGTGATTGCCTGGGTTACGATAAATCTAGCACGACCATTAAACCGCAGTCGGTCATTGAAGCGCTGCACCGTTTGACCAAAGGTGGGGCTTATGTGACCTCCGATGTCGGGCAGCACCAAATGTTTGCCGCATTGTATTATCCGTTCGATAAACCACGCCGTTGGATCAACTCCGGTGGGCTTGGCACCATGGGCTTTGGTTTGCCCGCTGCCCTTGGCGTGAAGCTGGCGCTGCCGGATGAAACCGTGGTGTGTGTTACCGGCGACGGTAGTATTCAGATGAATATCCAAGAGTTGTCTACAGCGCTACAGTATAACTTGCCAGTGGTGGTGGTTAATCTTAACAATCGCTATCTGGGGATGGTCAAACAGTGGCAAGACATGATTTATTCCGGCCGGCATTCGCAGTCTTATATGGAATCACTACCGGACTTCGTTAAATTGGCGGAGGCTTATGGGCATGTCGGCATTGCCATTCGTAGCCCTGACGAGTTGGAAAGTAAACTGGCGCAGGCGTTAGCCGAGAAAGATCGACTGGTCTTTGTCGATGTGACCGTCGATGAAACCGAGCATGTTTATCCAATGCAAATCCGTGGCGGAAGCATGGAAGAAATGTGGTTAAGCAAAACGGAGAGGAGCTGATCATGCGGCGTATTTTATCTGTACTGCTGGAAAATGAATCCGGTGCGCTGTCGCGCGTGGTTGGTTTGTTCTCTCAGCGCGGTTACAACATTGAAAGTCTGACCGTCGCACCGACCGATGACCCAACGTTATCGCGAATGACCATTCAAACCGTCGGTGATGAGAAGGTATTGGAGCAAATCGAAAAACAATTGCACAAGCTGGTGGATGTGTTGCGTGTGAATGAATTGGCGCAAGGTGCACACGTAGAGCGTGAAATCATGTTAGTGAAGTTGCAGGCCAGCGGGTATGGGCGTGAAGAGGTCAAACGTTGCGCCGATATCTTCCGTGGGCAGATTGTTGATGTCACCGCCACGCTGTACACGGTTCAATTGGCCGGTACCAGTGATAAGCTTGATGCCTTCCTCAGTACAGTGCGTGATGTTGCTGAAATTGTTGAAGTGGCGCGTTCTGGAGTGGTTGGTGTATCACGCGGCGATAAAATCATGCGTTAAGGCTCGACATCGAGTCAGTCAACCTTGGGCACGAAAGGAAAGGGCGTGCCCGTTCATTTTTGATCATAGTATCGATAAAATTTGCCTGAATGCAGGCCGTTTCGGCAAAAGCGGTTGCCCGGCTGTGTTTTCTGCTGTTAGATCGCTGTGCCGGATTATGGGATGCCTGGTCCGACAGTTGTCATACTCTACCTATCAGCTTTAGTAAGGGGTTAACGTGAAACTGGATGAAATCGCGCGTCTCGCAGGCGTTTCGCGCACCACGGCCAGTTATGTCATCAATGGAAAGGCGAAGCAGTATCGCGTTAGTGATAAAACCGTCGAGAAAGTGATGGCCGTGGTCAGGGAGCATAATTATCATCCGAACGCCGTCGCGGCAGGACTGCGTGCCGGTCGGACCCGTTCTATCGGTTTGGTGATTCCGGATCTGGAAAATACCAGCTACACCCGTATTGCCAACTATCTTGAGCGTCAGGCGCGTCAACGCGGTTATCAGTTATTGATCGCCTGTTCAGAAGATCAGCCAGACAATGAAATGCGTTGCATTGAACATCTACTGCAACGTCAGGTTGATGCGATCATTGTTTCCACGGCATTACCTCCTGAACATCCTTTCTACCAGCGCTGGATCAACGATCCTCTGCCGATTATTGCGCTGGATCGTGCTCTGGATCGCGAACATTTCATCAGCGTTGTGGGTGCCGATCAAGATGATGCCTTTGTGTTAGCTCAGGAACTGCGAACCTTCCCAGCGGAATCCGTGCTGTATCTGGGTGCATTGCCGGAACTGTCGGTCAGTTTTCTGCGTGAGCAAGGTTTTCGCCAGGCTTGGCAAGATGATGAACGTCATGTTGACTATCTCTATGCCAACAGTTACGAGCGAGAAGCCGCCGGAACATTGTTTGCGAACTGGTTGAAAAATAATCCGATGCCACAGGCGTTGTTCACTACCTCGTTCTCACTGTTGCAGGGCGTGATGGATGTTACGCTTAAACAACACGGCCGGTTGCCGAGCGATCTGGCTATCGCTACGTTTGGCGATAATGAACTGATGGATTTCCTCGAGTGTCCGGTATTGGCGGTGGCGCAGCGGCATCGTGATGTGGCCGAGCGCGTACTGGAGTTGGTTCTTGCCAGCCTGGATGAGCCGCATAAACCGAAGCCCGGGTTAACCCGCATTCGCCGAAACCTGTTTCGACGTGGCAGCCTGAGCCGCAAATAGCGTTTTCTCCGTGGGGTTCGGCCGAACGAATCCCACAAAAAAGACCCTGAAACGCGTGAATACGGGCTATTGCCAATAAATATATTTAAAACAGTGGGTTGATTTTTTCTTTTGTTTTCACGGATTGAAATACGGAAAACGATAGGAATAAACATGTCAGAAAATGAAATGAATACTGTAAAAAAATATTTTGGGAGTAATCTTAGCGAGATGCTTTAAATCGAAATGGGTTTACTTCGTAATATCCGATCAATTTATTTTTTCTTCATTCTCTGCACTGTCCACTTAATTACGATAAAATAATGCGCTCGCTGCTGTTCGCGGGGAGTTGAGCGTTATTAACACAGGCATTTATTGTTTACTGAGCCGTGGTCGAGGTTGTCCCTCGCCTGGCGAGACGGCGCTGGTTAGCAAACTTCGGGGTTGTGATTACCGAATTGAAAAGTGAGACGTCGATTGCAGAAGAAAGTATTGAGTTAATTTATCGCCAAATTGTCAGGTTTTTAACCGCACACTTTCCAGTTTAGAAATTCTCCTCGTTTATCATGGTGTTAATTTTTATTCTTTGAATAAAATGCGTTCCTTTCGCGAGTTAGCTCTCAAAATGACCAGAGAAATATTGTCAAAGCTCTGCCGCTCTGGCTTGACAAGGTTTTCATACCCTCCGTAAACTCCTTTATGTGGGAATTTGTGGAGTAAAGTGGTGAAAAAGGTCAGGAAGGGGTAGCGCGGCGATGTTTCGTGGCGCGACGATGGTCAATCTCGACAGCAAAGGGCGGCTTGCCGTACCGACTCGTTACCGGGAAACGCTGATCGAGGAATCGCAAGGCCAAATGGTTTGCACCATTGACCTCCATCAACCTTGCCTACTGCTTTATCCATTACCCGAATGGGAAATTATTGAACAAAAACTATCTCGTCTGTCGAGTATGAATCCAGCAGAACGTCGTGTTCAGCGACTGCTGTTGGGGCATGCAAGTGAGTGTCAGATGGATAGCGCCGGTCGGTTGTTGATAGCCAGTACGCTACGTCAACACGCCGCGCTCACTAAAGAAGTGATGCTGGTCGGGCAGTTCAACAAGTTTGAACTGTGGGATGAACAGACCTGGTATCAACAAGTCAAGGATGATATTGACGCAGAACAGTCGTCTCAGGAACCGTTGTCTGAACGGCTACAGGACTTGTCGCTATAAGCATGTTGGAAAATTATAAACACACCACCGTGCTGTTGGATGAGGCAGTTAATGGCCTCAACATCCGCAGCAACGGCATATATATCGACGGTACTTTTGGTCGCGGTGGTCACTCCCGTCTGATTCTGTCCCAGTTGGGGCCAGAAGGGCGTTTGCTGGCAATTGATCGCGATCCGCAGGCGATTGCAGCTGCCAAATCTATTGAAGATCCCCGTTTTACTATCGTACACGGCCCGTTCTCCGAATTGTCGCACTATGTGCGGGAGCGCGAACTGGTCGGCAAGATCGATGGCGTATTGCTCGATTTGGGCGTTTCCTCTCCACAGTTGGATGATGCCGAACGCGGCTTTTCGTTTATGCGTGACGGTCCGCTGGATATGCGTATGGATCCAACGCGCGGCCAGTCGGCTTCAGAATGGTTGCTGAAAGCAGAAGCGGATGACATCGCTTGGGTGTTAAAGACCTTTGGCGAAGAGCGTTTTGCCAAGCGAATTGCCCGCGCCATTGTTGAGCGTAATAAAACCGAGCCGATGACGCGCACCAAAGAGTTGGCTGATTTGATCGCTAATGCCAGCCCGTTCCGCGAAAAGCATAAGCACCCCGCCACGCGTAGCTTCCAGGCGATTCGAATTTACATCAACAGTGAGCTGGAAGAAATTGAGCGGGCGCTGGACGGTGCGTTGGAAGTGCTGGCGCCGCAGGGACGTTTGTCGATTATCAGTTTCCACTCGTTGGAAGATCGAATCGTTAAGCGCTTTATGCGCCATCATAGCCGCGGTGCGCAGGTTCCCGCCGGTTTGCCATTGACCGAAGCGCAATTGCGTGAGTTGGGGGGGCGCAGTCTGAAAGCACTGGGCAAAATGATGCCGTCAGAAGCAGAAGTGGCGGATAACCCACGCGCGCGCAGCTCTGTGCTGCGTATTGCAGAGCGGATGCCAGCGTGATCGGCAACGAACGTCACGGATTAGTTGGTGTGATCGGCGGCGATTTGCTGCGTAATGCTAAGATCCCGCTGATTTTGCTGATTGCCGTGCTGGTCTCGGCCATGTTGGTGGTGACAACGGCACACCGTACACGTTTGTTGACGGCCGAGCGCGAGCAACTTGTTTTAGAAAAAGATGCGTTAGATATCGAGTGGCGCAACCTGATTCTTGAAGAAAATGCCTTAGGCGATCACAGCCGCGTAGAGCGTATCGCGACAGAGAAACTGCAAATGCGGCACGTCGATCCGGCGCAAGAAAATATCATCGTTAAGCAGTGAAAAGTTTAACCGGTGTCATGATTTGGAGCAAAAAGGTAACGCATGAAAGCAGCACGCCCCGGTAAGTTTAAACGCCAGGAAGATCAAGCCAGCTTTGTTAGCTGGCGTTTTGCGTTACTGTGCGGCTGTATTTTGCTGGCGCTGGTTGGGCTGATGTTGCGCGTTGCTTACCTACAGGTGATCAATCCCGACCGGTTGGTGAAAGAAGGCGACATGCGTTCTCTGCGTGTTCAGCAAGTGCCCACGTCACGCGGAATGATCAGCGATCGCGCTGGGCGTCCGTTGGCGGTCAGTGTGCCGGTCAATGCCATTTGGGCCGATCCAAAGGTATTGAATGAGCGTGGCGGCATTACCTTGGATAATCGCTGGAAAGCGCTGTCAGAAGCGCTGGATATTCCTCTAGATCAGCTTTCTAAACGGGTGAATGCTAACCCGAAGGGGCGTTTCGTTTATCTGGCGCGTCAGGTGAATCCGGCAATCGGTGATTACGTACAAAAATTGAAGTTGCCGGGGATTTATCTGCGGCAAGAGGCGCGTCGTTATTACCCGGCTGGTCAAGTGACATCGCATATCATCGGCGTCACCAATATTGATGGGCAAGGGATTGAAGGCATAGAGAAAAGTTTTGACCGCTGGCTGACTGGGCAACCCGGTGAGCGTACCGTGCGTAAAGATCGCTACGGACGGGTGATTGAAGATATCTCCTCGGTTGATAGCCAAGAGGCGCACAACCTGGTGCTGAGTGTAGATGAGCGTTTGCAAGCATTGGTGTATCGCGAACTGAGCAATGCGGTTGCCTTCAATAAGGCCGAATCAGGTACGGCGGTGCTGATCGACGTCAACACCGGTGAAGTGTTAGCCATGGCTAACAGCCCCTCTTATAACCCGAATAATATGGCCGGTACGCCGAAAGACACCATGCGTAACCGGGCGATCACCGATATTTTTGAACCGGGCTCCACCGTGAAGCCAATGGTGGTGATGACCGCCTTGCAGCACGGCGTGGTGAAAGAAAACAGCGTACTAAATACGATCCCTTACCGCGTTAATGGTCATGAGATCAAAGATGTGGCGCGTTATCCAGAACTCTCGGTAACCGGGATTTTGCAGAAGTCGAGTAATGTCGGTGTTTCTAAGCTGGCGTTAGCGATGCCGTCCTCAGCGTTAGTAGACACTTACTCACGTTTTGGATTGGGAAAAGCGACCAATTTGGGGTTGGTCGGAGAAAGCAGTGGCATATACCCAAAAAAACAACGGTGGTCTGACATAGAGAGGGCCACCTTCTCTTTCGGCTACGGGCTAATGGTAACACCGTTACAGTTAGCGCGAGTCTACGCAACCATCGGCAGCCTAGGCGTTTACCGCCCACTGTCGATTACCAAGGTTGATCCGCCAGTCGCGGGTGAGCGCGTTTTCCCTGAACCGTTGGTACGCAGCGTGTTGCACATGATGGAAAGCGTGGCATTACCGGGCGGTGGCGGCGTGAAAGCGGCCATTAAGGGCTATCGTATCGCCATTAAAACGGGGACGGCCAAAAAGGTTGGCCCGGATGGGAAATACGTCAACCGCTATATCGCTTATACCGCTGGCGTTGCGCCAGCAAGCCATCCGCGCTTTGCCTTGGTAGTGGTGATCAATGACCCTCAAGGCGGGAAGTATTACGGTGGTGCAATTTCTGCGCCGGTGTTTGGCGCCATCATGGGCGGCGTATTGCGCACCATGAATGTTGAACCTGACGCATTGCCCGTCAGTGATAAAAGCGAAATAGTGATTAATAAAAAAGAGGGTTCAGGTGGCAGATCGTAATTTGCGCGACTTACTCGCTTCGTGGGTGCCGACGGCACCCGAGCGCGCGCTGCGGGAAATGATATTAGACAGCCGAATCGCGGCTGCCGGGGATCTGTTTGTCGCCATTATTGGCCATCAAACGGATGGACGCCGCTATATTCCTCAGGCCATCGCTCAAGGGGTGGCCGCAGTGATTGCTGAAGCAGAGGGCGAAGCCGCAGACGGCGAAATTCGTGAGATACACGGTGTGCCGGTGATTTACTTGAGCCAGCTTAACCAACGTCTTTCTGCATTGGCCGGGCGCTTTTACCACCAGCCAGCCGAGCGTTTGCGTTTGGTTGGCGTGACAGGCACCAATGGTAAAACCACCACCGCGCAGCTATTAGCGCAATGGAGCCAACTGTTGGGGGAAACCGCCGCGGTGATGGGCACCGTCGGGAATGGTCTGCTGGGCCAAGTTTGCCCAACTGAGAATACCACCGGATCGGCCGTTGATGTTCAACATGTATTAAACGATTTGGCAGAACGCGGCGCGACCTTTGCCGCCATGGAAGTCTCTTCTCACGGCCTGGTGCAACACCGCGTGGCAGCCTTGCCGTTTGCTGCCGCGGTGTTCACTAATTTGAGCCGCGACCACCTGGATTATCACGGGGATATGGCGAACTACGAAGCGGCCAAGTGGGCATTGTTCGCCGATCACGCAGTCGGGCAAGCGATTATCAATGCGGATGATGAGGTAGGGCACCGTTGGCTGATGAAACTGCCTGATGCGGTCGCTGTCAGTTTGCAGGGTAATGCGCAACTCGCCGGTCGTGAGCGCTGGCTGCAAGCTAACGAGGTGGATTATCACGATAACGGCGCCACCATCCGCTTCCGTTCAAGTTGGGGTGACGGCGAGATCGACAGCCGTCTGATGGGCGCTTTCAACGTCAATAATGTGCTGTTAGCGCTGGCAACGCTGTTGTCATTGGGGTATCCGCTAGTGGCGTTGGTGAAAACCGGCGGTCAGCTACAGCCCGTATGTGGCCGCATGGAGGTGTTCAATGCACCCGGCAAGCCTACGGTTGTGGTGGATTATGCTCACACCCCGGATGCGTTAGAGAAAGCGCTGGACGCTGCGCGGCTGCATTGCCAGGGGCAATTGTGGTGCGTCTTCGGCTGTGGCGGCGATCGCGATAAGGGCAAGCGCCCTCTGATGGGCGGCATTGCTGAGCAATTCGCCGATCGCGTAGTGGTGACAGATGACAACCCGCGTACCGAAGATCCGCAGACGATAATTGCCGACATCCTCACCGGTTTGCTGGACGCCGGGCGGGTGCAGGTGATTCATGGGCGCGCTGAGGCGGTAACCAGCGCGGTGATGCAGGCGAAAGAGCAAGATGTTGTGTTGATCGCGGGCAAAGGCCATGAGGACTATCAACTGGTGGGGAATCGCCGCTTGGATTATTCCGACCGCACCACCGTCGCACGTTTGCTGGGGGTATTGGCATGATTCCCGTCTCTCTTCAGGCTTTGACCGCGGTATTAAGCGCTGAATTGATTGGCGTCGATTGCCAAATCAGTGAGGTGACGACAGACACCCGTAACGTGACCGCCGGTTGCCTGTTTATCGCGTTGCAAGGCGAGCGTTTCGATGCGCACGATTTTGCCGAAGAAGCGATAGCCGCCGGGGCTGGTGCCTTACTGGTGAGTAAGCGCTTATCTGTGGCGGTGCCGCAACTGGTGGTGAGCGATACCCGTCTGGCGCTGGGGCAATTAGCCGGTTGGGTACGTCAACAGGTGCCCGCGCGCGTCGTCGCGTTGACTGGCTCATCGGGCAAGACCTCGGTGAAGGAAATGACCGCCGCCATTCTGAGCCAGTGTGGCCAAGTACTGTATACCGCCGGTAATTTTAATAACGACATCGGCGTACCGCTGACGTTGTTGCGCATGCAGCCACAGCATGATTTTGCGGTTATTGAGTTGGGCGCAAACCATATTGGTGAAATTGCTTACACCACAGCGCTGACGCGGCCGCAAACGGCATTAGTGAATAATCTGGCAGCGGCACATTTAGAAGGTTTTGGCTCACTGGCTGGCGTTGCTCAGGCGAAAGGCGAAATTTTTGCCGGTTTACCGAGTGATGGTGTGGCCATTATTAACGCCGATAACAATGACTGGCCGCATTGGCAGAGTCAGTTGCATGACAAGCAAGTGTGGCGTTTCTCGCCGCAGGCTGCAGAAGGCGTGGATTTCTTTGCCAGTGATATCACGGTGAATGCCAAGGGCACCCAGTTTACGCTGCATAGTCCGTTTGGCTCAATGGCTGTGGCCTTGCCGTTGCCCGGCCGTCACAACGTGGCTAATGCGCTGGCTGCCAGTGCGCTGGCTATGTCGGTGGGGGCTTCTTTAGAGGCTGTACGTTGTGGGTTGCAGCAATTGCAGGCGGTGCCGGGGCGTTTATTCCCGATTCAGCTTAAACCGGGCAAGTTGCTGTTGGACGACAGCTACAACGCCAATGTGGGCTCGATGACGGCTGCGGCCCAGGTGTTGGCTGACATGCCTGGCTACCGCGTGATGGTCGCGGGCGATATGGCTGAGCTAGGCGACGAAGCCGAAGAGTGTCACCGCCAAGTCGGGGAGGCAGCTTGTCTGGCCGGTGTCGATAAAGTGTTGACCGTCGGTAAGCTGAGCCAACTGCTCAGCGCCGCTTCGGCGAATGGCGAACATTTTCATGACAAAGCAGCCGTGATTGCACGCGTGGCGGAATTACTGGCAGAGCATGCGGTGATTACCGTGTTAATCAAAGGGTCACGTAGTGCCGCAATGGAGCAGGTAGTACGCGCGTTACAGGAGAAAGCAGCATGTTAGTTTGGCTGGCCGAACATTTGGTCAAATATTATTCCGGCTTTAACGTCTTTTCTTACCTGACGTTCCGAGCCATTGTCAGCCTGCTGACCGCGCTGTTTATTTCTTTGTGGATGGGGCCGCGACTGATCAGCCGTTTGCAGCAGATGTCCTTCGGGCAGGTGGTGCGTAACGACGGCCCAGAGTCGCACTTCAGCAAGCGCGGCACGCCGACCATGGGCGGCATCATGATCTTGACCTCGATTACCATTTCGGTGCTGATGTGGGCCTATCCGTCCAACCCGTACGTTTGGTGCGTGCTGTTTGTGCTGGTGGGTTACGGCATTGTCGGGTTTGTCGACGATTACCGCAAGGTGGTGCGCAAGGACACCAATGGGCTGATTGCCCGCTGGAAGTATTTCTGGATGTCGGTAATTGCGCTGGTCGTGGCGTTCAGCATGTACATGGTCGGTAAAGATACCCCCGCTACCGAACTGGTGGTGCCGTTCTTTAAAGACGTCATGCCGCAATTGGGGCTGCTGTATGTGCTGTTGGCCTACTTTGTGATTGTCGGCACCGGCAACGCGGTCAACCTGACCGACGGCTTGGACGGCCTGGCGATTATGCCGACGGTGCTGGTGGCGGCGGGTTTTGCATTGGTAGCGTGGGCGACCGGTAACATGAACTTCGCCAACTACCTGCATATTCCGTATCTGCGGCATGCCGGTGAGTTGGTGATTGTCTGCACCGCGATTGTGGGGGCAGGTTTGGGCTTCTTGTGGTTCAACACCTATCCGGCTCAGGTATTTATGGGTGACGTGGGTTCGTTGGCATTAGGCGGCGCACTGGGCACCATCGCTGTGCTGCTGCGCCAAGAGTTTTTACTGGTGATTATGGGCGGTGTGTTTGTTGTTGAAACGCTGTCGGTAATCTTACAGGTGGGATCGTTCAAGCTGCGCGGACAACGTATTTTCCGCATGGCACCGATTCATCACCACTACGAGCTGAAAGGCTGGCCAGAACCTCGGGTGATTGTGCGGTTCTGGATTATTTCGCTGATGCTGGTGCTGATTGGCCTGGCAACGCTGAAGGTACGTTAATCATGGCGGATTATCAGGGTAAAAAAGTCGTCATCATCGGATTAGGCTTGACCGGCCTATCTTGTGTTGATTTCTTTATGACGCGCGGTGTTACACCACGCGTTATGGATACCCGCGTGTCTCCGCCAGGGCTGGACAAATTGCCTGCCAGCGTGGAGCGGCATTTGGGTGATTTGCGGGAAGACTGGCTGCTGGTTGCCGATGTGATCGTTGCCAGCCCCGGCGTGGCACTGGCAACGCCAGCACTGCGCGCAGCCGCCGACGCCGGTGTGGAAATTGTCGGGGATGTTGAGCTGTTCTGCCGCGAAGCGCAGGCACCGATTGTTGCGATCACCGGCTCCAATGGCAAAAGCACCGTTACCGCACTGGTTGGCGAGATGGCGAAGGCCGCGGGGTGGGCGGTGGGGGTTGGCGGTAATATTGGCTTGCCGGTACTGGATTTGCTGCGGCAGGAGTGTGAATTGTATGTGCTCGAACTGTCGAGCTTCCAACTGGAAACGACGTCCAGCCTGCATGCGGCAGCCGCTACCATCCTTAATGTGACCGAAGACCATATGGATCGCTATCCATTGGGTTTGCAGCAGTATCGCGCGGCCAAGCTGCGTATCTATGAAAACGCTGACGTGTGCGTGGTGAACGCTGATGACGCGCTGACCATGCCGGTGCGCGGTGCCGATGAGCGTTGTATCAGTTTTGGTGCGGACGTTGGTAATTATCATTTGAATCACCAATTGGGTGAAATCTGGCTGCGCGTGAACGGCGAAAAAGTGTTAAATACCCGCGAGATGAAGCTGACTGGCCGTCATAACTACACCAATGCCTTGGCGGCGCTGGCGTTAGCCGATGCGGTGAATATTCCGCGTGCTTCCAGCCTGAAAGCGCTGACCACCTATGCCGGGTTGGCACATCGCTTCCAACAGGTATTGGACAATAAAGGCGTTCGTTGGATTAACGACTCTAAGGCCACTAACGTTGGCAGCACCGAAGCGGCGCTGAACGGCCTTCAGGTCGATGGCACATTGCATCTGCTGCTAGGGGGCGACGGTAAGTCTGCCGATTTCTCACCGCTGGCGCGTTATCTGCAGGGCGAGCGGGTACGTTTGTACTGCTTCGGTCGTGACGGCGAACAACTGGCGCAATTGCGCCCTGACGTGGCGATGCAAACCGATACCCTGGAACAGGCGATGCGGGTAATTGCCGCTATTGTGCAACCTGGCGATATGGTTTTACTGTCGCCGGCCTGTGCCAGCCTTGACCAGTTCCGCAATTTTGAAGTACGTGGCAATGAGTTTGCCCGTCTGGCACAGGAGCTTGGCGGATGAAGCTATCAATGCCGGCCTTGGGTCTGAGCAACAAGCTGAAAGAGTGGGTAATGGGGTCGCGAGAAAGCGACTCCGCGACCATGGTGTTGTATGACCGCACCTTGCTGTGGCTCATTTTTGGTTTGGCGATTATTGGCTTTGTGATGGTGACATCGGCCTCGATGCCGATTGGCCAACGTCTGGCGGACGATCCGTTCCTGTTTGCTAAGCGCCATGCTTTATACCTAGGGCTGGCATTTGGTCTGTCTTTGGTGACATTACGTATCCCGATGGATATTTGGCAACGCTACAGCAATGTCATGTTGCTGCTAGCCATCGTGCTACTGCTGATTGTTTTGGTGGTTGGCAGTTCGGTAAACGGTGCCTCGCGCTGGATTTCCCTCGGGCCGTTGCGTATTCAGCCTGCAGAACTGTCGAAATTGTCGCTATTTTGCTATTTGGCCAGCTATTTGGTGCGCAAGGTAGAAGAGGTACGCAGTAATTTCTGGGGGTTCTGTAAACCGATGGGTGTCATGGTGGTGTTGGCGGTGTTGCTGCTGGCGCAACCGGACTTGGGCACCGTAGTGGTGTTGTTTATTACTACCTTGGCAATGCTGTTCTTAGCGGGTGCCAAAATGTGGCAGTTCTTGGCGATTATCGGTTCTGGCGTGTTCGCGGTGGTGTTATTGATCATCGCTGAACCCTATCGTATGCGCCGCGTCACCTCGTTTTGGAATCCGTGGGAAGATCCGTTCGGCAGTGGTTACCAGTTAACGCAGTCGCTGATGGCCTTCGGGCGCGGAGAGTTCTGGGGGCAAGGCTTGGGTAACTCCGTACAAAAATTGGAATATTTACCCGAAGCGCATACTGATTTTATCTTCTCGATCTTAGGTGAGGAGTTGGGCTATATCGGTGTGGTTTTCGCGCTGTTAATGGTATTCTTCGTCGCTTTTCGCGCGATGTCGATTGGCCGACGTGCGCTTGAGCTTGATCAGCGTTTTTCCGGTTTTTTGGCCTGCTCGATCGGTGTGTGGTTCAGCTTTCAGGCGCTGGTTAACGTTGGGGCTGCCGCCGGGATGCTTCCTACCAAAGGTTTAACCTTGCCACTGATAAGCTACGGTGGTTCGAGCCTGTTGATTATGTCGACGGCGATCGTGCTGTTGTTACGTATTGATTTTGAAACTCGTCTGGCGAAAGCGCAGGCGTTTGTGAAGAGGTAAGGAATGAGCGGGAAACCTAAGCGTTTAATGGTGATGGCAGGCGGCACCGGTGGGCATGTGTTCCCGGGGCTGGCGGTCGCTCATCATCTGATGGCGCAGGGCTGGCAAGTTCGCTGGCTTGGAACCGCAGATCGAATGGAAGCCGAACTGGTGCCAAAGCACGGGATCGACATTGACTTCATTCGAATTTCCGGCCTGCGTGGCAAAGGGCTGATGGCGCAATTAACCGCACCGATACGTATTTGGCGTGCGGTACGTCAGGCAAAAGCGATCATGCGCAGCTATCAGCCGGATGTGGTGCTTGGCATGGGGGGTTATGTTTCTGGCCCTGGTGGTCTGGCTGCTTGGCAATGTGGCATTCCTGTGGTTTTGCATGAGCAAAATGGTATTGCGGGTTTAACCAACCGCTGGCTGGCGCGTATTGCTAAAACGGTATTACAGGCCTTTCCCGGTGCGTTTGCGAATGCTGCGGTGGTAGGTAACCCGGTTCGCACGGATGTATTGGCGTTACCGCTGCCTGCAGACCGTCTGGCAGGGCGTAAAGGCCCGATTCGCGTGTTGGTGATTGGTGGTAGTCAGGGCGCGCGCGTGCTGAATCAGACTGTTCCTGAAGTCGCTGCGCGTTTGAACGATAGAATTACGCTCTGGCATCAAGTGGGCAAAGGCGCATTGGACGTAGTTCAGCGAGATTACGCTCGCGTAGGGCAAACGCAGCACAAGGTTACCGAGTTTATCGATGACATGGCGGCTGCTTATGCTTGGGCCGATGTGGTGGTTTGCCGATCGGGTGCACTGACCGTCAGTGAGATCGCCGCAGCGGGGTTACCGGCAATTTTTGTCCCGTTCCAACATAAAGATCGTCAGCAATATTGGAACGCGCGTCCGTTGGAAGAGGCGGGGGCGGCCAAAATTATTGAACAACCTCAGTTTAACGCCGAGACGGTGGCTGAACTGTTGGCAAGCTGGGATCGCTCGACGCTATTGTCCATGGCCGAAAAGGCGCGTGCGGTAGCGATCCCGGATGCGACTGAACGCGTAGCGGCAGAGCTGATTCGCGTTGCTAAGTGAATACTGTAGGGGTTCGGTTTACCGAGCCTGTAAATGAAGACATGTCATGTAGGGGTTCGATAGGCTGAACCCGGATTAGAGAGAGTGATGAATACACAACAACTGGCGAAACTACGTACTATCGTGCCCGAGATGCGACGTGTCCGGCACATTCACTTTGTCGGCATCGGCGGTGCTGGCATGGGTGGTATCGCCGAAGTGTTGGCTAATGAAGGGTATCACATCAGTGGTTCAGACCTTGCGCCGAACCCGGTGACTCAGCAGTTGAGTGAGCTTGGCGCGACGATTTATTTCCATCATCGTCCTGAGAATGTATTGGATGCGAGTGTGGTGGTGGTCTCGACTGCCATTTCATCCGACAACCCTGAGCTGATTGCCGCGCGAGAGGCGCGTATTCCAGTGATCCGCCGCGCAGAAATGCTGGCTGAACTGATGCGCTTCCGCCACGGTATCGCCGTAGCGGGAACCCACGGAAAAACCACGACCACTGCGATGGTGTCCAGCATTTATGCGGAAGCCGGTTTGGATCCCACGTTTGTCAACGGTGGATTGGTCAAGGCAGCAGGCACTCATGCGCGCTTAGGATCGAGCCGCTATCTGATCGCGGAAGCTGATGAGAGCGACGCATCATTCCTTCATCTGCAACCGATGGTGGCGATTGTCACCAATATCGAAGCCGATCACATGGATACTTACCATGGCGATTTCGAAAACCTGAAGCAGACGTTTATCAATTTCTTGCATAACTTGCCGTTCTACGGGCGTGCGGTGATGTGCATTGATGACCCGGTGGTACGCGAATTACTGCCACGCGTTGGTCGTCACGTCACCACTTATGGGTTCAGTGAAGACGCTGACGTGCGCATCGAAAGTTATAGCCAGGTTGGGCCGCAGGGGCACTTTACCCTGAACCGTCAGGATAAGCCGTTAATGACGGTGACCTTAAATGCCCCCGGCCGTCACAATGCATTGAATGCGGCGGCGGCGGTGGCAGTGGCGACGGAAGAAGGGATTGAGGACGCGGATATTTTGCGTGCGCTGGCCGGTTTCCAAGGCACCGGACGCCGTTTCGATTTCTTGGGTGAATACCCGTTGGCGCCGGTTAACGGCCAAGCGGGTAGCGCGATGTTGGTTGACGACTACGGTCATCATCCAACTGAAGTCGATGCGACGATTAAAGCCGCGCGTGCTGGTTGGCCAGACAAACGTCTGGTGATGATTTTTCAGCCGCACCGTTACACGCGTACGCGCGATCTGTATGACGATTTCGCCAATGTGCTATCGCAGGTCGATCTCTTACTGATGCTGGATGTGTATTCGGCCGGTGAAGCGCCGATCCCGGGGGCAGATAGCCGCTCGCTGTGCCGTACGATTCGCAATCGCGGCAAGTTGGATCCCATTTTGGTGTCTGATGCAGAAACCATATCAGACACCCTGGCGCAACTTCTGCAGCCTGAGGATTTGGTGTTGGTACAGGGGGCTGGCAACGTTGGCAAGATTGCGCGCAAATTATCTGAATTGAAGTTACAACCACAGAAAAAAGAGGAGGAACATCATGGCTGATAAAGTTGCTGTCCTGTTAGGCGGCACTTCCGCTGAACGTGACGTTTCTCTGCAATCTGGCGCGGCAGTGCTGGCGGGGTTGCGTGAGGCCGGTATCGACGCACATGGCATCGATATTCGTGATTTCCCGGTTACTCAATTGAAAGAGCACGGGTTTACCAAAGTCTTTATCGCACTGCATGGTCGCGGGGGAGAAGACGGCACCTTACAGGGCATGTTGGAATTCCTCGAACTGCCGTACACCGGCAGTGGCGTGATGGCATCCGCGCTGACGATGGATAAGTGGCGCACCAAGATGCTGTGGCAGACCATGGGCTTACCTGTCGCCCCGTACGTTGCGCTGCATCGCGCACAGTTCGAGGGCGAAGCAAAGCGTGACGCGTTGGCCAGCATTGAAGCATTAGGTTTGCCGTTAATCGTCAAACCAAGCCGCGAAGGTTCCAGCGTTGGCATGAGTAAAGTGAGCGAAAGCGCAGAGCTTGAGACGGCCTTGGCCGAAGCATTCCGCCATGACGATGATGTACTGGTGGAGAAATGGTTGAGTGGCCCGGAATATACCGTGGCGTTTTTGGGTGACCAATTGTTGCCATCGATTCGCATTCAGCCAGCCGGCGTGTTTTACGATTATCAAGCTAAGTATATTTCCGATGACACCCAGTATTTCTGCCCGAGTGGTTTGGACGCCGAGCAGGAGGCTGAATTAGCCGCGTTGGCAGCACGCGCTTATCGCGTGTTGGATTGCAGCGGTTGGGGGCGTGTGGACGTGATGCAGGATAGCGATGGCCGTTTCTATCTGCTTGAGGTGAACACCTCGCCGGGCATGACCAGTCATAGTCTGGTGCCGATGGCGGCGCGTCAATATGGCTTAAGTTTCTCGCAACTGGTCGCGAGAATTTTGGCGTTGGCTGACTGATATGTCGCAAGCTGCCCTGAATGCGCGCGAACGCGAAGCAGAAACGCATCCGCGACGCAGCAATGGAAGCCAGTTAGCAGGAATGATTTTTCTGCTGATGGTGTTGGGAACCATCCTCTGGTGCGGATGGGCGGTGGTTGGCTGGATGAAAGACGCCAGTCGGCTGCCACTCTCCCGGCTAGTGGTGACCGGTGAGCGCCATTACACCACTAACGATGATATCCGTCAGGCTATTCTGGCATTGGGTGCGCCGGGCACGTTCATGACGCAGGATGTTGATGTTATCCAACAACAAATTGAACGTTTGCCATGGATTAAGCAGGCCAGCGTACGCAAACAGTGGCCGGATGAGCTGAAAATCCATCTGGTGGAATATGTCCCTGTGGCGCGTTGGAATGATTTGCATATGGTCGATACCGAGGGCAAATCGTTTAGCGTGCCAGCAGAACGTGTCGGCAAACAGAAATTGCCGTTGCTCTATGGTCCAGAAGGAAGTGAGCACGACGTTCTTGAAGGCTACCGGACCATGAGCAGCATGTTGGCTGCCAGCAAGTATACCCTGAAGATGGCGTCTATGACGGCACGCCACTCCTGGCAACTGGCTTTGGATAATGATGTCCGGTTGGAACTGGGGCGTGACGATCGCATGGGGCGCCTGCGACGCTTTATCGAGCTGTATCCGGTGCTGGAGCAACAGGGCCAGGCGGAAAGCAAGCGTGTTAACTATGTCGATCTGCGTTACGACGCAGGGGCATCGGTGGGATGGAGCCCCCTGTTGATCGACCCGCAGGGGGGCGATTCGGCGGCACGCGAACAGCAAAACAGTAATCAGCAACAGAATCAGGCACAGGCAAAACAACAATGATCAAGTCGACGGACAGAAAACTGGTAGTTGGACTGGAGATCGGTACGGCGAAAGTCGCCGCATTGGTAGGGGAAGTTCTGCCCGATGGCATGGTCAACATTATCGGGGTCGGCAGTTGCCCATCCCGAGGCATGGACAAGGGTGGCGTTAACGACCTTGAGTCGGTAGTGAAATGCGTGCAGCGCGCTATCGATCAGGCCGAACTGATGGCCGATTGTCAGATTTCGTCGGTCTACCTCGCATTATCGGGTAAACATATCAGTTGCCAGAACGAAATAGGGATGGTTCCTATTTCGGAAGAGGAAGTGACCCAGGAGGATGTGGAGAACGTCGTCCATACCGCCAAGTCGGTACGTGTACGTGACGAGCATCGCGTTCTGCATGTGATTCCTCAAGAATACGCCATCGACTATCAGGAAGGTATCAAAAACCCGGTAGGGTTGTCCGGCGTGCGTATGCAAGCCAAGGTGCATCTGATTACCTGCCATAACGATATGGCAAAAAACATTGTTAAAGCAGTTGAACGTTGTGGTCTGAAAGTTGACCAATTAATTTTCGCCGGTCTGGCCGCCAGCTATGCGGTACTGACCGAAGATGAACGCGAGCTTGGCGTTTGTGTGGTGGATATTGGCGGCGGCACCATGGACATGGCGGTGTATACCGGCGGTGCGCTGCGCCACACGAAAGTTATCCCTTATGCCGGGAACGTGGTTACCAGCGATATTGCTTACGCCTTCGGCACGCCGCCGACGGATGCAGAAGCGATTAAAGTTCGACACGGCTGTGCGCTTGGGTCGATTGTTAGCAAGGATGAGAGTGTAGAGGTGCCTAGCGTTGGGGGACGTCCTCCTCGTAGTCTGCAAAGACAGACACTGGCTGAAGTGATTGAGCCACGCTACACCGAACTGTTGAATCTGGTTAACGATGAAATTTTGCAATTGCAGGAGCAACTGCGTCAGCAAGGGGTGAAGCATCATTTGGCAGCGGGTATTGTGCTGACCGGCGGTGCCGCCCAGATTGATGGTCTGGCAGCTTGTGCGCAACGGGTATTCCATACTCAGGTACGCATCGGCCAACCCTTGAACATCACGGGGCTGACGGATTATGCACAGGAGCCCTACTACTCAACGGCGGTAGGTCTGCTGCACTATGGAAAAGAGTCTCATCTCAGCGGTGAGTCAGAAGTAGAAAAACGCGCCTCGGTGGGCAATTGGTTTAAACGTATCAATAGCTGGCTGAGAAAAGAATTTTAATGTTTCAACAAAGAGATCATGCTGAGTAATCTTTTTATGATCTCGCAGCGACAGGCACAAAACGGAGAGAAACTATGTTTGAACCAATGGAACTAACCAATGACGCGGTGATTAAAGTCATCGGCGTCGGCGGTGGCGGCGGTAACGCCGTTGAACACATGGTGCGCGAGCGCATCGAAGGTGTTGAATTCTTTGCCGTTAATACAGACGCTCAGGCGCTACGTAAAACGGCAGTTGGCCAAACCATCCAGATTGGTAGTGGTATTACTAAAGGTCTGGGTGCAGGCGCTAACCCTGAAGTGGGTCGCAATTCGGCGGAAGAAGACCGTGAAGCCCTGCGCGCAGCCTTGGATGGTGCAGACATGGTCTTCATCGCGGCAGGTATGGGTGGCGGTACTGGTACGGGCGCCGCACCTGTCGTCGCTGAGGTCGCAAAAGATCTGGGTATTCTGACAGTCGCCGTGGTTACTAAGCCTTTCAATTTCGAAGGCAAGAAACGCATGGCATTTGCTGAGCAGGGTATCGCTGAGCTGTCTAAACACGTGGATTCACTGATTACCATCCCGAACGACAAACTGTTGAAAGTTCTGGGTCGTGGTATTTCTCTGCTGGATGCGTTCGGTGCTGCTAATGACGTGCTGAAAGGTGCTGTACAGGGTATCGCTGAGCTGATCACCCGTCCGGGCTTGATGAACGTCGACTTCGCCGACGTGCGCACCGTGATGTCCGAAATGGGCTACGCAATGATGGGATCCGGCGTTGCCTGTGGCGAAGATCGCGCAGAAGAAGCGGCGGAAATGGCGATCTCCAGCCCACTGCTGGAAGACATCGATCTTTCTGGTGCGCGTGGCGTCTTGGTTAACATTACCGCTGGCTTTGACCTGCGTCTGGACGAGTTTGAAACCGTGGGTAACACCATCCGCGCGTTTGCTTCCGACAATGCAACCGTGGTTATCGGTACGTCATTGGATCCAGAAATGAACGATGAACTGCGCGTGACCGTTGTCGCTACTGGTATCGGTATGGACAAGCGTCCTGAAATCACCTTGGTGACCAATAAACAGGCCAGCCAGCCGGTGATGGATCACCGTTACCAACAGCACGGGATGTCGCCACTGCCGCAGGAAGCCAAACCTGCAGCCAAGGTAGTGAACGATCAGAACGCGCAACCGAACAAAGAGCCTGACTACTTGGATATCCCAGCCTTCCTGCGTAAACAGGCAGACTAAGATTATCCTTATAATTTGGAATCTCCGCTCTTTGTGCTAAACTGTCCCGCCGGCCATGCTATATGCTTGGCTGGTAGGATGGATAACATTGCGAGATAAAATGATGATCAAACAAAGGACATTAAAACGTATTGTTCAGGCGACTGGCGTCGGTTTGCATACCGGCAAAAAAGTCACGCTGACCATGCGCCCCGCGCCGGCTAATACCGGGGTCATCTATCGTCGCACTGACTTGAATCCACCGGTTGATTTTCCGGCTGATGCAAAATCCGTGCGTGATACCATGCTCTGTACTTGCCTGGTGAATGAGCATGACGTGCGTATTTCTACCGTTGAGCATCTTAACGCCGCACTGGCTGGGCTTGGCATCGACAACATCATTATTGAAGTTGACGCAGCTGAAATCCCAATCATGGACGGTAGTGCCAGTCCATTCATCTTCTTGTTGCTGGATGCCGGCATCGAAGAACTGAACTCAGCGAAGAAATTCTTGCGTCTGAAAGACACCGTGCGTGTTGAAGATGGTGACAAATGGGCCGAGCTGTCCCCGCATAACGGGTTCCGTCTGGACTTTACCATTGACTTCAACCACCCGGCGATTGACGCCAGCACGCAGCGTTACCGCTTAGATTTTTCCGCCGATTCGTTCGTGCGCCAAATTAGTCGTGCGCGTACCTTCGGGTTCATGCGTGACATTGAATATCTGCAATCCCGTGGTTTAGCCTTGGGTGGCAGTTTCGATTGCGCGATCGTCGTCGACGATTATCGTGTTCTGAACGAAGACGGTTTGCGTTTTGAAGACGAGTTCGTCCGTCACAAAATGCTGGACGCTATCGGCGATCTGTTTATGTGTGGCCATAACATTATTGGCGCGTTCACCGCGTACAAATCAGGCCATGCATTGAATAACAAATTGCTGCAAGCGGTATTGGCAAAACAGGAAGCGTGGGAGTTCGTCACCTTCCAAGACGAAGCAGAAATGCCGTTGGCATTCAAAGCGCCGTCTGCCGTATTGGCATAAAGCCTGATGCCCGCAATAGTTTACGCTGCATCGGCGCGGTAACCTAGCCCGCTCCAACACAGATAGTTGGAGGTGGTTAAGAAACGCCTGCGTCGTGTGGCTGGATGATTAAGGGCCGAAATCGCTGATTATTTATCACGACTGGTGGCGTTGGCACTCTCTCCGGCCAGCGATGCCAGTCGTTCCAACGTTTTACGCAGTTTTTCTGGGCTGCGGTTGGCTAACCCTCGTAATTGCTCTGCACTCTCCTCACTCAGTTGACGCATTGGCGCATCAGATTGGCCGCTGGCTGTGGTTTTATCTGAATTCTGTGGTTGGTTACTGCCTTTTGCCATCAACGCAGGATTAATCCTGATGTCGATCGATGACAATGATGGTAGAATTTGCGCTCGTAGTGCTGATAATAAATTAGGCTGTTCGTAGCGTAAACGCATCATCCAGCTGGCATTTGCCGTTTCTAGCACTAAAATACCCTGTCTGAAGTTAGCGACGCGGCACCAAGGGTGCAGTTGAGCGGGCAACAAGCCTTTCACTGCGCGGTTCAGCTTGAGTAAAGCGACAGCACGTTGCTGAACGTTATGCAACGGCCCTTTATCTGCTCCAGACGGCTCAAAGAACAGGACATCTAATAATTGTGGACGGCTATCGCGCATAATGGACTCCGGCGGATTATAAACTCGTGATCGGTATTCTAAATCGTTGGCGACAATTTGGCAGACGTTATTTCTGGCCTCATCTTTTATTAGGGATGGTAGCGGCCACGCTTGGCGTACCGCAAAACCTGACAGGTAACGCCGATCAGGCGGCATTGCCGAGCACGTCTTCTAGCTTAAATCGCCAGAATTCGGTTAGCGTAGCGTTTAACAGCCTAGCGTTGTTGCAGGACGTGCATCGCCGTCCAACGTTCAGCGTGGACTATTGGCAGCAGCATGCGCTCCGTACTGTCATTCGTCACCTTTCTTTTGCGTTGGCACCGCAGGCAGTTTTTGCTCGTGTGCAAGAACATGATGCCGATACCGCCGAGCCGCCATTGCAGGTGGCGCAGTTGGCGTTACTTTCTACGCTCAATGCGTTATTGACGCATGAGCCTAAGCCGCCGACTATCATTCGTGATACACATCATTCTGTCCACCCTTCTTTGGCGGAGTATCAGCCTGGGCTATGGCTCGCGCAGATACAGGGCATTCGCGCCGGACCAGCCATTTTTATAGCCTAAACGCTTCGAGTTGCATCGTGTCGGCACTGGCGTGATAAATGCCGATAGATTGGCGTACCACCCACGTTGACACGCTGGATGAGCTAAAACCCCATCATCCAGAACAGCCTAGAAACCTAAGTGATTTGGATGTGGGTAGGTAGCGACCAACGATGTAGTTGAAGTATGGCGGATATTACGGATTTATGCCCTTGGGCGAAAAAACCAACAAAATAACAGCAAGTTGATGGCTGACTTCAGCCGTCATGACAGAGATATTAAAGATTATGTTAGTTAAATTATTGACCAAAGTTTTTGGTAGCCGTAACGATCGTACGCTGCGCCGCATGCGCAAAGTGGTTGAGCAAATCAACCGCATGGAACCGGACATGGAAAAGCTGTCCGATGACGAGCTGAAAGCCAAGACTAACGAATTCCGTGAGCGTTTGAAAAAGGGCGAAACGGTAGACAGCCTGATCCCAGAAGCGTTTGCCGTGGTGCGTGAAGCCAGTAAACGCGTGTTCGGTATGCGCCACTTTGATGTTCAGCTGTTGGGCGGCATGGTGTTGAACGATCGTTGTATTGCCGAAATGCGTACGGGTGAAGGTAAAACCCTGACCGCAACACTGCCTGCCTATCTGAATGCGTTAAGCGGCCGTGGTGTGCACGTGGTAACCGTCAACGACTATCTGGCGCAGCGCGACGCCGAAAATAACCGCCCACTGTTTGAGTTCCTCGGTTTGAGTATCGGCATTAACTTGCCAGGCATGCCAGCCCCAGCCAAGCGCGAAGCTTACGCCGCTGATATTACTTACGGCACTAACAATGAATACGGCTTTGACTACCTGCGTGACAACATGGCATTCAGCCCTGAAGAGCGTGTACAGCGCAAACTGCACTATGCGCTGGTGGATGAGGTTGACTCCATTCTGATTGATGAAGCGCGTACGCCGCTGATCATCTCCGGTCCTGCCGAAGATAGTTCAGAAATGTATATCAAAGTTAATAAGCTGATACCTAAACTGATTCGTCAGGAGAAAGAAGACTCGGATACCTTCCAAGGTGAAGGGCATTTCTCGGTTGATGAGAAATCTCGCCAGGTACACTTGACCGAACGCGGCCTGATTCTTATCGAAGAAATGTTGGTGGAAGCGGGCATCATGGAAGAAGGTGAATCGCTGTATTCACCGACCAACATTATGCTAATGCACCATGTGACAGCAGCGCTGCGCGCTCACGTGCTGTTTACGCGTGACGTTGACTACATCGTGAAAGATGGCGAAGTCATTATTGTTGATGAGCACACCGGCCGTACCATGCAGGGGCGTCGTTGGTCTGATGGCCTGCATCAGGCAGTGGAGGCGAAAGAGGGCGTGGAAATCCAGAACGAGAACCAGACGCTGGCTTCCATTACCTTCCAGAACTATTTCCGCCTGTATGAGAAACTGGCCGGGATGACCGGTACTGCCGACACCGAAGCGTTTGAATTCAGCTCGATTTACAAGCTGGACACCATCGTTGTGCCAACCAACCGCCCAATGATCCGTAAAGATATGCCGGATCTGGTTTACATGACCGAACTGGAAAAGATCGGCGCGATCATTGAAGACATTCGCGAGCGTACCGCGAATGGGCAGCCAGTGTTGGTGGGGACCATTTCGATTGAGAAATCGGAAGTCGTTTCCCGTGAACTGACCAAGGCTGGCATTGAACACAAAGTGTTGAACGCTAAATTCCACGCCATGGAAGCCGATATCGTAGCGCAAGCAGGCCAGGCCGGTGCGGTCACTATCGCCACCAACATGGCTGGCCGTGGTACGGATATTGTGCTGGGCGGAAGCTGGCAGACAGAAATCGCCAATCTGGAAGACCCAACCGAAGAGCAAATCACCGCGCTGAAAGATGCTTGGAAAGTGCGTCATGATGCCGTCTTGGCGGCAGGTGGCTTGCACATCATCGGTACTGAGCGCCACGAATCGCGCCGTATTGATAATCAGCTTCGTGGTCGTTCTGGTCGCCAAGGGGATGCGGGTTCCTCACGCTTCTACCTGTCTATGGAAGATGCGCTGATGCGTATTTTCGCTTCCGATCGCGTTTCTAACATGATGCGTAAACTGGGGATGAAAGAAGGCGAGGCTATTGAACACCCGTGGGTGACCAAAGCCATTGCCAATGCCCAGCGTAAAGTAGAAAGCCGTAACTTCGATATTCGTAAGCAGTTGCTGGAATATGATGACGTTGCCAATGATCAACGCCGCGCGATTTACAGCCAGCGTAACGAGTTGCTCGATGTTTCTGACGTAAGCGAAACCATCACCAGCATCCGTGAAGACGTGTTCAAAACGACCATCGACAACTATATTCCACCGCAGTCGCTGGAAGAAATGTGGGACGTGCAGGGCTTGGAAGATCGTTTGAAAAATGATTTCGATCTGGATATGCCAATCACGGAGTGGCTGGATAAAGAGCCGCAGTTGCACGAAGAAACACTGCGCGAGCGTATTCTGGAAACCGCCAAAGAAGAGTATTTGCGCAAAGAAGAAGTGGTTGGCACCGAAATGATGCGCAACTTCGAAAAAGGCGTGATGCTACAAACGCTGGATTCCCTGTGGAAAGAGCACTTGGCGGCAATGGATTACCTTCGTCAAGGTATTCACCTGCGTGGCTACGCACAGAAAGATCCGAAACAAGAGTACAAGCGTGAGTCGTTCGCTATGTTTGCGGCGATGCTTGAGTCGCTGAAATATGAAGTGATCAGCGTGCTGAGCAAGGTTCAGGTGCGGATGCCAGAGGAAGTTGAAGCGCTTGAGCAACAGCGTCGTGAAGAAGCAGAGCGTTTGGCACAGCAACAACAGTTGAGCCACCAGGATGAGAATGCGCTGGTAACCGAAGATCCTAATGCACCGGCGAGCGCCGAACGCAAAATCGGTCGTAACGATCCTTGCCCATGCGGTTCAGGCAAAAAATATAAACAGTGCCACGGCCGTCTGCAAAAATAAGCTGACAGGTTGATTGGTCATCACTACATCGAGGGTTCAGCATGCTGAACCCTTATTTTTTGGCGTAATTCGTCTTAGTAACCGTTCAGGAGTACGCGATGAAACATCTGAATATCGCCGTGGGTATTATACGTAATGAACAGCAGGAAATTTTCATCACCCGCCGTGCGGCAGATGCGCATATGGCCGGATTTTGGGAGTTCCCCGGCGGCAAGATTGAGCCAGGTGAAACCGCAGAACAGGCGGTGTACCGTGAATTGCTGGAGGAAACCGGCATTAAAACCGAGCGCGCTGAACTGTTAGAGGTGTTGGAACATCACTTTAACGATCGCATCGTAACGCTGCATTTTTATCTGGTGGAAGCCTGGAAGGGTGAACCGTTCGGCCGTGAAGGCCAACCGATGCGTTGGATAAAGCAAGGGGCGTTGCGCGAAGATGAATTCCCACCGGCCAATGCCACCATCATAAAAAAGTTGGTGGCGCAGGCTCAGGCAACGAATTAAGGCACCCGGCACCTCCAAGTCGCGTACGTGTAACCGCGCCACGCGTGCCAGGTAATGCCGATCGGTTTAATGGCGATCAACGGTCGCCATCTTCACTCCATTCTTCACTTTCGTTTAACTCGTTGTTACTGGGGATACGTTTCTCTTCAGCGGCCCATTCGCCGAGGTCGATTAACTGACAGCGTTTGCTGCAAAACGGACGATAAGGGCTCACTTCACCCCAAACCACGCCTTTGCCGCAGGTCGGGCATTTTACTACGGTAGTCATCACTCTTCCTTAGCCTTCAATACTGATAAAGACTTTATATTCAAAAACTAACAGCATGCCAGATCAAACGTCAGGCGTTCAGGAACCAGACCATGTTCACTGTCCAATGGCAAAAAGCGAATAGCATAACGCGTTTTGTGACCGGAAATTTGTGGATACAACTGGTGTGCCAAATCGATACGCAGACGTAACAGGTCAGCTCCTTCCGCATTATCTTGATAGAAACCGTTTAGGCTGATTTGGTTGCGCAACGGTCCAGCCTGACGAATCAGATCCAGTATCATAGTCAGTGCCTGATTTAACGGCTCTAACGTTTGCAACCATTCAGCCACATCAGCATCGCGCTCATGTTGCGCAACATGCATCCACATATGCAATGTAGGAAGATCAAAGCTGCAACAACCACCGGGTATGCTCAAACGTTGACGCACCAGGCTGATCAAGCGATCTTCGCGTAGCGCCTGGCCCAGCCGTGGGGCTGCCATTAATTGGCTCGAGTATTGTTTCAATTGGTTGCGTATTTGATTGACTACCGACATGTCAACGCCGGGCACATCCGCCCACAGCAGTAGTTTTTGCTGTTGGCGTTCCAATTCTTTTAATAACTCAGTGCGGACTTCACCGCGTTCCAGCACGTCCAGTAGATCAGACACGGTACGGAAAAAGGTCAGGGCGATGGCCGTTTCGTTCAGCGCACGTTGCCCATGTAATTGCTGCAATAAAAACTCAATGCGCAGCCAAGTACGCATTTTTTCATTTAACGGGTGTTCAAAGAGAACTGTTGGGGAAGCGTCACTCATTCAGTTTAATCCTGTTAGGGTGCCTATGCCGCAAGTTCAAGATAGCGGCGATGCAAGGCGGCTACGTGTGGCTCTATCCCTGTAGCGGTGCCGCTGTTATCAATGACATCGTCTGCCACGGCAAGGCGCTGAGCACGCGTTGCCTGGGCAGATAAAATATTCTGCGCTTGCTGACGACTGATGCCGTCACGCATCATGGTTCTGACTAACTGGGTTTCGCTGTCAACATCGACAACCAACACGCGATTGGCACGTGATTGCAGGTTGTTTTCGACCAAAAGCGGGACGATCCACAGCACGTAAGGGCTGGCGGCTTGCGCTAGTTGGTGCTGCGTTTCTTGCTGAATAACTGGATGCAACAAGTTGTTTAGCCAGGTTTTTTCATCCGGATTACTGAAGATCCGTTGGCGCAATGCTGCTCGGTTTAGTGTACCGTCTGGCAGCAACATCTCTTGACCAAAATGTGTGGCGATGGCGGCCAACGATGGCGTACCAAGCTGGACGACATCACGGGCGATCACATCAGCGTCGACAAGGGTTACGCCATGACGAGCAAAGGCATCCGCCACCGTCGATTTTCCACTGCCGATACCGCCTGTCAACGCAACAATGTAGGCCATGGTCTGTGGATGCACCCTAGAGTTCATAAAAAAATAATAGACAAATCATAAAGCGATCGCGCAGAAGTGCAAGTCAACGCATGTCGCCCGGCATGCCAAGACAGACTAAACCGGGCATTTATGCCGGTGCGTTGGGAAAAGTGAGGACAACGTCACACTGCGATTGCGTAGGTAAATTTCTGGGATTGTAGCGTAAATAAAGATGAAAACGCAGTCTTGCCGCACGTTTATTCCGGCGTATGATAGCTTCACTGGAACTGGCATTAAAAGATTCGATCACAACCCTGCGATCCGTCGCCATAAACCAGGAAATCAGTTGTCATGCGTATTGAAGAAGATTTGAAGTTAGGTTTTAAAGATGTATTGATCCGCCCTAAGCGCTCTACGCTGAAAAGCCGCTCAGAGGTGGAGCTGGCCCGTCGTTTTACATTTAAACATTCAGGTTGTGACTGGTCTGGCGTGCCGATCATTGCTGCCAATATGGATACGGTAGGCACTTTCCGCATGGCAGAGGCGTTGGCCTCCTTTGATGTCCTTACCGCCGTTCATAAACATTATTCCGTTGAGCAATGGGCTGCGTTCGTCCAACGTGCCTCTGAAACTACCTTGCGTCATGTCATGGTGTCTACCGGTACGTCTGAGGCTGACTTCGTGAAAATGAAGCAAATCCTTGCGCTTTCCCCGGCATTAAAATTCATCTGTATTGATGTCGCCAACGGCTATTCCGAACACTTTGTTGCCTTCCTACAAAAAGCGCGTGAAGCGTGCCCGCAGCATGTGATTTGTGCGGGTAACGTGGTGACGGGTGAAATGGTTGAAGAACTGGTGCTATCCGGTGCGGATATTGTCAAAGTTGGCATTGGTCCAGGTTCCGTTTGTACCACTCGTGTTAAAACCGGCGTGGGCTACCCGCAGCTTTCTGCCGTCATTGAGTGTGCCGATGCGGCACATGGCCTTGGCGGGCAGATCGTGAGCGATGGTGGCTGTTCAGTGCCGGGTGATGTGGCTAAGGCCTTCGGCGGCGGTGCTGATTTCGTTATGCTCGGTGGAATGCTCGCCGGTCATGATGAATGCGAAGGGACCGTTGTGGAAGAGAATGGCGAGAAGTTTATGCTGTTTTACGGCATGAGCTCTGAATCGGCGATGAAACGCCACGTTGGCGGTGTAGCCGAATACCGCGCGGCGGAAGGTAAAACGGTGAAATTGCCATTGCGTGGTGAAGTTGAATTCACCCTTCGTGATATTCTTGGCGGGCTGCGCTCCGCCTGTACCTATGTGGGTGCAGAACGATTGAAAGAGTTGACCAAACGCACGACCTTTATCCGCGTGGCGGAACAGGAAAACCGCGTTTTCGGCGCTAAATAATCGCCGTTAATCTTCCCCGCTGCGGCGGGGGAGTTATTGTTCATCCCAGCACGCTCCCTAATTGGAAGATCGGCAGATACATGGCGATCACCAGTCCACCAACAATGCCACCGATCACCAGCATTAAAATAGGCTCAAGCGTTTGTGCCAACGTATCGGCTAACTCATGCGTTTGTTGCTCATGCCACTGCGCCAGTTTCCCCAATAGCGTATCTAGGGTACCTGACTCCTCCCCGACGCGTATCAATTGCTGACACAATGAGGGAAACAGCGGTTGTTCACCTAACGCACGATGAAAAGGTTGCCCCTGCGTCAACTGCTGCTGGATGCTTTCTAGTGCCTGCCGAAAAAACAGGTTGTCTACTGATAGCACTGCTGCATTCAGTCCTTCCACCAGCGTCAGGCCAGCCTGCTGCGTCATGGTCAATATACGGAATATTTGGCTTAGACAGCCGCCTTTTACCAGTTGTGCGATCAGCGGCAGTTTCAGCAGAATACGCTGCTCCCTGCGTTGCCATAAGGCCAAGGGATGAAGATAGCGGTAGTAGCTAATCGCGGAGGCAGTAATAGCGAAAAGGAGATAAGGACCAGCGGAGATGAGCCAAGACGATAGCGTTAGTAATCCTTGGGTGAATCCAGGCAACGGCGCGTCAAATGACTGATAAACTTTGGCGAATTCTGGCAGCACCATGACTAACATTAAGATACTGACCAGCAGCGCGACTGCGCAGATAAACAGAGGATAACGTAAGGCTTTAACAACTTTCTTCTGCAACTGTTGCTGCTGCTCTTGCTGTTGCGCTAATTGGAGACAGCAGTTATCGAGGTTGCCAGTTAATTCACCGATGGCGATTAACTGCCGATATATTAATGGGAAAATGTAAGGATAGTCTTCCGTTACTTCGGAAAGTGGCTGACCTTGTGCCACTTTAGTCCCGATTTCCAACAGCAGGCAGCGCCATGCGGCAGATTGATGCTCCTGTGCCAGTAACTGTAAGGTGTTCACCAGCGGAAGGCCTGCTTGCAGTAGCGTTGCTAGTTGCCGAGTGAACAAGATCAACGGTTCTCCACGCCACTGATTTGCAGCGATTGATTTGCCGTTACCAATGCGATAAGGCTGCAAATCTTGTTCAATCAATAGCTGATAAACCCGATCTTTGCCTGCGGCCAAGGCTTCGCCGGTGCGTATCTGGCCTCCGGAATCAATTGCCTGCCATAAATACAGACGCCGGGTTTTCATGCCTGAGTCTCAGCATCATTGCCGATCACGCGGTATACCTCTTCCAGTGACGTAATCCCTTGTGTGACCAACGTGAGCCCAGCTTGCAACAATGACACCTGACCCTGACGTTGGGCAATGTCGGCCAGTTGACTGGCGGCCATATTTTGCAGTAAACCCTGCTGAACCTCAGGGGTGATGCGCAGTAATTCATAAATACCGATACGGCCGTAGTAGCCGCCAAAACAATGTTCGCATCCTTCGGCACGCCAGGGCGTGAGTGGCTCAGGCCAAAGTGATGGTGGAAAATGCAACCGTTCTGTTTGCGGATAGCGGCAGTGTATACACAGGCGGCGAACCAATCGCTGGGCAATGACTAGCTTCAGGCTTGAAGCCAGCAAGTAGCCGGGAATGCCCATGTTGGTCAACCGTGTTAACGTTTCGCTGGTGGAGTTGGTATGCAAAGTAGAGAGCACCAGATGGCCGGTTTGCGCCGCCTTGACGGCGATCTCGGCCGTTTCTTTATCGCGGATCTCCCCGATCATGATCACGTCGGGATCTTGTCGTAGTAGTGCGCGGAGTACACGTGCGAAATCGAGATCGGTTTTCGCGTTGATCTGGGTTTGATTCACGCCAAATACCGGTATCTCGATCGGATCTTCGACGCTGCATAAGTTGCTTTGTTCATCATTTAACTGGCGTAGGCCACTGTATAATGTGACAGTTTTACCGCTGCCGGTAGGGCCTGTGACCAAAATCATGCCCTGCGGATTAGCCAGCGCACCAGCAAACAGACCGCGATCGGTTGGGCTCATGCCCAACTGTTCCAGCGGCAGTTCTTGGCGATCGGTTTGCAGGATCCGTAACACCACTTTTTCACCATGTAGCGTCGGGAGCGTGGCGATGCGCATTGAATAATGGGCGTCATCGAGTTGGACGCTAAGCTGACCATCTTGCGGCAGACGGCGTTCGGCGATGTCTAACTGCCCCATAATTTTGAGACGCGCGATCACCCGACGGGCCAGAGCAAACGGCGGTGAAGCGACAGCCTGTAAAACGCCGTCGATCCGCAGACGAATGCGCAACTGATGTTGATAGGGTTCGACATGAACATCAGAGGCGCGGCGTTGAATCGCGGTGCGCAACGCGTGATTGATAAAACGGACAACGGGCGCCTCGCTGTCATCATTCAATGACGGCGCAGTGTCCTCGGATAAGGCCTGTTCTGTCGGTAGCGCTGAGGTTTGCCGCTGGTTATGCGCTTGTTCTAGCCGCGCCAGAGGCCATTGCTCAATGACGATATTTTTGCCGGTGGCAAAACGTAGCGCTTGCAACAATAACGTGGAGGCTTCGCCATTTAAGGCAATGGTTAACCGTTCATCATCCTGGCTGAGCGCCAGCGCCTGATAGCGCTGGCACAAAGCATGGATCTCATCACTGATTTCCATGGTCATAGCGATTACTCCGCCACATCGTCAAAGCGGAAGACTTCTTGGCAGGTTTCCTGTAGCGCCTTGTTGTCACTGGTGCATGAGCGTGTCCAACGTGATAAACCGGAGCTATCCTGCGTTGGTGTGAGTGCGACGGTGAGTCCTTGCAGCGTTTGGCTCCCGGTAAGGCTAATCACACCTAGGGCAACGCTGATGCTACTGACATAGCGTGAGGTTGTGCCCTCAGGAATACCTTTACTGCCAGCGTTACACCCGCTTGGGCCGCCGTTATCTAACACGCAGAGTTCGACGGCCATTTTATAAGGCGTCATCGCTTGCAGCATGTCAGTCATGGCTGCTTTTTGGATATAGCGTTGATAGGCGGGAATGCCAATGGCGCTGAGTATGGCGATGATAGCGATCACCACCATCAGCTCGATCAAGGTAAAACCACGTTGTGTGTCCATATGTTGCTTCCTCCCTGTGAGTGAGGTGGCAACGGTAAAGCGGGCGAGAAAAATTGGCGAGCGGGAGTTGGCTGAATTGCGTAGCGTTTTCATAACAACGCGCGTTATTGCAGTCGCGTTGCGGAGAGATGCGGCATGCTTCGCAATAGTAGGATTTGGCTAACGCCTTCCTGAAAGGCAAGGAAGGCGATAAATACGGCGATTATTTAAAGCGCATGGACAAGTCGAGCGCTGTGACGTGTTTGGTCAATGCGCCAACCGAAATGTAGTCCACGCCAGTTTCTGCATATTCGCGCAGTGTTTCGTGGGTGACGTTGCCTGACACCTCCAGTTGAGCGCGTCCTTGGGTGAGCGCTACCGCCTGACGCATCATGTCCACGCTGAAGTTATCCAGCATCACAATATCGGCACCGGCATCCAGCGCCTGCTGCAATTCGTCCAGCGATTCGACTTCAACTTCCACCGGCACGTCAGCATGCAGCCAGAAGGCCTTTTCCACCGCATTTTTGATTGAGCCGGAAGCGATAATGTGGTTTTCCTTAATCAGAAATGCGTCGGACAGACCCAGGCGATGGTTGCAACCGCCACCGCACAAGACCGCATATTTTAGTGCGGTGCGTAAACCGGGTAACGTTTTTCGCGTGTCGAGCAGGCGGGTTTGCGTGCCTTCCAACAGCGCGACATAGCGATGAACTTCGCTGGCAACACCGGACAACGTTTGCACGAAATTGAGTGCCGTGCGCTCACCGGTCAGCAGGATACGCGCCGAACCGCTCAGATGACACAATGGTTGATTGGGCACCACAAGATCACCATCGGCTACTTGCCATTCCACCTGGATCTGGTTGCCTAACTGAATGAAGACTTCATTTAACCAACGCTGTCCACAAAATACACCGGCTTCACGGGTGATGACGGTGGCATAGGCTTGAGTATCCGCCGGAAGTAACTGTGCCGTAATATCACGTTCAGCATTAATTTCACCGCCCAAGTCTTCCTGTAGCGCCTGAGCGACGGTGTAAGGGATATCGTGTTCAATTCGTTCAAGAAGCTCGGCGCGGCGGCTGTCTGCATTATAGCGACGTGTCGGCATAGATGACTCCGAAAAGGGAACTAAGGAAGTAGTTGAAACATGCTACTCTGTTGCAAAGATAAGTACCACCTACAGCGTAGGCCACGGTTACTGAAATTTGAATCAGGTATTATCCATTTTTTGCTAAAAATTATCTGGTGCGTGTGGCGCAGCACCCTATCGCCTAGGCTTTTAGCCGGGCGTCGTGATACCAAGAGAGGGGCAAAGTTAATGACGTTGTTTACGCTGTTATTGGTTCTGGCATGGGAACGCTTGTTCAAATTAGGCGAGCATTGGCAGTTGGATCATCGTCTTGAGGTCGTGTTCGAACGGCTTCACCGTTTCTCGTTGCTGCAAACACTGGTTTTGGCGCTGGGCTGGATGGCGATCGTCTGGGGTATTTTATGGCTGGCGCAAGGGGTTTTGTTTGGCGTCGTAGTATTGGTGCTGTGGATTGCTGTCGGTTTGTTATGTATCGGCGCTGGCATTAAGCGTAAACACTATCGGGCTTATTTAAAAGCAGCACGGCAGGGCGATGCGCATGCGAGCGATCTGATGGCCGATGAATTGGCATTGATTCATGGTTTGCCGGTTGATTGCAGTCAAGTTGAGCGCTTACGTGAATTACAGAATGCGTTGTTATGGATTAACTATCGCTATTATCTGGCGCCGCTGTTTTGGTTGGTGGTGTGCGGGCCTTATGGGCCGATTGCACTGGTAGGGTATGCCTTCCTCCGTGCTTATCAAACGTGGTTGGCTCGCCACAATACACCGCTAGAACGTTCTCAGTCTGGTATTGATAATTTATTGCACTGGCTTGATTGGATCCCGGTACGGCTGGTGGGAGTGGCTTATGCATTGATTGGCCACGGAGAAAAAGCGCTCCCGGCATGGTTTGCTTCGTTGGGGGATAGCCATACGTCGCAATATCAGGTACTCACGCGTCTGGCTCAATTTTCTTTGGCTCGCGAGCCGCATAATGATCCGATCCAAACGCCGCGAGCGGCGGTTTCACTGGCGCGTAAGGTCACCATGATCGTGGTGGTGGTGGTGGCATTGCTCACCATTTATGGCACGTTGATGTAAGCAAATAGGTGCCCGTTCGACTCACGCTAACCGCGGGCGCGGTACCCTACGAGGTGAGTGGGTGAGATCGGCTCAGGGTTGGCAACGCATTCATATTATGACGCGTTGCTCACGGCTGAAATCACCCGCACCGCTCGGTTTATTTTATCCGTTTAACGGTTACAGCTTAGCGAAACAACGGCGTGCTGCATCGATAGTGCGTTGGATATCTTCCTTGCTGTGCGCGACCGACATAAAGCCCGCCTCGAAAGCCGACGGTGCCAGATAAACGCCTTCTTCCAACATCAGGTGGAAGAAACGCTTGAAGCGTTCAACATCACACTGCATGACGTCCTGGTAACAGGTGACGGATTCTGCCTCGGTGAAGAACAGACCAAACATGCCGCCAACGTTGTTGACCACTAGCGCAATATTTTCTTCCTTGGCAGCGTGCTGCAAGCCTTCCGCCAGCATGGCGGTCAGTTCGGTCAGCGTTTGATGGACGCCGGGTTGGGCCACTTCACTTAAGCAAGCAAAGCCCGCCGCCATAGCGATAGGGTTACCGGACAAGGTTCCAGCCTGATAAACCGGACCGGTTGGTGCTAACGCTGCCATCACTTCGCGACGACCACCAAATGCGCCTACCGGCATGCCGCCGCCGATAATCTTGCCCAAACAGGTCAGATCGGGCTCTACGTGGTAATACGCTTGTGCCCCCGCCAGTGCGACGCGAAAACCGGTCATGACTTCGTCGATAATCAGCAATGCGCCGAACTCATCACACAGTGCGCGCAGGCCAGGCAGGAACTCAGGCAGTGGCGGAATACAATTCATGTTGCCCGCGACCGGCTCAACGATAATACAGGCGATTTCTGATGGATATTGCTCGAACGCACTGCGTACGGAAGCCAGATCGTTATAGGTGCAGGTGAGGGTATGCTTAGCGAAGTCTGCCGGTACACCCGGTGAATTCGGTTGGCCGAGCGTCAACGCGCCGGAGCCGGCTTTTACTAACAAGCAGTCGGCATGCCCGTGATAGCACCCTTCGAACTTAATGATTTTATCGCGCTGGGTATAGCCACGAGCCAGCCGGATCGCGCTCATCGTGGCTTCGGTGCCAGAATTCACCATACGCACCATATCCATGGTTGGCACCAGTTCTGTCACCAGCGCCGCCATTTTCACTTCCATTTCTGTGGGGGCACCGAAGCTCAGGCCACGTTCGGCGGCTTCGATAACCGCGTTGCGGATGGCCGGGTGATTGTGGCCCAGAACCATTGGCCCCCAAGAACCGACGTAATCGATATAGGCTTTGCCATCTGCATCATACAGGTAAGCGCCGTCAGCACGTTCGATAAATAGCGGTACACCGCCTACGCCGGTGAAGGCACGTACCGGAGAGTTAACCCCGCCTGGGATCAACTGTTGCGCCTGGGCATACAAACTTTCGGACTTGCTGTGTAAGCTCATAAATCGGCTCCTGGAAATTCATTGAAAGGTTTTGACCGGCTATTCTAGAGAAGTGCGCGCCGTTATGAAACGATCGCCGCCAGATACCTCTTTTTGGGGGCGGTGAGGCGGGGACTGCGTTAGAATAGCCCACTTCGCTATTTGTATTACTTATCTGACTAATAATGAATAACCCATTATGACTGATTTAAAACAACAGTCCCCGTTAGTGCATACGCCGCGCCTCAAGCGCAATGATGCGGTACGTCAGTTTATGCGTCGTGATAAAACGCCGGTTGCTATATTGTTGATGGCGGCCTTGGTCGGCACGCTGGCTGGTTTGTTGGGCGTGGCGTTTGAAAAAGCGGTGGATTGGGTACAGCAACAACGTTTTTCTGCTCTGGCTTATGTTGCCGATGATAGCCTCTTGGTGTGGCCGTTAGCCTTTGTGTTTTCTGCTGCGCTGGCGGTACTGGGCTATTATTTGGTACGCCGATTCGCGCCGGAAGCGGGGGGATCGGGCATTCCTGAAATTGAGGGCGCGCTAGAGGAACTGCGGCCAGTGCGCTGGTGGCGGGTTATTCCGGTCAAATTTATCGGTGGCATGGGAACGTTGGGTGCCGGCATGGTCTTGGGGCGCGAAGGGCCGACCGTACAAATGGGCGGTAACGTCGGGCGAATGGTATTAGACATTTTTCGCTTGCGCGGCGCGGAGGCGCGTCATTCGCTCTTGGCGACCGGGGCCGCGGCCGGGTTGTCGGCGGCGTTTAATGCGCCGCTGGCGGGCATTCTGTTCATTATCGAAGAGATGCGCCCGCAGTTCCGCTATAACCTGATCTCGATAAAAGCGGTGTTTATCGGCGTCATTATGTCGACGGTGGTATTTCAGATTTTTAATGGTGAACATTCAGTGATCGAGGTCGGTAAATTGTCTTCCGCACCGACCAATACGCTGTGGTTGTATCTGGTGCTCGGTGCCGTATTTGGTGGCGTCGGCGTCATGTTCAACCGGTTAATTTTCCGTACTCAAGATATGTTTGCGCGTATTCACGGCGGCCAGATGCGAAACATTTTGATTATCGGCGCGTTATTGGGTGGGCTGTGCGGTATTCTTGGCTTGATTCAGCCTGAAGCCGCAGGGGGCGGCTTTGGTTTGATCCCCATCGCGGCCGCCGGTAATTACTCCGTTGGCATGCTGATGTTCATTTTTATTGCACGTATTGTGACCACCCTACTGTGTTTTGGCTCTGGCGCCCCAGGGGGGATTTTTGCGCCGATGCTTGCACTGGGGACGCTATTTGGCACCGCCTTTGGGCTGGCCAGTGGCTATCTGTTTCCACAATACGGTATTGAACCGGGAACTTTCGCAATCGCTGGCATGGGGGCATTGTTTGCCGCCACGGTGCGTGCGCCGCTAACCGGTATCGTATTGGTATTGGAAATGACCGATAATTATCAGCTCATTTTGCCAATGATTATCACCTGTCTGGGTGCCACACTCGTGGCGCAGTTCCTCGGCGGTAAGCCCTTGTATTCTTCATTGTTGGCCCGTACGTTAGCCAAGCAAGACGCACAGCAAACGAAAGCGGCGGCAGACAAAACTGGTAAAGAAGATGCAACAAATGCGGTGAATACTTGAACGCAACACTCAGGTATTAGATAATCATGAGCATTAATCAGATTGCCATTGTAGTAATGTGATACTGAACAATGTTGGGAGTAAAGAGTATGAGTGATGAAACAGCACTGCCCCTGCAATTTACCGAGGCAGCAGCAAAAAAGGTAAAATTCCTGATTGCTGACGAAGAAAACCCGAACCTGAAGTTGCGGGTTTACATTACCGGTGGCGGCTGCAGCGGGTTTCAATACGGCTTCACTTTCGACGATAAAATCAACGAAGGCGATATGACCATCGAGAAACAGGGCGTTGCGCTGGTGGTTGATCCGATGAGTTTGCAATACCTGGTCGGCGGTTCGGTAGATTATACCGAAGGGTTAGAGGGTTCACGCTTTGTGGTGACCAACCCAAATGCCAAAACCACCTGCGGCTGTGGTTCCTCATTCAGCATTTAATTGCGTATTGTGTAAAAACCCGCCTACTGTTATCGGTTGGCGGGTTTTTTAATGGCTGCAAGCACGCTGATTACTGTTCGAGGATAAACGCCGGTAGCTTGAGATGCCAGCGAATCGCTGCTAACCGGATCGCCAACGTAATCGTCATCCCCAACATCATTGCCTGCTGGAGCGGCATACCAAAGCTGTAATAGGCGGTGGCGTGGACGATACCGCCGATAATGCAGGCTGTCGCATAAATCTCCGTGCGCAGAATCATCGGGATCTCGCGCGCTAACACGTCACGAATAATACCGCCGCCAACGCCAGTGATCACCCCCATGCAAATTGCCACTAATGGCCCGCTACCCGCATCAAAAGCTTTGTTAACGCCGATACCGACAAACACCGCGAGCCCCACGGCATCTAATACCGGTAAGATCCATTTCGGCAACCGCCGTGGCTGACGTACTAACAGTAACGTCAGCACACAGGTAATCATCGCCACCACCAGATCGGTAGGATCTTTCACCCAGAACACTGGCCCGTTAGCCAGCGCCATGTCACGGATGGTACCGCCACCGATGGCGGTGACGACGCCTAATACCAGTACGCCAAACGGATCCATGCGCAGTTTGCCAGCCAGCAGTACGCCGGAAATAGCGAACACCGCAGTGCCCAAAATGTCCAACCAGAAAACCAGCATCAGGGTATCTCCGCCAATTGGCTGCATAGCTGTTGTGCTGCCAATATAATGCGCGGCCCGGCACGATTGAACCAATCTTCATTCAACGCGATCACTGGCACCTGCAATTGCGGCGACCAAAACGCTTTCACACTGGCGATTTCTGCCTCTCCGCCGCTGATGACAATGGCTTGCGGGTGGCGTATTAATACGTGTTCACGGCTGATTTGCGGCCATGGCACCCGGCTGTCGGCAAAGATATTTTCTGCACCACATAGGGTAAGCACTTGGCTTTGCAGTGTTGCACCGGAAGTGGTGAACAGCGGCTGTGTGCCAAATTGTATCAGCACGCGGCGCGATTGATTGCTGGCATAGTGGCTTTTCAACCGGGCGGCGTGCTGACGAATTTGCTGTGCCGCCTGATGTGCCTGTTGGGGATGCGGGCTATATCGGGCCAGATCGTCCAGTGATTGAGCGATCTCATCGATATTTTTCGCATCGGCATAGAAAATTGGAATGCCAAATGAGGCGAGTTGATCCAACACTCGCTGTGGATTGCCGCCGCGCCATGCCAGAATCAGATCCGGTTTTAACGCCAGAATCCGCTCCAAATTGATCCCTTGCCAGGAGGCCACCTGTTCAAGCTTTTTGGCCTCTGGGGGATAATCTGAAAAGGCGCTGGCTGCAAGCAGCACGTCGCCCATACCGGCGGCGTAGGCCAGTTCCGTGGTATTGGGCGCTAAACTGATCACGCGCTGCGCTGCCGCGGCGGGCAACGTCAGTGTTAATGCCAGTAACCACAACAGAGAGGAAAAGCACTGCTTCACATTAACCGCGCTTAGCCAACGTTTGCAGCATGGCATTGACCATCAGCGAAGACTGTTTGGCTGCGACCACTAGGAATTCGTCGAAGCTCATGTGTGATTCGCTGTCGGCGACGTCAGAGATGGCGCGCACCACCACGAATGGCGTAGCGAATTGATGGCAAACATGGCCGATGGCCGCCGCTTCCATTTCTACCGCCGCCACATTCGGGAAGGTCGCGCGGATACGCGCCAGTGGCTCTGCGCCATTGATAAATGCGTCACCGCTGCAAATCAGGCCGCGCACCGCATTGAGATCCAACTGCGTGATACAGTTTTCCGCCAGGGCGATCAGCGCATCGTCAGCCACAAATGCCGCAGGGCAACCGGCCATTTGGCCCGGCGCGTAACCAAAGGCGGTAACGTCGGCATCGTGATAGCGAACCTCTTCAGACACCACAATATCGCCGACCTTCAACGTTGCTGCCAGGCCGCCAGCGGAACCGGTATTGATCACGACGTCAGGCTGGCAATGCTCCAGCAGCAGAGTGGTGCCCAGCGCCGCGGCAACTTTGCCAATGCCAGATTTCAGCAGAGCTACGTCAACGCCGTTGATTTGGCCGGTGTAAATCTCGCAGCCTGCGCGTTGAATCGTTTGGCGGTTTTCAATTTGATCGCGCAGCAGGGTGACTTCTTGCTCCATCGCGCCAATGATGCCTACTTTCATAAATAATCTCGCTGATAGGGGGGAGTTGCGGCATAGTCTATCATGGCTCTGAAAGAGAGATAATCCATTGCATCCAGCGCTGAGAATTGTTATCACGGGGGCTGATGCGCCAAGCGTGGAGAGAACCATGTCCGGGATCGACTTTAAACAAAAAATCAGCTTTCAGCGGCCGTTTGGCCAGCCGATCAAAGCAGAGGAAGAATACGACATTATTCGGCAGTTTGAGAGCGATCGCGGGCGAATCGTTAATTCAGCGGCGATCCGCCGGTTGCAACAAAAAACGCAAGTTTTTCCGTTGGAACGCAATGCTGCCGTGCGCAGTCGATTAACGCATTCGATGGAAGTGCAGCAGGTCGGGCGCCATATTGCCAAAGAGATCCTTAACCGTTTTAAGCAGGGGAAACGCATCGATCAGCTTGGTCTGACTCGCTTACTCGATCCGTTTGAAAGTATTGTCGAAATGGCCTGCTTGATGCATGACATCGGTAACCCGCCTTTCGGCCATTTTGGTGAATCAGCGATCAATGACTGGTTTGGTCAGCGTTTGGATCCCGCCAGTTGCGGCATTGAACCGAGCAGCCACGATCGCTGCCAGGTCAGCGTATTGCGTTTGCATGAAGGTGAAAGCGATCTTAATCGCTTGCGCAGTCGTATTCGTCATGACCTCAGTCATTTTGAAGGTAATGCGCAGGCTATCCGATTGGTTTATACGCTGTTGAAACTGAATCTGACCTATGCGCAGGTTGGCTGTATTTTGAAATATACCCGTCCGGCCTATTGGGCCAGCGATATTCCCGCCAGTCATAGTTATCTGATGAAGAAGCCCGGTTTTTATATGGCGGAGGAAGCCTTTGTCGATCGTTTGCGGCGTGAATTGAATATGGGGGAGTTTGATCGTTTCCCACTGACGTATATTATGGAAGCGGCCGACGATATCTCTTATTGTGTCGCCGACCTTGAAGATGCGGTAGAAAAAAATATTTTTACCGTTGAACAACTGTATCAACATTTAACCCAAGAGTGGGGCGATGTTAAGCCTGGCGATTTGTTTGATAAAACCGTTGCCAGTGCGTTTCGTAAAATCGATAGCGTTGGTGCATGGCGCAGCGCTGAAGATCAATTCTTTATGTATTTACGGGTCTATACCGTGGGGCGGCTGGTGCCGCATGCGGCACAACGTTTTATTGATAATCTTGATGCGGTGTTTCAGGGGAGCTTTAATCAGGCACTGCTGGAGGATTCCAGCCCCGCATTCCAGTTGCTCAAGATCTTCAAGAACGTTGCGTTCAAACATGTCTTTAATCATCCCGAAGTGGAACAGCTTGAACTGCAAGGCTATCGCGTAATCAGCGGGCTACTGGATATCTACAGCCCATTGTTGGCGATGCCGTTAGCGGATTTTAGCCAATTGGTGCAGGAGGATAACCACCGCAGTTACCCGATTGAAACGCGTCTATTCCATAAATTGTCGATCAAACACCGCTTAGCCTACCAAGAGGCGGTCGATGGCTTACAGCATTTATCACCAGAGCAGCAAGCGATCCGCGAGTATTATTTCCGCGCACGTTTATTACAAGATTATATTAGCGGCATGACCGATCTTTATGCCTATGACGAATATCGGCGCTTAATGGCCGCGGAATAGATTAATCAATATATCGTTATTTTCATATTTCCGCATGGGAAGGTCGCTATTTTTTAGTTTTGTAAAGATGAACAATATTTGTTTACCATTGCCCCAAACTTGGCTTGGAACTTCACGATAATAATAGGTTCTCATTAAGCACAGCAAAACTTTCTGAACGACGTTGAAGAGACACAGCAATGAAAAAAACCACATTAGTTTTAAGCGCCTTGGCATTCAGTGTTGGCTTGGCGATGGGGCCGATGACGGCCAGCGCCGCAGAAACCGCGTCAGCAAGCGCACCTTCCCAGCAGTTGCCGAGTCTGGCACCGATGCTGGAGAAAGTGATGCCGTCAGTGGTGAGCATTAACGTTGAAGGAAGCACGAGCGTTAATACGCCGCGTATGCCGCAGCAATTCCAACAGTTCTTTGGTGAGGATTCGCCATTCTGTCAGGATGGTTCACCGTTCCTGGGCTCGCCAATGTGCCAAGGTGGGGCGGGTGCTCCCGGTGCCAAACAGAAATTCCAAGCGTTGGGTGCCGGTGTCATCATTGACGCAGCAAAAGGTTATGTGGTCACCAATAATCACGTAGTGGATAACGCCAGCAAGATCCAAGTGAAGCTGAGTGATGGCCGACGTTTTGAGGCTAAAATGATCGGTAAGGATCCGCGTTCTGATATTGCGTTGATCCAATTGAAAGATTTCAAAAATCTCACCGCAATTAAAATGGCGGATTCTAATGCGCTGCGCGTCGGCGATTACACGGTGGCGATCGGTAACCCGTATGGTCTGGGTGAAACCGCGACTTCAGGCATTGTGTCGGCGTTGGGGCGCAGTGGCTTAAACATCGAAAACTACGAAAACTTTATTCAGACGGATGCCGCGATTAACCGGGGCAACTCCGGTGGCGCACTGGTCAATTTGAACGGTGAGCTGATCGGTATTAATACCGCCATCCTGGCGCCAGACGGTGGCAATATCGGTATTGGTTTTGCTATTCCAAGCAATATGGTGAAAAACTTGACCGCGCAAATGGTTGAGTTCGGCCAGGTGAAACGCGGTGAACTGGGTATTATGGGCACCGAACTGAACTCTGAATTGGCTAAAGCGATGAAGGTGGACGCTCAGCGCGGCGCATTTGTCAGCCAGGTTATGCCTAAGTCAGCCGCAGCGAAAGCGGGCATCAAGGCCGGTGATGTGATCGTCACGTTAAACGGTAAAGCGATTTCAAGCTTCGCATCATTCCGCGCGGAGATTGGTACGCTGCCGGTCGGCAGTAAAATGGTGCTAGGCCTGATCCGCGACGGTAAACCGGTTACGGTGGATGTGACGCTGGAGCAAAGTAAACAGATGCAGGTTGAGTCCGGTAACATTTACACCGGTATTGAAGGCGCTGAACTGAGTAATACCCAGGTTGGTAAGCAGAAAGGTGTTAAAGTGGATAGCGTGAAAGCGGGCAGTGCCGCAGCGCGTATCGGATTGAAGAAAGGTGATGTGATCCTCGGCGTCAACCAGCAGCCTATTCAGAATCTGGGTGAACTGCGTAAGATCCTTGATAGCAAACCTTCGGTGCTGGCATTGAATATTCAACGTGGTGATGCATCGCTGTATCTTTTGATGCAGTAACCTAGGGGTAATCTCATCGAGGGTAATTTTAGTCCGCCTCGGTTGAGCCCGTTCTTCGTTGGGGCGTAGCATCCTGCTATGCCCCTGTTCATTTTGATGCGCTTGGTGAGTGGCAAGTTGTTGGTTGCCGATCCATCCAGCACAACGATTCGATAGCGATCAATCCGCCGCCGAGGCTAAATGCGCCTGTGCTGCCTGGCTGGTTAGCGCGATCTCGTCCAGCAATTCCAACCATTCAGGTTCGAGATCGTGGCTATTGATGCCCAAGCGTAACTGCTGTTCCAGATAAAAACACAGTTGCTTCAGGCGCGGTACGCCGCTGTAGCTACAACTCCCATGCAATTTATGAATAATATCAATGATGGTGTCGTCCTGAGCGCCATCCAGCAAGGCTTGTACCCGTTCAGTGACCTGCGGCAGGAAATCGAGCAGCATTTGCAATAAATCGCGAGCCAGATCTTCTTTATTGGCCGCTTGCCGCAGTGCGAGCGACCAATCCAGCGACAGTTGTGGATCGCCCGCCGGCCGTGGCAAGACCGGCTCTGGTTCACTGAGACCGCCATGATAGCGCGACAGTACGCGGGTTAGCATCGCTTCGTCGATCGGTTTTGCCAGATAATCGTCCATGCCGGCTTGCAACAGATGTTCACGCTCGCCACTGACGGCATGCGCCGTTACCGCCACGATCGGGGTTGAATTGTGGTGTGGCATTTGCCGGATGAGCTCGCTGGTGCGGATGCCGTCAATATTTGGCATCTGAATATCCATCAAGATCAGGTCGAGTACATTATCGCGCGCCAGTGAAATGGCTTCTTCACCGCTTTCACAAAGTAACGCTTGCTCCACTTGCTCTTTTAACAATGTGCCGATCAGTTTTAAATTGGCCGGGTTATCATCCACCGCCATCACGGTCAGTGGCAGGCGCTTGCGTTCCGGCAACGTGCTCTGTTGATGTGGGGTTTCCATTCGCAACAGCGGATACAGGCGGTTACTGGTGATGGGTTTGGTCAGGCAGCCGATAGCACCGAGCTGTTTAAGCTGTTCGGCATCAATCTGCGATTGGCACGGTAACGCTAGAATGACCCGCTTGGCCAGTTTCAGCGATTCCAGCAGTTTCTCTTTGTGCTGTCCTTGACCAATATTATCGCGGAACGGAATCGGCACCCCGACCAGCAGAAAATCATACTCATTCTTTTGCAGTTGGCCGATCGTTGGCGAATGGGTGACCACTAATTGCGTCGCGCTGAGCATATTCAGCGTCGCCTGTGCCGCGGTTGGGTTAGCTTCGATGTAGGCCAGTTTTTTGCCACGCAGATCCGGCAGGCTTGGTGGTAGCGACAACATGCCCTCATTCAGATCGAGCGTAATGTGGAACCAGAAGGTTGAACCACGGTTCAACTGGCTGTGGAAGCAGATGTCACCGCCCATTTCCTTCACCAGCTTTTGCGTAATCACCAGCCCTAATCCCGTGCCGCCATGACGGCGTGAAATACTTGCATCGGCTTGGCGGAACGCTTGGAACAGCTGTGATTGCTGGCGTTCGGAAATGCCAATGCCGGTATCGTGGATTTGCACCTCCAGTTCAACCTGTCGCTCCAATTGATTACGCAATTCCACACGGATATCGATGTTGCCGGTTTCAGTAAATTTCACGGCGTTACCCAGCAGGTTAGTGATCACCTGTTGCAAGCGTAGCGAATCGCCGATGACCTGCTCTGGCACCTCATTGTGCACATCGAGCGTCAGCTCCAGCCCTTTTTCATGGGCACTGGGCGCCAGTAACACAATCACTTCATCCAGCGTTTCGCGCAGTGCGAAAGGAATGTGTTCCAGCACCAGTTTACCTGCTTCCAGTTTGGAGAAGTCCAAGACATCGTTAATGATGGTTAGCAGATTATTTGCCGATCGTTCAATGGTTTGCAGGTAGTCGGTTTGTGTCGCACTCAAATCGGTTTTTAACATCTGGCGTGTGAAGCCAATGACGCCGTTAAGTGGGGTACGCAGTTCGTGCGACATGTTGGCGAGGAATTCAGATTTGATACGTGCGGCTTCCTGCGCGCGCTTCTTGGCCAGATCCAGTTCGACGTTCTGAATTTCCATCTGCTCCAGCGTTTCACGCAGATCGGAGGTGGCCTGATCGATATTTTGCTGCATTTCTTCATGATAGGCAGTCAGCGACATCGCCATCGAATTGATGCCGTTTTTTAGCATATGCAGCTCGCCGAGCATAAAGCCTTCGACGCGGCTATCAAGTTGGCCTCGACGGATGCGATCGACGGTGTTGACCATGTTTCGTATTGGGCCGGTGACGTCGCGCATCAGACGATAGGCAAACAAAATAGCGATACACATGCACATCAATAGTAACAGCGTAGAAACGAACACTTCTTTATATTGCTGTAAGCGTACCGACTGTAGATCCAACTCGATGGCGACATAACCGAGGTTATGGTCGGGTTGAGTGGCCGGTTCAGCGCTTTCGTCGGGATATTGGCTCTCCGAGAGGATTGGCGTGCGCAAAATCAGCGAGTCACCTCGGCGAGTCAGCATCAGTTCGGTGGGCATTGGCACACCTTTCGGCAACTGCAACTGGCCGAAATTGTGATGATAATTGGATGTGACAAACAGATTATTCTGCGCATCAAACACCGTGATGGAGCGTACAATGTCTGAATGGCGGCGATGTAACAGGCTGACCAATTGACGAACCGACTCGCGGCTGCGGAAAGTCATACCGTATTCGCTGGCAACGGCCAAGGGCTCTATAATGCTGGTTCCGGCATCCACCAGCTGCTCTTGTAATTCATTATAACGGTGCACCACGAAGAAGGTACTCAGCAGCAAACCGATCAATAAGGTCGGAGCCAGAATCAGTATCATCATGCGCGCGCGCAGGCTGTATTTGGTCATGGGATTCCAATATGGGAGAATTGCGCTAATCCTAGCGTAATGAACCGGCAATCGACAATTTTATGCCGCGATTCTACTCTCTCAAACGCCGCGTGACGACCCGCTAACGTTGACAAAAATAAGTCTGTGATGTGAGTTGTTCCGTTCTTCCATGAAAAAACGGGCGTGACAATGGTAAGGCGTGTGTCGAATGGGCGGAAAACCAACCTCAAACGATAGGTGGGAGGGGATGAAAGATCGGCGGCTAGATGTCGCTATCTGTTAGTGTGACCTCATGCGAGTAATAGCACGGTAAATCCGCTAAAGAGCATCTGCACCCTTGAATGGCAGGTTATACAACCCAATCATGGATAGGGGATCTATTCTACTGCAGAGTAAACTTCCTTTTTACTGCTGGCCGGCCGCGTTAACACGCGAGTGGTGGATTGAAGGTGTTGCCACACTGCTAGCGAATGGGCAATATAATGCACATAAGATTTTGCTGAGAAATGCGTCTTTTATCCATGAGTCGCTTGAGGTAGACATTGCGTGACAGGCGCGTGCAGCATCGGGTGTTCGTGGTGCGGGAGTCTGTTCATGCCGATGCGATTGGAGTGATGCCACCGAGGTAACGTTGGCATCGAAGCGGGGGGCGTGTTTCGCCATCCTCTTCAGGCAGGTAAGAGCATCGTGCTGTTGGCTGCCGGTTATCGTCTTGCGCGTGTGCGAATGTTGGAGCGTTTCCCGCATACGGGGCATCTTGAATCAATGACGTGGTGGAACAATCACAACGCGTCAAGGGTCGCTGCAAAGTAGGGAGAAGGTATGGTTGCGGTAAGAAGTGCACATTTGAACACGGCGGGTGAATTTGCACTCGATGAGTGGATTGAAAGCCTTGGGCTACCTAACCCGCAGTCATGTGAGCGTTTAGCCGCAACCTGGCGCTACTGTGAACAACAAACGCAGAACCATCCCGACGCGCCAATCTTATTGTGGCGCGGCTTGGAGATGGTGGAAATCCTCTCTACTCTCAGTATGGACAACGACAGCATGCGTGCTGCGCTGCTGTTCCCGCTGGTTGATGCCGGTATCGTGCCGGAAGACACACTGACCGACGCTTTCGGTCAAGGTATTGTCGCGTTGGTACACGGTGTGCGCGACATGGATGCCATTCGCCAACTGAAAGCCACGCAAAATGACTCGATGGGTTCCGAGCAGGTGGACAACGTTCGCCGGATGTTGCTGGCGATGGTCGAAGATTTCCGCTGCGTGGTGATCAAACTCGCAGAGCGTATTGCTCACCTGCGTGAAGTCAAAGACGCGCCGGAAGATGAACGAGTGCTGGCGGCTAAAGAGTGCTCCAATATTTACGCACCGTTGGCCAACCGGCTGGGGATTGGTCAGTTGAAGTGGGAGCTGGAAGATTTTTGCTTCCGTTACCTGCACCCGGATGAATACAAGCGCATTGCCAAGCTGCTGCACGAGCGGCGTATTGACCGTGAACAGTTTATTGATGATTTTGTCTCGTCATTGCGCAAGGCAATGGCTGATGAGGGCATTAAGGTCGACATTTACGGCCGACCAAAACATATCTACAGCATCTGGCGCAAAATGCAGAAAAAGACCTTGGCGTTCGATGAATTGTTTGACGTGCGCGCGGTGCGTATCGTCGCTGAACGTTTGCAAGATTGCTATGCCGCACTCGGCATTGTGCATACCCATTTTCGTCACCTGCCTGATGAGTTCGACGATTACGTCGCCAACCCCAAGCCGAACGGTTATCAATCGATCCACACGGTGGTATTAGGGCCGCGTGGCAAAACGGTCGAGATCCAGATCCGTACTCGCCAGATGCATGAAGATGCCGAGCTGGGCGTTGCTGCGCACTGGAAGTATAAAGAGGGTGCCATCGCAACCGTACGTTCCGGCTATGAGGAGCGTATTGCCTGGTTGCGTAAGCTGATTGCCTGGCAGGAGGAGATGGCGGATTCTGGTGAAATGCTCGATGAAGTTCGCAGCCAGGTATTTGACGACCGGGTGTACGTGTTTACACCGAAGGGCGACGTAATAGATCTGCCTGCCGGTTCAACGCCGCTGGATTTCGCTTATCACATTCACAGCGACGTGGGCCATCGCTGCATCGGTGCCAAGATTGGCGGGCGCATCGTCCCGTTCACCTACCAGTTACAAATGGGCGATCAGATAGAAATCATCACCCAAAAACAGCCAAACCCAAGCCGCGACTGGCTTAACCCCAACCTGGGCTACATTACTACCAGTCGTGGCCGTTCGAAGATCCACAACTGGTTCCGTAAACAGGATCGTGACAAAAACATTCTGGCTGGCCGCCAGATGCTCGACAATGAACTCGAGCACTTGGGCATCAGCCTAAAAGAAGCGGAAAAACTGCTGGTTCCGCGCTACAACATGAACTCGCTGGATGAAGTGCTGGCAGCGATTGGCGGCGGTGATATTCGCCTCAATCAGATGGTTAACTTCCTGCAAAGCAAGTTCAACAAGCCAAGCGCGGAGGAGCAAGACCGTGAAGCGCTGCGCCAGTTAAAACAGCAAAAAACACCACAAACAACGCGACGTAAAGATGACGGGCGGGTGGTCGTGGAAGGCGTCGGTAATCTGATGCACCATATTGCCCGCTGCTGCCAGCCGATCCCAGGCGATGACATTATTGGTTTCATCACGCAGGGGCGCGGCATCTCGATTCACCGAGCGGATTGCGATCAATTGACCGAGCTGCAATCACACGCGCCGGAACGCATTGTTGACGCCGTGTGGGGGGAAAGCTATTCCAGCGGCTATTCGCTGGTGGTACGCGTGATGGCGAACGATCGCAGCGGCCTGTTACGTGATATCACCACCATACTCGCCAACGAAAAAGTCAACGTGTTGGGCGTCGCCAGCAGGAGCGATACCAAAAAGCAGATGGCAACCATCGATATGGATATCGAAATCTACAACCAGCAGGTGCTAGGGCGAGTGATCGCCAAATTGAATCAGTTGCCGGATGTGATTGATGCTAAACGTTTGCATGGCAGTTGAATCTCCTGCGTTTTTCAAGCTGTACCGTGAATACGCTCGCCAGTCATTGAGTTAACTCAGTGACTGGCGGGCATTGTTATCGCCTCGGTGCAACATGAAATCCATTGGGAGTTCTGCGTCTTCAAGACGCACCGTTCGTCTCTCGTCGCTTCATCGGCTAAGCGATGGGGATGTAAGCCGGCTCTGTCAGCATGGCTTGGGCATGCCCCAACATCAAACGCGATGGGGGATAAACGTGTTCCCTTCTTTTCTTTCGTCAGAGATTTTTACATGACAGATTCTATAGAGTTGCAGCGTTTGCTGACTATTATGAAAACGCTGCGCGACCCTAACCACGGTTGCCCGTGGGATCGCCAGCAAACCTTTGCCACCATTGCGCCGTACACGCTGGAAGAAACCTATGAAGTGCTCGATGCGATTGAGCGTCAGGACTACGCAGACCTGCGCGATGAGTTGGGTGATCTGCTGTTCCAGGTGGTGTTTTATGCCCAAATGGGGCAGGAACAAGGGATGTTTGACTTCAACGATATTTGCAACGCGATCGGCGATAAGCTGGAGCGTCGCCATCCACATATTTTTGGTGAAACGGATGCAGCCGATGCCAATGCGGTGGCCGCCCGTTGGGAACAGTTAAAGGCCGGTGAGCGTGCCGAAAAAGCGCTGCATTCGGTGCTGGACGATATTCCCAATGCATTACCCGCCTTGATGAAGGCGCACAAGATACAGAAACGTTGCGCATCGGTTGGTTTTGACTGGCACACGCTGGGCCCGGTACTCGATAAAGTTTACGAGGAAATCGATGAGGTGATGCACGAAGCGCAGCAGGCGGTGGTGGATGAGCATAAACTTGAAGAGGAAATCGGCGACTTGCTGTTCGCAACGGTGAATCTGTCTCGCCATCTGGGGCACAAGGCTGAAAATGCTCTACAAGCGGCCAACCGGAAGTTTGAGCGACGTTTTCGCCAGGTAGAAAATATTATCACCCAGCAAGGGCTAACCACGGCAGAGGCGACGCTGGAGCAAATGGAAGCGGCGTGGCAGCAGGTTAAACGTCAGGAAAACTAAAGGCGTTTTTTGTTGTCTGATGAGCGAGCCAGCATTCCGGCTGCTTGTTTGATCGGTGACAAGAATCGCGCAAGCTGAAACGGTTAAGCTGACATTCGATTCCGATTGGATACGCAGGTCGCTGAAAAGAAAAGCCAACAAACTGAAAACTAAGATATTTTAGTGTGTCTAAGGTGCGCTAAATCCTCTTTTTTCTGGCTAACTTATTGTTTTGAAAAGATAGAGATGATCGTATTGGCAGCTTAAACCTTGAGGAACTCACGGTGGTGACACAGATGATGGCGAGTAAAACGATTGTTTGTAGGTCAAGACAGGTTCGGGTATACTACTTTCCCGTCTTGGTTCTTCCATCGTCTTTAAACCTAAACTCTCAGGTTCAGCATGACAACTAATTATATTTTTGTAACCGGCGGGGTCGTATCCTCTCTGGGTAAAGGCATTGCCGCAGCCTCTCTCGCGGCTATTCTTGAAGCCCGTGGCCTCAACGTTACCATCATGAAACTGGACCCGTACATCAACGTGGATCCGGGCACCATGAGCCCGATTCAGCATGGGGAAGTTTTCGTCACCGAAGACGGGGCAGAAACCGATCTGGACTTGGGTCACTACGAGCGCTTCATCCGTACTAAAATGACGCGTCGCAATAACTTCACTACTGGCCGCATCTACTCCGACGTTCTGCGTAAAGAACGCCGTGGTGACTATTTGGGCGCGACCATCCAGGTGATCCCGCATATCACCAACGCCATCAAAGAGCGCATCATTGAAGGCGGCGAAGGCCATGATGTGGTGCTGGTAGAAATCGGCGGCACCGTCGGCGATATCGAATCACTGCCATTCCTGGAAGCGATCCGTCAGATGGCGGTAGAAGTGGGCCGCGAGCATACGCTTTATATGCATTTGACGCTGGTGCCTTACATGGCCGCGGCCGGTGAAGTTAAAACCAAACCTACCCAGCACTCGGTTAAAGAACTGCTTTCCATCGGTATTCAGCCGGATGTGCTGATTTGCCGCTCCGATCGCGTGGTTCCTGCCAATGAACGGGCAAAAATCGCGCTGTTCTGTAACGTGCCGGAAAAAGCGGTTATTTCGCTAAAAGACGTTGATTCTATTTATAAAATCCCAGGCCTATTGAAATCTCAGGGCTTGGACGATTATATTTGTAAACGATTCAGCCTCAACGTGCCGGAAGCGAACCTGGCCGAGTGGGAGCAGGTGATTTACGAAGAAGCCAATCCAGGCGGCGAAGTAACCATCGGTATGGTCGGCAAATATATCGAACTGCCGGATGCTTACAAGTCGGTGATTGAGGCACTGAAACACGGCGGCCTGAAAAATCGTCTGACGGTAAACATCAAGCTGATCGATTCACAAGATGTCGAAACCCGTGGTGTAGAAGTGCTTAAAGGGTTGGATGCGATCCTGATCCCTGGCGGTTTCGGTTACCGTGGTGTTGAAGGTAAAGTGATGACCGCGCAATATGCGCGCGAAAATAATATCCCTTATCTGGGCATTTGCCTGGGTATGCAGGTTGCGCTGATGGAGTTCGCCCGTAACGTTGCGGGAATGGAAAACGCCAATTCAACTGAATTTATGCCAGACTGTAAATATCCGGTCGTGGCGCTGATTACCGAGTGGCGTGACGAAGACGGTAACGTTGAAGTGCGTACCGAAGAAAGCGACCTTGGCGGCACGATGCGCGTGGGTGGTCAGCAATGTCACTTGACCGACAACAGCCTGGTGCGTCAGATGTACGGTGAGTCAACCATCGTAGAGCGTCACCGTCACCGCTATGAAGTGAACAACATGCTGTTGAAGCAGATCGAAGCTGCCGGGTTGCGCGTAGCGGGGCGTTCTGCGGATAATAAACTGGTTGAGATTATCGAGCTGCCGAATCATCCGTGGTTTGTCGCTTGTCAGTTCCACCCGGAGTTCACTTCGACACCGCGTGATGGGCACCCGTTGTTCGCTGGTTTTGTTAAGGCGGCGGGCGAGCACCAGAAGCGTCAGGTGAAATAAGAGTTTTGGTAGGCAACGCGCGGCATTAACCGCGCGTTGTTTGTCTGGAGTTTTAGTTAACTTGTGATTTGAGGAAAACCTATATGTCCAAAATCGTTAAAGTCATCGGCCGTGAAATCATCGACTCACGCGGCAACCCAACTGTTGAAGCCGAAGTTCATCTGGAAGGCGGTTTCGTCGGTCTGGCTGCTGCGCCGTCAGGTGCTTCTACCGGTTCCCGTGAAGCACTGGAACTGCGTGACGGTGACAAGTCTCGTTTCCTGGGTAAGGGCGTACTGAAAGCCGTTGCTGCGGTAAATGGCCCAATCGCGCAGGCGGTTACGGGTAAAGATGCTAAAGACCAGGCTAACATCGATAAGATCATGATCGAGTTGGACGGCACCGAAAACAAATCTCAATTTGGCGCTAACGCCATTCTGGCGGTTTCTCTGGCGGCAGCGAAAGCAGCGGCAGCGTCTAAAGGCATGCCACTGTATGAACACATTGCTGAACTGAACGGCACCCCAGGCAAATTCTCTATGCCTTTGCCAATGATGAACATCATCAACGGTGGTGAGCACGCAGATAATAACGTCGACATTCAGGAATTCATGATCCAGCCTGTTGGCGCAAAAACCCTGAAAGAAGCGGTACGTATCGGTTCTGAAGTGTTCCATCACCTGGCGAAAGTGCTGAAATCCAAAGGCATGAACACGGCTGTGGGCGACGAAGGCGGTTATGCACCTAACCTGGGTTCTAACGCCGAAGCGCTGGCTGTTATCGCTGAAGCGGTAAAAGCGGCCGGTTACGAGCTGGGCAAAGACGTGACGCTGGCGATGGACTGTGCAGCCTCTGAATTCTATAAAGACGGCAAGTATGTGCTGGCTGGCGAAGGCAACAAAGCCTTTACTTCTGAAGAGTTCACTCATTTCCTGGAAGAGCTGACCAAACAGTATCCAATCGTTTCTATCGAAGACGGTCTGGACGAATCTGATTGGGATGGTTTTGCTTACCAGACCAAAGTGCTGGGCGACAAAATCCAGCTGGTGGGTGACGATCTGTTCGTCACCAACACCAAGATCCTGAAAGAAGGTATCGAAAAAGGCGTTGCTAACTCCATTCTGATCAAATTCAACCAGATCGGTTCTCTGACCGAAACGCTGGCTGCAATCAAGATGGCGAAAGACGCGGGTTACACGGCGGTTATCTCTCACCGCTCTGGCGAAACCGAAGATGCTACCATCGCCGATCTGGCGGTGGGTACTGCGGCAGGCCAGATCAAGACCGGTTCTATGAGCCGTTCTGACCGCGTTGCTAAATACAACCAACTGATCCGTATCGAAGAAGCGCTGGGTGACCGTGCGCCATTCAATGGCCTGAAAGAAGTTAAAGGCCAGTAATATCACGTTGATGTGTCATTAATAAAAACCCGCTTCGGCGGGTTTTTTTATGTCTGTCAGCAGAGAAATTAAATGCCGGTTATTTATTAATATCACATCATTTATTTTTTTACCGACGATATTTATTGTTAATAACCATAGCGTTAATTATTTATTCTTTTTTTTCTGGCATTATAACCTTTCATTACTAAAATTATATTTCGTAAGGATATTCTTAATCACTTTCACCGGCCTGGTGCCGGATGGAATGGAGATATCATGCGGAAAAGAATCGTGATTGTCGGTGGCGGTACCGGCGGCACCATGCTGGCTAATATTCTGGCGCACAAGCTGCATCGTGAAATTATTAATAATAAAGTTGAGTTATTAATGATCTCGCAAACAACGGCGCATTATTTCAAGCCAGCTTTTATGTATATCGCGTTTAACGCATTTTTTAAACATGAATTAATGCGCGCGCAGCAAAGCCTGTTACGTCCGGAAATTAAATTTATTGTCGATAAAGCGGAGGGCGTTGATTTTCGGCAACGCCGGCTATTCACCGCCAGCGGTAATAATTATGCCTATGACTTTCTGGTCTTTGCCACCGGCTGCCTGCCTTGGATGGAAAAGATTCTCGGTTTGGCTGAGGCTGGCGACCACTTTTATCAGTATCAGGCGGCGCGCCGGTTGGCGAATAAGCTGGCGACGATTGAAAAAGGGCGCATTTTTATCACCGTCTCTTTTCCGCAAACGCCGAACGTTCCGCATCAGTGCGGCATTGCGCCGATTGAAACCACGCTGATGCTGGATGAATACCTGCGCCAGCGCGGCGTGCGTAATCAGATAGAGATAATTTATACCTACCCGACCATTTCCCAACTGCTGCGTAATTGCCTGTTTTTACAACGTCCAACAGGAGAAGCGCTTCCGGAAATATTTGCCGCGCGCGGCATCAAACATCAGCGCGGTTTTACCCTAGATCAGGTAGATGCTGAGCGGCATATCGCTTATTCCGCCGAGGGAGATGAACAGTCGTTCGACATTCTGATGGCGACGCCGCCGATTCGCGCGGTGGAAATGGTACGCAATACCGGCCTGAGCGATATCGATAACGGCGAAGGCTGGCTGCCGACCGACCCGCAAACCCTGCAGGTTTACGGCCAGCAAGGGGTGTATGTGATTGGCGATACGGTCGATCTGCCGATCAGCAAGGCGGGCGGTTCCTGCCACAATCAGGCGCCGGTGATCGCCGACAATATCGTGGCGGAGATGCAACTGGGCTATCCGGTACGCCATTACGACGGCAAGGTACAGGCGGTGGCACAGTTCGGCCTGCATAGCGGCATGCCGCTGGTGTATGACTATCGTCGCGATGTTGTGCCAACCCCAGCCACGAAACTGGGCGGTATGTTACGCAACGGCGTGAATCGCGGTCTGTACTGGGCTGCGGTGCGCGGCCTGATATAACGGAGCTAAGCATGGAAAACACGCAGACTGAAGCTCTGGCAGCGCTGATGGAAAAACTGTCCCCACTGCTGGCGAGCGGCCGGTTGAATAACGTGGTCGACGCGCTCTCGCTCACCTCGGATTTGGTCGACATGGCGGATAATGCGTTGGTCGAGAAACTGGCCGCGGTATTTGACGATTTGACCAGCGCCGGTTGGGAAGGGGGGATGGCGCTGAAAATGGCTTATAGCGAACTGCAGCAGAGTGAGCAGCCGGCGACCTTGCGTGGGTTGTACGCGCTGTTGCGTCAGCCGGAAACGCTGCTCGGGCTGATGTTGGTACTGCGCACTCTGAATATCATCGGCGGACGCATGCGCGCCGCGGGCTTACCGGCGGATGTCACACCGGAATAATCGTCACCATCCGAATCAAGGAGTCACTATGTCGTCAGCAAGCAACCAGGCTTTTGCCACCCGGGCGATCCATCACGGTTATGATCCGCAGCAGTATCATGGTGCGCTGTGCCCGCCGGTCTTTATGAGCTCCACCTTTAGTTTTCCGTCGGCAGAATACGGTGGCGCTTGCTTCGCCGGCACCGAGCCCGGTTATTTTTACTCGCGGATCGCTAACCCAACCGTCAATCTGCTCGAACAGCGTCTGGCTAATTTAGAGGGCGGAGAGGCGGCGGTTGCCTTCTCCTCTGGCATGGGGGCGATCACCGCCTGTTGCTGGACGCTGCTGGCACCGGGTGATGAGTTGATCGTCGATGAAACCATCTACGGCTGTACTTTCAGCTATTTTCATCATGGTTTAGCACGTTTTGGCGTTAACGTTACGCACGTTGATCTGACCGATCCCGACAAATTGGCGGCGGCCATTGGGCCACGTACCCGCTTGGTGTACTGTGAAACACCCGCCAATCCGAATATGCGTTTGATCGATATTCAGGCGATAGCGGAGATTGCTCATCGACAGCAGGCACTGTTATTGGTTGATAACACCTATTGTACGCCGTATCTGCAACGGCCGTTGGCACTTGGCGCAGATATTGTGGTGCATTCTGCGACTAAATATCTGGGGGGGCATGGTGATTTGTTAGCCGGTGTGGCAATCACGCGTGCCGAACTGGCGCAGGATATTCGTTTGATCGGTTTAAAAGATATGAACGGGGCAGTGCTATCGGCTCAGGATGCAGCGCTGCTGCTGCGAGGGTTGAAAACGTTGCCGCTGCGTATGGATCGCCATTGCGATAGTGCCCAACAGTTAGCGGAAATGTTGGTAGCCCATCCGGCAGTCGAACAGGTTTATTATCCCGGCTTGGATACCTTCCCACAGTTTCGTTTGGCGCAGCAGCAAATGTCGCGCCCCGGCGGTATGATCGCCTTTGAACTGAAAGGGGGAATGGAAGCAGGAATAGGTTTTCTCAATGCGTTGCGGTTAATTCTGCGAGCGGTCAGCTTGGGGGATTGTGAGACGCTGGCGCAACATCCAGCCAGCATGACCCATTCTGCGTACAGTGCGCAAGAGCGTCAGCGCCATCATATTAGTGACGGATTGATTCGTCTGTCAGCGGGGTTAGAGGATATCGCCGATGTGCGCGCCGATATTGAGCAGGCGTTGATGCAGAAAGGGTAATGACATGGCGTAGGGCGTAACCGCAAGAAACGAAAGGGCGCTATCTTCCTTGATGCGCCTGTCCGAGTGCCCTGACTCGCGTGATGATAAACGTCGAGCCCGTATTGCCAGAGCCGTTGTGCATCCGGTGTAAGGCTAAATTTGCGTCTTACAAACCTTGTGATGAGGTAACTACTGCGGTTTCTCCACCCTTTTTACGCACCCATATCCAATAAGCCAGGGTGAGAAACGCCACCCAAACCAATCCAACGTACAGTGCGATACGGCTGGCTTCAAAGTAACCGAGCAAGCCAATGACAAATACCATAAATACCGTTGCCAGCGCGGGGGCCAATGGCCACCACGGCACCGGGAAGCTCAGGTTGGCGGTTTCTTCTTTGCTCAGCGTACGGCGCATGGCAATTTGTGATAGCAGGATCATCAACCATACCCAAACGGTGGCGAAGGTGGCGATCGACGCGATAATCATGAATACCTGTTTGGGGATCAGATAATTGAGAATCACACCGAGTAGCAGCGCGATTGCCATCACCAGCACAGTCATCCAAGGCACGCCGTTGCCAGTCAGTTTGGTGAAGCTTTGTGGTGCCTGGCCTTCCTTTGCCATGCCGTACATCATGCGACCTGCACCAAAAATATCACTGTTGATCGCTGAGATGGCGGCGGTGATCACCACCACGTTAAGTACATGGGCGGCGGAGCCGATACCTAGGCTGCTGAAGATCTCGACAAATGGGCTGCCGTTCTGACCGATGCTATTCCACGGATAAATCGCCATCAGCACCAGCAGTGTCAGTACATAAAAGAGCAGAATACGGATGGGCACAGCGTTAATCGCTTTGGGGATCACTTTCGCGGGATCTTTCGCTTCGCTGGCGGTGATACCGATAATTTCGATACCGCCAAAGGCGAACATCACCACCGCCAATGAAGCGATGACGCCACCAATGCCGTTAGGCATGAACCCGCCGTGCTGCCATAAATTGCTGAAACCGGTCGCGGCTTGCGTCTGGCCGAAGCCGAATAGCATCACCGCCGCACCGCCAACGATCATCGCCACAATGGCGACAACTTTAATCAGCGATAGCCAGAACTCCATTTCGCCAAACACTTTGACGTTGCACAGGTTGAGTGCGCCGATAAAGAAGATAATGCTGAGTACCCACACCCATTGGGCGACGTCCGGGAACCACAGCCCCATGTAAATGCCGAAAGCGGTGACGTCTGCCAGTGCGACGATCACCATTTCAAAGGTATAGGTCCAGCCGGTGAGAAAACCGGCCAGCGGGCCAAGATAGTGGCTGGCATAATGACCAAATGAGCCGGAAACCGGCTGATGTACCGCCATCTCCCCCAAGGCGCGCATCACCATGAATACCGCGGCACCACCGACCAGATAGGCCAGTAGTACCGCAGGGCCGGCCAATTGAATGGCGCCAGCCGAGCCGTAAAACAGGCCGGTGCCGATCGCCGAGCCGAGAGCCATAAAGCGAATGTGTCGCGCGTTTAGGCCGCGTCTGAGTTGTGTTGTGTGGTTACGCATGTTGCTTCCCGTTGAGTTTTTATTGTCGAACAGGCACGCGCTATCCGCGCCAGGTGGAACGTACCTGGCGGGATAGAACAAACTGCGTGGTGTACCCTTCTTATTTGACCTTACCGCGATGCTGGCTGCAAGACCGGCAGCGTAAAGGTCAGGTTTTTTATGCTTGGCTTGGCATTAACGCCGCAGGGATTAGCGCAGTCAGATGGCCGGCGGCCAACAGCGTGCTGGCGGCTTCAATGTCGGGGGCGAAGAAACGATCCTTGTCGTAATAACTTACGCATTCGCGCAGCAGACGACGCGCCTGCTCCAATCCTTCGCTGGTATGCAGCCCGTGGCGCAGATCCAACCCCTGACAGGCGGCCAGCCACTCGACGGCGACAATGCCCCGCACGTTATCAGCCATTTCCCACAGGCGGCGACCGGCGGCCGGAGCCATCGATACGTGATCCTCCTGATTAGCGGAAGTTGGGATGCTGTCAACGCTGGCCGGGTGCGCCAGCGCTTTATTTTCGCTGGTCAATGCGGCGGCGGTCACTTGAGCTATCATAAAGCCGGAGTTGACCCCCCCGTTGTCGACCAAGAAGGGTGGCAACTGCGACATATGTTTATCCATCATCAGCGAAATGCGGCGCTCGGACAGCGAGCCGATTTCCGCTAAGGCTAATGCCAGATTATCAGCCGCCATGGCAACCGGTTCGGCATGGAAGTTACCGCCGGACAACACATCACCTTGTTCGGCGAACACCAACGGATTGTCAGATACCGCATTAGCCTCGATTTCCAAGACTTCACTGGCCTGGCGGATTTGCGTCAAGCACGCACCCATCACCTGTGGCTGGCAACGGAGTGAATACGGGTCCTGAACTTTCTCGCAGTTACGATGTGAATCCGATACCTCGCTGCGTTCACCGAGCAAATGACGATAGGCTGCGGCGGCGTCGATCTGGCCGCGCTGGCCGCGTACCTGATGAATACGCGCATCAAACGGGCTACGAGAACCCAGTGCGGCTTCGACCGTCAGGCTACCGCATACCGTCGCTGCGGCGTATAAATCCTCGGTATCAAACAGGCCGCGTAGCGCAAAGGCGGTGGAAACCTGGGTGCCATTGAGCAGTGCCAGCCCCTCTTTTGCTGCCAGCGTGAGCGGTTTCAGACCGGCTTTAGCCAGTGCGGCCTCAGCGGTCAACCACTCCCCTTGATGGCGCGCTTTTCCTTCGCCCAATAACAGTAAGCTCATATGGGCTAACGGAGCTAGGTCACCCGATGCACCGACCGAACCTTTCAGCGGAATGTGCGGATAGACTTCGGCGTTAACCATGGCCATCAGCGCTTGAATCACTTCAAGCCGGATGCCGGAAAAACCGCGTGACAGGCTGTTAATCTTCAACACCATAATCAAGCGCACCAGATTGTCATCGGTTGCTACGCCGACGCCCGCCGCGTGAGAGAGCACAATCGAACGTTGCAGATTTTCCAGGTCTTCCCGCGCAATGCGGGTTGAGGCCAGCAGGCCAAAGCCGGTGTTGATACCGTAGGTGGTGCGATTCTCTTCTACAATGCGTTCCACGCAGGCCACACTCTGTTCAATCGCTGCATAGGCGTTGTCGTCCAGAGTCAGTTTGACCGGGTGTTGATATACCTCACGCAGTTCGGACAGCGTCAGTTTCCCTGGGCGGATAGTCAGTGTTTTCATGCTTTATTCCCCTGAGTCGCAGCGACCATTGGCAGATTCAAGCCCTGTTCACGGGCGCAGTCGATGGCAATGTCATAACCCGCGTCGGCATGGCGCATCACGCCGGTAGCCGGATCGTTATGCAGTACGCGGGCAATGCGTTCTGCCGCCTCATCCGTACCGTCACAGACGATAACCATGCCGGAATGCTGGGAGAAGCCCATACCCACGCCGCCGCCGTGATGTAACGAAACCCAGGTTGCGCCGCTGGCGGTGTTCAGTAAGGCGTTGAGCAGTGGCCAATCGGAAACCGCGTCGGAACCGTCCTGCATCGATTCGGTTTCGCGGTTCGGGCTGGCGACCGAACCGGAGTCCAAATGGTCTCGGCCGATAACGATCGGTGCGGAAAGCTCGCCGCTGCGTACCATTTCGTTGAATGCCAGACCGAGTTTGGTGCGTTGGCCCAGACCGACCCAGCAAATGCGTGCGGGCAGACCTTGGAAGCTAATGCGCTCGCGCGCCATGTCGAGCCAGTGGTGCAGATGCGCATCGTCTGGGATCAGCGCTTTAACCATGGCATCGGTTTTGTAGATGTCCTGCGGATCGCCGGACAGGGCGGCCCAACGGAAGGGGCCGATGCCACGGCAGAACAGTGGCCGGATATACGCTGGGACAAACCCGGGGAAGTCAAAGGCTTGGGTGACGCCCATTTCTTTCGCCATTTGACGAATGTTGTTACCGTAATCGAAGGTGGGGATCCCCATTTTCTGGAACGCCAGCATGGCTTCAACGTGTTCTGCCATGGATTGTTTGGCGGCGTTTACCACCGCTGCCGGTTCGTGCTGCGCACGTTCGCGGTATTCTTGCCAGCTCCAGCCTTTTGGCAAATAGCCGTTTAACGGATCGTGGGCGCTGGTTTGGTCGGTGACCATATCCGGGCGTACGCCGCGTTTAACCAGCTCAGGCAAAATTTCCGCCGCATTGCCACATAAGGCGACAGACACGGCCTGACCTTCGGCGGTGTAGCGTGCGATACGCGCCAGCGCGTCGTCCAGATCGTTGGCCTGTTCATCAACGTAGCGGGTTTTCAGGCGGAAATCGATACGGCTTTGCTGACATTCAATATTCAGTGAGCAGGCACCTGCCAATGTTGCCGCCAGCGGCTGAGCACCGCCCATCCCGCCCAAACCGGCGGTCAATACCCAGCGGCCTTGCAGATTACCGTCATAATGCTGACGGCCAGCTTCAACGAAGGTTTCATAGGTGCCTTGCACGATGCCTTGGCTGCCGATGTAAATCCAGCTGCCTGCGGTCATCTGGCCGTACATTGCCAGCCCTTTCGCATCCAGTTCGTTAAAATGTTCCCAAGTTGCCCAGTGTGGCACCAGGTTAGAGTTAGCGATCAGCACCCGGGGCGCGTTACGGTGAGTGTTGAAAACGCCAACCGGTTTACCGGATTGCACCAACAGCGTTTGATCGTCTTCCAGTGTTTTCAGGGTGTCGACAATTTTGTCATAACAATCCCAATCGCGGGCCGCGCGGCCAATGCCGCCGTAAACCACCAGCTCATGAGGATTCTCCGCGACCTCGGGATCGAGGTTGTTCATCAGCATGCGTAGCGGTGCTTCAGTCAGCCAGCTTTTTGCATTTAATTTTGTGCCGCGAGGCGCGCGTATCTCGGCATTGCGAACTTTGTTATTTGCAGTCACAGCTTTTTCCTCAAACAGTATCGGTACAGATTCCATGACGTATTCGGGCTATCGCCACGGCATAACCTTGCGTTGGGTTTATTAACATATACTTGTATGTACAAGCATATGCAACAGCAGGGTATGAAAGTCGAAAATCACATAATTAAAACTTATTTTTGTTTAAAATCATTATGTTATTTTCTATTTTGATGCGAGGGACGTTGGCGTGATGCTGTGGAAGAGTGAGCTGTTTGGCAAAAATGAATTAAAATTGCGTCATTTTTGAGCGTTAAATCACAATAAATTTACATACCCATTACAAGTTAGGCCGAGTGATAAATAAATCGTCTTACAGACGATGAGAGCCCCGTAAAGGGCCCTGAAAAGATTAGATGGTGGCGGGTAATAATGGCTTGCGCAGCATTTTCACTAACGTGGCAATCGCAGCCATTATCGCCGGCACACACAAGAACAGCAGGATGCTGTGTACTTGCCATTGCTGCGCCAGTAAGTGTGCGCCCATCAGGGTGCCGGCCACACCGCCAAAGCGGCCAATGCCTTGCATCCAGGCGATGCCGGTAGCACGGCTATGCGTTGGGTAGAAGGTTGCCGCCAGCGTTTGCAGGCCAGACTGGGCACCATTCATGGCGACGCCCATCAGGAAAATGAATGTGCCTAGCAAGACAATATGGCGATCTTCTGCTGCCATGGCGACGATCAGTAGCGCGGTGATGACGAACCCGCTTGATACCACTTTATGAGCGTTCCAGCGATCCATCAGCCAACCGGCGATCAGAATGCCCAGCGTGCCGCCAAAGGTGAATAGCGAGGTAAGCATCGCCGATTGATCAAGTTGATAACCGAGCCCTTGCATCAGAATCGGCATCCAACTCAGTAGCACATAGTAAATTACCAACCCCATGAAATAAGTGAGCCACAACATTAACGTGCCGATCAGATAAGGGCGACTGAACAGCAGACCGATGCTGGTTTTCGACTTAGCCAGTGGCTCTTCGTATAAGGAAAATTGTGTGACGTGGCTGATGTTTTGGCTTACAAAACGCTGAGCGATGCGCTTGATTTTCTGCGCATCGTGGCCACGGTTGACCATATATTTGACCGACTCCGGCAGAAATAGCGCCAGCAATCCGCATAGCACCAGCGGGGCAATGGCACCCAGTAGCAAAACGCTGTGCCAACCGTAGGCCGGAATCAGCCAAGATGAGAGGGCGCCGCCACCCGCCGCACCCAGTGGAAAGCCGCAATAAAGGGCATTGATCGCCAGTGAGCGGCAGCGCTGTGGAGCATATTCAGAAATCAACGTGATGGCATTAGGCATCGCCGCGCCAAGCCCAAGGCCGGTGAGAAAGCGCCATAGCGTCAGGCTGTTGAGTGAACTGGCGTAGGCGGTTGCCAGACTGGACAGGCCGAAAAAAAGGCAAGAGAACACCAAGACGCGCTTGCGACCGATGCGATCGGAAATGGGGCCGGCGACCAGAGCACCGAGAGACAGTCCCAGCAGCGCGGCGCTGAGCACGGGGCCGAGATCTTGTTTCACCATGCCCCAGTCATTGGCTAGCGCCGGGGCGATATAGCCCATTGCCGCGGTGTCAAAACCGTCAATCGCCAAGATTAGAAACCCGAGAATAATCAAGGTCCAGTGAAATAGTGAAAATTGACTGTCGTCGATGGCCTGCTGGATATTCAGTTCGCTGGAAAGTGCCATAATTGCTCCCATACCCGCTCTACATCAGGCTGCCTTGCACCTGCTTGCGGGTATTTTCGTGGTGATTGTTTTACCGGAACGGATGTCCGGCTTGTGTTTGCATGTCTATACATCTGCGATATGAAACGGAGAGATGTCAAATATATTTATCTTATATGTTGTATAATTGTTATTTTTTGCGAGGTGCTCGATGTTCTTCTCCACGATTTGGTCGCCGTGGCGGAATCTGCGATAATCGCTCTTTCGTCTTACCAAATTGAGAAGCTGATGCAGTACCCGATTAATGAAATGTTCCAGACCTTGCAAGGTGAAGGCTACTTCACCGGCGTCCCGGCTATTTTTATCCGTCTACAGGGTTGCCCGGTAGGATGCAGCTGGTGCGATACCAAACATACCTGGGAAAAGGAAGCCAATCGGGAAGTGGATATGCAGCGGATTCTGGTGAAAACCGAAGAGAGCGACGCGTGGGGCAGCGCCACCGCGGAACAGCTACTGGAGGTGGTACAGCAGCAGGGTTATACCGCGCGGCATATTGTTATCACCGGCGGCGAGCCGTGCATTTATGATTTGATCCCGCTGACCACGCTGTTTGAAACTCACGGTTATACCTGCCAAATCGAAACCAGTGGCACGCATGACATTTTGTGCACGGCCACGACTTGGGTGACGGTTTCGCCAAAAGTGAATATGCGCGGTGGTATGAAGGTGTTGGAGGGGGCGCTGATGCGCGCTGATGAAATCAAGCACCCGGTTGGCCGCGAGCGTGATATTGAGGCATTGGACGCACTGCTGGAGACGTTGCACGATGAAAAGCGGCGGATAATCGCCCTGCAACCGATCAGTCAGAAAGAGGAAGCGACTAAACTGTGTATCGAAACCTGCATCGCACGCAACTGGCGGTTGTCGATGCAGACGCATAAATATTTGAATATCGCTTAAAATTAAGGACGCTGCTGACAACGCGCGTTATGAGAGAAAGCGTGCCGAAGGGGCGTAGCGGCTTGCCGCCGGAGTGCCCCTCGGTGCGCTAGGCCTGAGGATATCGGGTTTACAGGCAATGTTGTCATCGCCCTCAAGGGCGCTTACACCGCGTCCTTAATGTTATTCGCCTTTATAAATGCAGCCCGCGGTGCAGGTCTCTTTCACCATCACGGCGCTTAACTCCGGCAACTGCGGTTTTAACTGCTGCCAAATCCAGGCGGCCAGCACTTCGCTGGTGGGATTTTCTAATCCTGGAATATCATTCAGATAATGGTGATCTAAGCGTTCCCACACGGGTTTAAACGCCGCTTTTAGCTCGGCGAAATCCATTACCCAACCGGTATGCGCATCCACCTCACCGGTTACTTCCAGACGCACCATAAACGAATGCCCATGTAGACGGGCGCACTTATGGCCCTCTGGCACATGCGGTAAGCGGTGTGCGGCTTCAAATTGAAAATCTTTAAACAGCGTGGTTGCCATTATTACGGCCTCATTGACTCAAAAACCGACGCATAGTACCGGAAAGCGCCGATGCTTGCCATTTATACCCTTTATACTTCACGTTGCTTGGGTGTTGGCTGCCTTCCTTCACCCAGGTCACATAGTTGGCTATGCTCCCAGGGACTCATTCAGTTGCCGCCTACAAGTAACTCGAATTATCTTGGGTATATACCGTTATGGTCTACGTCGCTGATGCCCGTCCTGCGGCTTAGCACTTTTTTTGTTTGGTGTACGCGAGGCTTATCGACGGTAATGATTAGCTGTAAATACGAGTCATTCAACAAATGATAAAAATTTTATTTTAAATTCAATGAAATAAAATCCAGTCGTTAGCGTTATAAGCGATAGACGTTACCAGTAAAACAGCTTAGTCATTTTGGTTATTAATTATTGCTAACCCTTATTTATTGGTTGTTAATGTGCTCGGTAACCTTACAAACTCTCCCGATCTTTTCGGGGAACGATAAGACTGTGACTGACACTGGCAACGTATAGGAATTATGTCCGCAATGACGACTCAGGCTCCTCCAACATCTTTGCTCCCGCTGACGCCGGAACAGCTCTCAAGCCTACAGGCTGCGATTGGTGACTATTCACCGACGCAACTGGCGTGGCTGTCCGGTTATTTCTGGGGAATGGTTAACCAACAGCCTGGATCCGTTGCCGCATCGGCTGCCGCATCGGCTGCCACATCCAGCCCGGCGGCGGCCAGTATCACCATAATTTCTGCCTCCCAGACCGGTAATGCGCGCCGTCTGGCTGAACAACTGCGTGACGATTTGTTGGCGGCTAAATTGAGCGTCACGCTGGTGAATGCCGGTGATTATAAATTTAAGCAGATCGCCCAAGAGCGTCTGTTAGTGGTGGTCGCCTCGACACAAGGCGAGGGCGAACCGGCCGAAGAGGCGGTGGCACTGCATAAATTCCTGCATTCCAAAAAAGCGCCAAAACTGACGGAGACCGCCTTTGCGGTGTTTGGACTGGGCGACACCTCTTATGAGAATTTCTGCCAGTCGGGCAAAGATTTCGATGCCAAACTGGCAGAGTTGGGTGCAGAACGCCTGGTCGAGCGTGTGGATGCCGATGTCGAATATCAGGAACTGGCTACTGCGTGGCGTAAACAGGTGGTGTCGGTGTTAACCGCGCGCGCGCCAACCGAAAGCACCACGCCGGGCGCACTGGCCAGTGGGGCTATCGATGTGATCGACAGCAGCCCATACAGTAAAGAGCAGCCGTTGACCGCACAACTGGCGGTTAATCAGAAAATTACTGGGCGTCATTCGGATAAAGATGTCAGGCACATTGAGATTGATCTCGGTGATTCTGGCTTGCGCTACCAACCGGGCGATGCGCTGGGCGTGTGGTTTGAAAACGATCCCGCGTTGGTTGATGAATTGATTCAGTTGTTGTGGTTGAAAGGCGATGAACCGATTGACGTTGAGGGTAAACCCCTGCCGTTGGCCACGGCCTTGCGCAGCCACTTTGAGTTGACGCAGAACACCACGCCGATCGTCGAAAAATATGCCGCGCTGTCGCGCGATGAGAAACTGATTGCGCTGCTGGGTGATAAGAGCAAGCTGCAACACTATGCCCACAACACGCCGATTGTTGACATGGTGCGCCATGCCCCGGCCGACCTTAGCGCTGAACAGTTGATAGGTTTGTTGCGCCCGCTGACGCCGCGTCTGTATTCGATCGCCTCGTCACAGGCTGAGAATGAAAGCGAAGTGCATGTCACCGTAGGCGTGGTGCGTTATGAGATTGATGGTCGAGCCCGTGCAGGCGGTGCCTCCAGCTTCTTGGCTGACCGGCTGGAAGAAGACGGCGATCTCCGGGTGTTTATTGAGCATAACGATAACTTCCGCTTGCCCAGCCATCCCGATACCCCGGTGATTATGATTGGCCCAGGTACCGGTATCGCACCGTTCCGCGCCTTTATGCAACAGCGCGATGCCGATGGCGCGGGCGGTAAAAACTGGTTGTTCTTCGGCAACCCGCATTTTACGGAAGATTTTCTGTATCAGGTCGAATGGCAGCGCTACGTCAAAGACGGCTTGCTAACCCGCATCGATCTGGCTTGGTCACGTGACCAGCAGCATAAAGTTTACGTACAAGACAAACTGCGCGAACAAGGCGCGGAAGTGTGGCGCTGGATCCAAGAGGGCGCGCATATTTACGTCTGTGGTGATGCGAATCGCATGGCGAAGGACGTTGAAAACACATTATTAGCACTGGTAGCCGAGCACGGTGGTATGGATACCGAGCAGGCTGATGAATTTTTAAGTGAGCTGCGCATTGAGCGCCGTTATCAGCGAGATGTTTACTGATGAATGATAAACACCCGGGGCCACTGGTGGTAGAAGGCCAATTGACTGATGCCGAGCGCATGAAGAAAGAGAGTCATTTCTTGCGCGGCACCATTGCCGAAGATTTACAGGACGGTTTGACCGGCGGCTTTAATGGCGACAATTTCTTGCTGATCCGTTTTCATGGCATGTATCAGCAAGATGACCGCGATATTCGTGCGGAACGTGCCGAGCAAAAACTGGAACCGCGTCATGCGATGATGCTGCGTTGCCGCCTGCCGGGCGGTATTATTACCCCGCAACAGTGGCTAGGTATTGACAAGTTTGCCCAAGAAAGCACGTTGTACGGCAGCATTCGTATTACCAACCGTCAGACCTTCCAGTTCCACGGTATTCTGAAAGGCAACGTTAAACCGGTGCATCAGTTGTTGAACCAACTGGGGCTGGATGCGCTGGCGACTGCCAACGACGTTAACCGCAACGTGCTGTGTACCTCAAACCCGGTAGAGTCCGAACTGCATCAAGAAGCCTACGAGTGGGCGAAGAAACTGTCTGAACATCTGTTACCGCGTACTCGTGCGTATGCTGAAGTGTGGCTGGATCAGAAAAAAGTCGCGACTACCGATGAAGAACCGATTTTGGGCGCGACCTATCTGCCGCGTAAGTTCAAAACGACGGTGGTGATCCCGCCGCAAAATGATGTCGATCTGCATGCGAATGACATGAACTTTGTCGCGATCGCCGAGCAGGGCAAGTTGGTCGGTTTTAACCTATTGGTGGGCGGCGGTTTGTCCATCGATCACGGTAATAAGAAAACTTTTGCGCGCGGTGCCAGTGAGTTCGGCTATGTGCCATTGGAGCACACCCTGGCGGTGGCGGAAGCGGTGGTCACCACCCAACGCGACTGGGGTAACCGTACCGATCGTAAAAATGCCAAGACCAAATATACCTTGGAGCGCGTCGGGGTTGATACTTTCCGTGCCGAAGTAGAAAAACGTGCGGGCATTACCTTTGAGCCAGTTCGCCCCTATGAGTTTACCGGCCGTGGCGATCGTATCGGTTGGGTAAAAGGCGTCGATAACCAGTGGCATCTGACGCTGTTTATTGAAAATGGCCGTCTGCTGGATTATCCGGGGCGTCCGTTGAAAAGCGGTGTGGCTGAGATTGCCAAGGTCCATCAGGGTGATTTCCGACTGACTGCCAACCAGAACTTGATTGTGGCCGGTGTGCCAGAAAGTCAGAAAGCGCAGATCGACGCTTTAGCTCGGGAACATGGCTTGATCGACGACGGTGTGAGCGAGCAACGTAAAAATTCGATGGCTTGCGTTTCGTTTCCCACTTGTCCACTGGCGATGGCAGAGGCTGAACGCTTCTTGCCGGAGTTTGTCACTAAAGTTGAAGGCATCATGCATCAACATGGCGTAGGTGATGAGCATATCGTGTTACGCGTGACCGGCTGCCCGAACGGCTGTGGTCGTGCGCTGCTGGCGGAAATCGGTCTGGTTGGTAAAGCGGTGGGGCGCTATAACCTGCATCTGGGCGGTAACCGTGAAGGTACACGCATTCCACGTATGTATCGCGAAAACATTAACGAGGACGAGATCCTAAAAGAGATCGACCAACTGGTTGGTCGCTGGGCGCAAGAGCGTATCGCGGGCGAAGGCTTCGGTGATTTCACTATCCGTACTGGCATCATTCGCCCGGTGGTCGATCCGGCGCGGGATTTCTGGGACTAATCGTGGAGGCAGACAACATGGCTGAATGCGATCTGGCAGCGCTGAATGCGCTGCCCAAATCCGGGCAGGCGCTGGCACTAGCCGAGCTTAACGGGCAATTAGAAAGCCTGTCGGCACAGGCGCGTGTAGCCTGGGCGTTGGAACATCTGCCCGGGGAGTTTGTGCTCTCTTCCAGTTTTGGTATTCAGGCGGCGGTGTGCTTACATTTGGTCACGCGTATCAAACCGGACATCCCGGTGATCCTGACCGATACCGGCTATCTGTTCCCGGAAACCTATCAGTTTATTGATCAACTGAGCGAAAAGTTGCAGCTGAACCTGCAAGTATTCCAGGCAAAACAGTCCCCAGCTTGGCAAGAGGCGCGCTATGGCAAGCTGTGGGAGCAAGGTGTGGAAGGTATTGAACAATACAATCAGCTCAACAAAGTTGAACCGATGAACCGTGCTTTGGAAACGCTGGGCGCGCAAACGTGGTTTGCCGGGTTACGCCGTGAGCAATCTGGCAGCCGTGCCCACCTGCCGGTGTTAGCGGTGCAGCGCGGTGTATTCAAAGTGCTGCCAATAATCGACTGGGATAATCGGCAAATTTATCAGTATCTGACTGAGCACGGCTTGAACTATCACCCGCTATGGGAGCAAGGCTATCTTTCTGTCGGGGATACCCACACCACGCGCAAGTGGCAGCCGGGCATGAGTGAAGAGGAAACCCGTTTCTTTGGGCTCAAGCGTGAGTGCGGTTTACACGAAGGATAAGCCACCAAGCTAATGGCTTTGCGTTGAACCTATTCAACGAAACGATTATCGGTTCAGGGTTAACACGGTCGAGGCATGCCTCGACCGTATGGGAATCCTCATTCTCTGCTCTATTTCTTCTGCCCGGTCTTGGGCGGGAGCGTCTGCGCCAGCTCTTTAATCAACGGTAACAAGATTTGTACGGTGTCATGGCTGCGTTTATCAATGCGGCCCGGTAAATAGCGTTCTAGATGCTGCAAATTATCATACTGTGGCAGATGCCAAGTGATGCCCTGAGGGAAGTGTGGGCTGATAGCGCGTTGCTGATAGCCGTCTTTTTTACCTAATGACCAGTTGGTCGCCTCTACTGCCAATACCGGAATTTTTGCCCTGTCGAACACGCGCTGCTCGGAACAGCAACCGGTGCCTTTGGGATGAGCCTTGGTACCCGGATTGATAGCGGCGGGAATACCGTATCGGTGTGCGATAGCCAGTGCGCGGTCGCGGGTGTTTTTTACTACCTGCGAGGGGGTATTTTTGCCAGCATGGAAGTAAAGCTCATCGCCGGTAATCAGGTTGTCGAGATTAATCACCAAGACGGTATTGGCGCGTTCTTCTTTACTCATGCGTTTCAGGTAGTCTTTGGATCCCAACGATCCCAACTCTTCGCCGCTGGTGGCGAGAAACCGTAGGCCATAACGAGTGGGAATATCCTTCAGGCGCTCCGCCAGTTCTAACATTACTCCAACACCAGACGCATTATCATCTACCCCTTGCAGGGTTAAGCCGCCGAGATTGTTATCCACCTCATCATCGCTGAGAGGAATGTAGGTATCAAAATGCGCCATGATGATGATTTGCTTTGGTTCCTCACCGCTTTTGGCAGCAATCACCGTATTGGCTCTGGCGTTGTGCCAATTCTCGCTGGCATTTTTGTTTACGTAGCGAAAGCGGGTATTCAAGCTGCGAATGTTACTTTGGTAACCCATATCGGCGAAGCGTTGTTTCAGGTAATCCGCAGCAAGCTGTTCAGCGGGGCTGCCCGCCATACGCCCCGGGAAATAGGTCGCGATATAACGGATTTGTTCGGCAGCGAATGTGCCCAACGGGGCTTCTTTGACCTGCTGTGTGGCGGCGGAAACGCCAAAAATGCTGCCGAAGGCGACGGCCAATAGGCCAGTCTTCAGGCAAAAGCGGGAAAACATACCAAAAATCCTTCTCTTATCATGCCGGCAATGCCGATGCTTCTTATGCGGCGTTTAGTATGAGACGTGACGGCAAATTAAACAATTTCCTCCGTTCTTAAATTTATCGTGAATGCTTCATTTTCGCCGGTTGTGAGCCTTGCGTTGCGCTCTATATTCCAGAAAGGAACTACTCATTCTTTTTCGTCATTTCAGAGGCGAAATCGCAGCCCGTATAGTCACACTATCTTTCTGCTATATGAAAAGGCTGCTGTGGACTATCTACCTATATTTGCCGACCTAAAACAACGCCCGGTACTGGTCGTTGGCGGTGGTGAAGTCGCAGAGCGCAAGGTTGAGCTGCTCTCGCGAGCCGGGGCTGAGATACGGATAGTGGCGCAGTCGCTCTCATCGCAACTTGAACAACGTCGTCAGGAAGGGCGAATCCGCTGGCTCGGCCAGGATTTTGTGCCGGAACAGTTAGATGAGGTGTTTCTGGTGATCGCCGCGACGGATGACAGCGAACTCAACGCCACCGTGTATGCCGAAGCGGATAAACGCCGTGTGTTGGCCAACGTGGTGGACGATCAACCGCGCTGCTCGTTCATCTTCCCTTCGATTATCGACCGTTCACCGCTGATGGTGGCGGTTTCTTCCAGCGGCCAGGCACCGGTGTTGGCGCGAATGCTGCGCGAAAAGCTGGAGGCGTTATTGCCTGCCAGTCTGGGGCCGATGGCTCAGCTGGCGGGGGGCTTTCGCCAACGCGTTAAGCAGACCTTAGCCTCGATTGGCGAACGCCGGCGTTTTTGGGAGAAAACCCTGAATGGACGGTTTGCTACCTTGGTGGCCAACGGCCAGCAGCAGCAGGCCGAACAGCAGCTTGAGCAGGACTTAACCGCATTTGCCGATGGTCATGAGCGGGCGCAGGGGGAAATCGCTTTGGTCGGGGCTGGGCCGGGCGATGTCGGTCTGCTGACGTTGCGCGGCTTGCAGGTGATGCAACAGGCCGATGTGGTGCTGTATGACCATCTGGTCAGCGACGCCATTCTTGATCTGGTGCGCCGTGATGCGGAACGCATCTGCGTGGGTAAACGCGCTGGCGCGCATTCGGTGATTCAAGAAGAAACCAATCGCTTGCTGGTAGAGCTGGCACAGCAGGGCAAACGGGTGGTACGTCTGAAAGGGGGCGATCCGTTCATTTTTGGCCGTGGCGGGGAGGAGTTGCAGGTGGCGGCGGCAGCGGGTATTCCGTTTCAAGTTGTCCCCGGGGTGACGGCGGCGGCAGGGGCAACGGCGTATGCCGGGATCCCGCTAACGCACCGCGATCATGCACAAAGCGTGACCTTTATTACCGGCCATTGCCGTCCTGACGGTGACGGGCTTGACTGGGCGGACTTGGCGCGAACGCGTCAGACGCTGGCGATTTACATGGGCACCATGAAAGCGGCAGATATCAGCCAGCGTTTGATGGCACACGGCCGTGCGCCAGAAACTCCGGTGGCGGTAATCAGCCGTGGCACGCTGCCTTCCCAGCAGGTGCAAACTGGCACGCTGCAACAACTCGAACAACTGGCCCAACAGGCGCCGTTGCCGGCCTTGCTGGTGATTGGCGAAGTGGTGGCGTTACACCATCAAATTGCCTGGTTTGGGCATCAATCTCAGACGGTTTCCGCCGTTGTGAATCTGGCTTAAGGATCTGTTATGGACGAAAAACGACTCACACACTTGCGGCAATTGGAGGCGGAAAGTATTCATATTATCCGTGAAGTCGCCGCTGAATTTGGCAACCCGGTGATGCTCTACTCCATCGGTAAAGATTCCTCCGTGATGCTGCATCTGGCGCGTAAGGCATTCTATCCGGGGACGTTGCCGTTTCCGCTGCTGCACGTTGATACCGGCTGGAAATTCCGCGAAATGTACCAATTCCGCGACCGCACGGCCAAAGAGTACGGTTTTGAGCTGCTGGTGCATAAAAACCCGGAAGGGGTAGCGATGGGGATTAACCCATTCGAGCATGGCAGCGCTAAACATACCGACATCATGAAAACCGAAGGCTTAAAGCAGGCGCTCAACAAGTACGGTTTTGATGCTGCATTCGGCGGCGCGCGCCGTGATGAAGAGAAGTCTCGCGCCAAAGAGCGTATTTATTCGTTCCGTGACCGCTTTCACCGTTGGGATCCGAAAAACCAGCGGCCAGAGCTGTGGCATAACTACAACGGTCAGATTAACAAGGGGGAGAGCATTCGCGTCTTCCCGCTGTCGAACTGGACCGAGTTGGACATTTGGCAGTACATCTTCCTGGAGAAGATCGACATTGTGCCGCTGTATCTGGCGAAACCGCGCCCGGTGTTAGAGCGCGACGGCATGTTGATGATGGTGGACGACGATCGTATCGATCTCCAGCCGGGTGAAATGATCAGCCAGCGTATGGTGCGCTTCCGAACGCTGGGCTGTTGGCCGCTCACCGGGGCGGTGGAATCTTCCGCACAAACGCTGCCGGAAATTATCGAAGAGATGCTGGTGTCCACCACCAGTGAGCGTCAGGGGCGGATGATCGATCGCGATCAATCCGGTTCGATGGAGCTGAAAAAGCGTCAAGGGTATTTCTGAGGAGCCGCCGGATGAATAACGTCATTGCACAACAAATTGCTGAACAGGGCGGGGTGGAAGCCTATCTGCATGCGCAACAGCACAAGAGCCTATTACGCTTTCTCACCTGTGGCAGCGTCGATGATGGCAAAAGTACGCTGATTGGTCGCTTACTGCATGATACCCGTCAGATCTACGAAGATCAGTTGTCCACGTTGCATACGGACAGCAAGCGTCTCGGCACGCAAGGCGAAAAGCTGGATCTGGCGCTGTTGGTGGACGGGTTGCAAGCGGAACGCGAGCAGGGCATCACCATTGATGTCGCATACCGCTATTTTTCTACCGAAAAGCGTAAATTTATCATCGCCGATACGCCGGGGCATGAGCAGTACACCCGTAACATGGCGACCGGTGCGTCAACCTGTGATTTGGCGATCTTGCTGATCGATGCGCGCAAAGGCGTGTTGGATCAAACCCGTCGCCACAGCTTTATCGCCACCTTGTTGGGCATTCGTCACTTGGTGGTGGCGGTGAACAAAATGGATCTGGTGGATTACAGTGAAGCGGTATTTGAGCAATTCAAGCAGGATTACCTGACGTTCGCAGAGCAGTTGCCGAACGATCTGGATATTAAATTTGTGCCGCTGTCGGCGCTGGACGGCGACAACGTTGCCACACAAAGTACCAAGATGCCGTGGTACAGCGGCCCGACGCTGCTGGAAGTCTTGGAAAGCGTTGATGTGATCAGCGAGCGGGAAACACAACCGTTACGCTTCCCGGTGCAGTACGTTAACCGTCCGAACCTCGATTTCCGGGGTTATGCGGGCACCTTGTCAGCTGGCATTGTTCGCGTTGGGCAACGGGTCAAAGTATTGCCTTCCGGTGTCGAAACCAGCGTGGCGCGTATTGTCACCTTTGATGGCGACCTGCAAGAAGCCGCGCCGGGCGAGGCGATAACCTTGGTGCTGAAAGACGAAGTCGATATCAGCCGTGGTGACTTGCTGGTCGATGCAGGGGAAACGTTGCAGGCAGTTCAAAGCGCCCGTGTTGACGTGGTATGGATGGCGGAGCAATCGTTGCTGCCGGGCCAGAGTTATGACATCAAAGTCGCCGGTAAGAAAACCCGCGCGCGCGTTGAGAATATTCGTCATCAGGTGGAGATTAATTCACTGACCCAATATCAGGCGGATACCTTGCCGCTGAACGGTATCGGGCTGGTGGAGTTGACCTTTGATGAACCGCTGGTGTTGGACAGTTATCAACGTAATCATGATACGGGTGGGCTGATCTTTATCGATCGCCTGAGCAATGTCACCGTAGGTGCGGGTTTGATCCGTGAAGGGTTACAGGCTGCGCCGGCGTCGGTCAGTGAGTTCAGTGCGTTTGAACTGGAGCTGAATGCCTTAGTGCGTAAGCATTTCCCGCATTGGGGTGCGCGTGACCTGCTTGGGGGCCAATAGCGTGGCCGATGTGGAGCAGCGGCTGACCGGGCCGGATGATGAAAACGTAGTATGGCATCCGCATGCGGTGACGTGTGCGGATCGGGAGGCACGTAACGGCCACCGTGGGGCGGTATTGTGGTTTACCGGGCTTTCGGGGTCGGGGAAATCGACCGTTGCTGGCGCGTTGGAACAGGCGTTGCATGCGCAAGGGGTCAGTACTTATCTGCTCGATGGGGATAACGTGCGTCACGGGCTATGCCGCGATTTGGGGTTTTCCGATGACGACCGGCGCGAGAATATTCGCCGCGTCGGTGAGGTGGCGAAGCTCATGGTTGATGCCGGGTTGGTGGTGTTAACCGCGTTTATTTCACCGCACCGTGCCGAACGCCAAATGGTGCGTGACATGCTCGGCCCCGATCAATTTATTGAGGTCTTTGTCGATACGCCATTGGCAATTTGTGAAGCGCGCGATCCTAAGGGATTGTATAAGAAAGCCCGCGCCGGAGAGCTGCGGAATTTCACCGGCATTGATGCCGTCTATGAAGCGCCAACTGCCCCAGATATTCAGCTAAATGGCGAACAATTGGTAACAAATTTGGTTGCGCAAATGTTAGACGTGCTGCGTGATCAGGCTATGATCAAATCCTGAATTCGAAAAAGCGTGTGGCGATAAAACGCCATGCGCTTTTTACTCTAAGGTGCGCTCAAGCGCACTGAAAGATATGAATAACCAGGGATTGCTATGCAAAATGTCTCGCCCATATTGATTGATCCAACACCGAACAAAGAAGATCCCTCTTATTCTTTTCTTGGTGGCGCCAGCGGTTTTGTTTTTTACTGGCTGGCGTTTGCGGTGCCGTTTATGGTTTACGGCGCTAATACGCTGTTTTTTCTGCTGTATACTTGGCCTTTATTTCTGGCTCTGATGCCCGCTTCGGTCGTGATTGGCATTGTTTTTAGCATGTTACTGCGTGGACGTTTGCTGTTGACGTTGCTAATGACGGGGAGCGCGGTGTGGTTTTTGTTCTGGTTGATGTTCAGTAGCTTGACGGGGTGGTAACCCACCGGGCACAAGGCTGCGCCCGGCGAGATTGCAAAGCCGTGCCGAAGGTTACAAAACTTTGCTTAAAAATGCCTGAGTACGCGGATTGTTGGGGTGGCTGAAAATCTGCTCTGGCGTACCTTCCTCCTGAACGATTCCTTGATCGATAAACAAAACCCGGTCAGCGACCTCTCGAGCAAACGCCATTTCATGCGTTACCACCACCATGGTCATGCCTTCGTTCGCTAACGCTTTCATCACCGCGAGCACTTCCCCCACTAGTTCAGGATCAAGCGCCGAGGTTGGTTCATCAAACAGCATGATTTGCGGCTCCATAGCCAACGCGCGGGCGATAGCCACACGCTGTTGCTGGCCACCAGACAGGCTGCTGGGATAGGCATCAATTTTGTCCAGTAAACCCACCTTGTTCAGTAAAGCTTCAGCACGCAGCGTGGCATCGCTGCGCGACAGCTTCTTGACGTCCATCGGTGCCATGATGATATTTTCCAGTACCGTCATGTGCGGGAACAGGTTAAAACGCTGGAACACCATGCCGACGCTGGCGCGGACTTTATTGAGATCGGTGTTCGGTTGGTGAATGGCAAAGCCGTTAACCTCAATCTGCCCGCCGGACAGCGTTTCCAATGCGTTGATACAGCGCAGGAAGGTGCTCTTACCGGAGCCGGATGGACCGATGACGCACACCACTTCGCTGGGCGCAATCTGGCATGAGATACCGCGCAGCACATGGGTTTCACCGAATTGTTTTTGCAGATTATGTACGTGAATCACTTTTACCTAACCTCTTTTCCATGTGTTGCACCATCAGCGAAAGCAAGAAGGTGATGACCCAGTAGACCACTGAAATCGCCAGATAGGGTTCCCAATAGGTAGCGTAAGCGCCAGAGACGGTTCGCGCTGCGTAGGCCAAATCGGCCAGGCCGATGGCGGAAGCCAGCGAAGAGTCTTTCACGATGGCGATAGCGTTGTTACCTAATGGCGGCAGCATGCGGCGAAATGCCTGCGGCAGAATCACTTTACGCATGGTTTTCCCATAGCTCATGCCTAACGAGCGCGAAGCTTCCATCTGCCCGCGATCAATCGACTGAATACCGGCGCGGAAAATTTCTGAGACATAGGCACCCGCGTTCAGGGTGATTGCCACCACACAGGAAAGAAATGCACCGTAATCGGCACGCAGCGCGCGGGCGAGTTCGCTGCTCATGATGCCGTGAGTGACCAGCAGGCCATCGCGCGGGTTGATAAACAGCGGCACCAACGCAAAGTGCACCACCATGATCTGCACAAACAGCGGAGTACCGCGAAAGGCGCTGATATAAATACGCACCGGCCACTGAATACCATAATGCAAAATAGGTTTCCAAATGCCGTGCGGTGCCTGAGCTAAACGGCCTAAGCCGAGCAGTAACCCCCAAGTGGTGCCGAGAACCACACAGACAAGGGTGCATTTGATGGTCATCCAGGCGCCTTCCATAAACAGTGGCGCGTATTCCTGGATAATCTCCCAACGAAAATTCAAGGTAGAATCCTTCTAAAAGCAGGTTCAGGCTGCGGCGTGCAGCTATCATGGGATTGGGCAACCACATCCTTTTGATCGTGATCGCATCCTTTGCCGAGTGCAGGTGAGTGCCTGCCCCTGCGATCGGTGAGCGCGCGACGCCGGGTTATCATTTTTTGTAGTTGGCCGATTTACTCGCTTGGCAACGTTGGGACCTGACTGTCGAACCAGGTTTGGTAGATATTGGCGTAAGTGCCGTCCGCGATAATTTTCTGCAAACCTGCATTGATTTTGTCACGCAGTTCCTCATTGCCTTTGGCGACGGCAATGCCGAAATACTGGCGTTCAAATTTGGCATCGGTGATCAGTTTGAACGCTTTTTCCGGGTGCGTTTTGATGTAGAACTTGGCAACCCCCACGTCGCCGACGGCGGCGCTGATACCATCTTCAAATAGCTCTTGTAACATCAGTGGTGTATTGTCGAATCGTTTGATGGCGGTGCTGTTTTTGCCGAGTACGTCAGAAACCACGATGTCGCCGGTGCTGGAGTTCACGACGCCAACGTTTAGGGATTTCAACGCCGCGATGGAATCGACCGTGGAGTCTTTAGGCACTACGATCGCCTGTTCTGCCGGGAAGTATGGCGCGGAAAAATCGACCATCTGTTTACGCTTGTCGGTAATGGTGATGCCAGAGATGATGATGTCGCGGTCACCGGAGTTAAGCGTTGCGAAGATCCCTTCCCACGGTGTGTTGACCAGCTTGATTTGGAAGCCCTCGGCGCTGGCGATGGCTTTAATAATGTCAATATCAAAGCCTTCTAACTGCTTGCTGCTGTTTTCGAATTCAAACGGACGGTAGGTGCCGCCTGATCCAACGACATAGGTGGTTTCTGCGGCAAATGACTGGGCAGATACGCTGGCAAGCAGACAGCAGCTAATTAGAACGAAACGTTTTAACATAATAATCCCCGTAAGTTAGATAGTCTGTGTTTTGCTTATTTATTCATATTAATTGCATAAAAATACTTTTTTAGACGAAGAAAAACAACTGTTAGATGATGCTATTGAGGTTAAATATGCACTCTTGGCGTAGGTGGCTGGCACTTTCGCATATGGCCGTGTGTTAAGGTACTTGCGCGAGGTCCAGCTACTGCAGGGGGACGGGGGCTGTCGTTTGGCGTGTTTTAAGCGGAATGGCGCTGTTTTTTGCCGCGTTGAGCGGATTTTTAGATTATAAACTCAGTAAATTCTCATCTGTATTCTCAAACTGGCGCTGAAAAGCCATTCTCAGTGTGGAGTCTGGCGAAAAGTTGTGGGATGATTGGTCGGTTTTTCAGGGGGCGGGGATGGGAAAACTTACGCTACTATTGCTGGTATTGCTCGGCTGGTTACAGTATTCGCTGTGGCTGGGTAAGAATGGTGTTCACGATTATGTGCGAGTCAATAATGACGTTGCGGCCCAGAAGGGCAACAATGCCAAGTTGAAAGCGCGTAACGATCAGCTGTTCGCTGAAATCGATGATTTGAACGGTGGTCAGGAAGCGATTGAAGAACGCGCGCGTAATGAACTCGGTATGATTAAACCGGGTGAGACTTTCTATCGTCTGGTTCCTGACCAATCTAGACGCGGCGCGACAGCCTCTTCGCAAAACAACGTAAAATAAAGCATGAATCACTCCGCAGATTCCTTTTCACAGGTGGTTGCCGTTTTGCCTGCTGCCGGTATCGGTAGCCGTATGCAAACGGATTGCCCAAAGCAATACCTCACGATTAATAACCAAACTATTCTTGAACATGCGATCCACGCTTTGCTGCGTGATCCACGGATTCAGCAGGTGATTGTGGTAATCGGCTCAGAGGATGTGCACTTTGCCACCTTGCCGATCGCCGCCGATCCCCGCGTGCGAGTGACCGTAGGGGGCAAGCAGCGTGCTGATTCGGTGATGGCCGGTTTACAACTGGCGGGTGATGCGCAATGGGTGCTGGTGCATGATGCCGCCCGTCCGTGCCTGCACGCCGATGATCTTGCGCGTTTGTTGGCGATCACTTCCCACAGTAAGGTGGGGGGCATTCTGGCCGCGCCAGTACGCGATACCATGAAGCGCGCCGAAACGGGCGGCAACGCGGTTTCGCATACCGTGGATCGTCAGGATTTATGGCATGCGCTGACACCGCAGCTGTTCCCGTTAGCCCTGCTTAAACACTGCTTACAACGTGCGCTCGATGAGGGGACAAATGTCACCGATGAGGCGTCGGCGCTCGAGCACTGTGGCTATCATCCCTTGTTGGTCGCCGGGCGTGCGGACAATATTAAAGTGACACGGCCGGAAGATCTTCGGCTTGCCGCATTCTATTTAACTCAGTTGGATTAACAGGAGCCTATGTGATGCGTATCGGTCACGGTTTTGATGTACACAAGTTTGGCGGCGAAGGCCCGCTGGTGATCGGTGGCGTTCGCATTCCTTTTGAGCAGGGCTTTCTTGCTCACTCTGATGGCGATGTCGCGCTGCATGCCGTTACAGATGCACTGCTAGGCGCGGCGGCGTTGGGCGACATTGGTAAATTGTTCCCGGATACCGATCCGGCGTTCAAGGGCGCGGATAGCCGCGAACTGCTGCGCGAAGCCTGGAAACGCATCCGTGCAAAGGGCTATCGTCTGGGGAATCTGGATGTCACCATTATTGCTCAGGCTCCCAAAATGGCACCACACATCCCGCAGATGCGTATCTTCCTGGCGGAAGATCTGCAATGTCACATGGATGATGTAAATGTTAAAGCGACCACCACTGAAAAACTGGGATTCACCGGGCGTGGCGAAGGCATCGCGTGTGAAGCCGTTGCCTTGTTAATCAAGGAGTAACGCGATGGATATGGCAAACTTGACCTGGTTACATGGTCAACCTCATGCCACCGGGGTGTTAAAAGCCAACCCGGAAGATTTCGTGGTGGTGGAAGATTTGGGCTTTGAGCCAGATGGTGAGGGCGAGCACCTGCTGGTGAATATCCGTAAAAATGGCTGTAATACGCAATTTGTTGCCGATTATTTGGCGCGCTTTGCCGGTATTCATGGTCGCTCAGTCAGCTATGCCGGATTAAAAGATCGTCATGCGGTCACGGAGCAATGGTTTTGCCTGCACCTACCGGGCAAAGACGATCCCGATCTTTCTCTTTTTGATCTGGAAGGTTGTGAAGTGTTGGCAGCGGTACGCCATCGCCGCAAAATGCGTATTGGCACGCTCAAAGGTAACGCCTTTACCTTGGTGCTGCGGCAAATCAGCGATCGCGATGACGTTGAACAACGCCTGCAGGCGATTGCCTCCGCTGGCGTACCCAATTATTTCGGCAGTCAGCGTTTTGGCCGTGGTGGTAATAACCTGATCATGGCGCGTCGTTGGGCGAAGGATGAAATCCGCGTTAAAGAACGTAATAAGCGCAGTTTTTACCTTTCCGCCAGCCGCAGTGCGCTATTCAACTGGGTGGCTTCAACGCGTTTGGCGAACCAACAGCAACGTACCGTGCTGGAGGGGGACGCGCTACAGCTCCATGGGCGGGGCAGTTGGTTCGTGGCGCAAGCCGATGAGCTGGAAAGCTTACAGCAGCGCCTCGACGCCGGTGAATTACACATCACTGCTCCGCTACCAGGGGAGAGTTCCCTTGGTACGGCCGCCGCTGCGCTAGCGTTTGAGCAGCAGTGCTTGGCGGAACAGCCGGAATTGCTTACGCTTTTAAAGCGTGAGCGTGTTGAACCAGCTCGCCGGGCTCTGTTATTGCAACCGCAGAACATGCAGTGGAACTGGTGGGATGATGTCACCGTTGAACTGCGCTTCTGGCTGCCCGCTGGCAGTTTCGCCACCAGCGTGGTTCGCGAAATTATGCGGCAGGATAGTAATGATGCGGATATTACTGAGTAACGATGACGGCGTAACGGCGCCGGGCATTCAGGTGTTGGCCGCGGCGCTGCGTGAATTTGCTGATGTCATGGTGGTGGCTCCCGATCGTAACCGTAGCGGTTCCTCTAATGCGTTAACGTTGGATGCGCCATTGCGAACCATAACGTCAGCGAACGGGGATATTGCCGTTCAACATGGCACGCCGACCGATTGTGTTTATCTCGGGGTCAACTCGCTGATGCTTCCTGCCCCGGATATTGTGGTTTCCGGGATTAACGCCGGGCCAAACCTAGGCGACGATGTGATTTATTCGGGGACGGTTGCTGCAGCGATGGAAGGGCGGCATTTGGGGCTTCCTGCGTTGGCGGTATCGCTCAACGGCCATCAACATTACGCGACCGCGGCAGCGGTCACCTGCCGTTTACTGCGCGCATTACAGCGCGAACCCTTGCGCACCGGTAAAATTCTTAACATCAATGTGCCTGATTTGCCACTCGATCACATTAAAGGTATCCGCGTGACGCGCTGTGGTAGCCGGCATCCGGCAGATAAAGTCTTCTGTCAGCAGGATCCGCGTGGCCATAATCTCTATTGGATTGGCCCACCTGGCGCTCAATGTGACGCTGGACCTGACACCGATTTTGCCGCGGTGGAGCAGGGATATGTTGCGGTGACACCGTTACAGGTGGATTTAACCGCTTATGCCGCGCAGGAGGTGGTAAACACATGGTTAACCAAAGCTGAGGTTAGCGGGGAATGGTAAACAAGCCGATGCAAACATTGCTGGCGCTGTTGTGTCAGCAAGGGATCCGGGATGAGCGATTGCTAAAGGCGATCGAATCTGTACCGCGTGAACGCTTTGTCGATGAAGCGCTTGAACATAAAGCGTATGAAAATACTGCGTTACCCATTGGTTCAGGCCAGACCATCTCCCAACCGTATATGGTCGCCCGGATGACGGAATTGCTTAACCTGACGCCAACCTCACGGGTATTAGAGATCGGCACTGGTTCCGGTTATCAGACGGCGATTTTGGCGCATTTGGTGCAGCACGTCTGCTCGGTTGAGCGGATTAAAGGGTTGCAATGGCAAGCCAAACGGCGCCTCAAACAGCTTGATTTACATAATGTTTCGACGCGTCATGGCGATGGTTGGCAAGGTTGGGCCTCACGTGGGCCGTTTGACGCCATCATTGTGACCGCCGCACCGCCAGAAATTCCGCAGGCGTTAATGGCGCAATTAGATGACGGTGGCATCCTAGTGTTACCGGTTGGTGAGCAATCGCAAACGCTGAAACGTATTCAGCGCCATGGCCATGAGTTTGCCATTGATTCGGTTGAAACCGTGCGGTTTGTTCCGTTAGTGAAAGGTGAACTGGCGTAGCCGTTGGCCAATTTACCAACGAAATGCAAAAACTGTTGCACTTTCATTGTCTCTGACGCGGCTTTTTACGTTCCAATAAGACTAATTTTCAATACAATTGTCTGTCTAAGTCGTTATCTTATGGTACGACTGTGCTGATGTGGTTACATTGGCGATGCTGTTTTACGCCTTCGACGGAATATGGCCTGGTGTTCAGGTATCTGCCGAGGACTCCCTGCTTGCGTAGAATCTGAGAAAAACTAAAAAGCTCAGCTACGATATAGAGGGAATTTTTGAAATTTATAGCCGAAATAGTTGGTGCAGCATCAGACTGCTTCAAATATGAAGGATATTGCTGTCACGGGGGAAGCATGAGCACGGGAAGCCCAATGATTACTTTATGCCGAGTTGCGGTCTGTACGATGGTCAGTTTGTGGTTGGTCGGTTGTTCGAACAATGGTTCGTCATCAGCCCCGATTAGCAGCGTAGGAGAGGGCGCCTCTGGCGCTGTCAGCACACAAGCGTCTCCACAAGAACGAATCGTCTATAACCGCAGTTATGAGGCGATTCCAAAAGGGAGTTATAGCGGCAGCACCTATACGGTAAAACGCGGGGATACGCTGTTTTATATTGCTTGGATTACCGGCAATGATTTCCGCGATCTGGCTCAACGCAACAATATCCCTGAACCCTATAGCCTGAATGTGGGGCAAACTATCCAGTTGGGCAATGGCTCTGCGAATGGCGGTATGCTGGCTGCAACGGATGCTACACATGGCGGTATTCCTAAACCGCCTTCCAGCAGCCAGATCCAGACGGCAACGGTTGATTCTCAACCAACGAACGCGTATTCTGGCAACTCAGGTAAACAGAATGTAGGTAAAATGTTACCTACCTCAGGGGCCGCCGTAGCTGGAACCGCTACAGCCCCTGTTACCGCCCCCGCTGCAACGCCTGTGGCGAGCAGCACCGTCAATAGCAGTGGGCCAGTCAGCGTTTGGAGATGGCCAACCGACGGTAAGATCATCGATAACTTTTCCTCATCAGACGGTGGGAATAAAGGTGTCGATATCGCGGGTTCTCGTGGGCAAGCCATTTTTGCTACCGCCAATGGGCGCGTAGTTTATGCAGGCAACGCTTTACGGGGTTACGGTAATCTGATCATCATCAAACATAATGATGACTACCTGAGCGCCTACGCTCATAACGATACAATGCTGGTCCGGGAACAACAAGAAGTGAAGGCGGGGCAAAAAATAGCAACCATGGGAAGCACCGGAGCCAGTTCAGTACGCTTGCATTTTGAAATTCGTTACAAGGGGAAATCCGTAAACCCGCTGCGTTATCTTCCGCAGCGATAGATTGTGCAGAATACGCTGTATTCTGCGCGTGGTATCACGGGTAGGAGCAGCTTATGAGCCAAAATACGCTGAAAGTTAACGAGTTACATGATGATGCGGATTTCGATGAGAATGGAATAGAAGCTGAATCATTTGATGAAAAAGCACTGGTAGATGACGCCAGTGAAAATGATTTAGCTGAAGAAGAGCTGTTATCCCAAGGAGTTACCCAACGCGTATTGGATGCGACGCAGCTCTATCTTGGCGAAATCGGTTATTCACCTTTGCTGACAGCAGAGGAAGAAGTTTATTTCTCACGGCGGGCACTGCGCGGTGACGTGCCGTCCCGCCGACGTATGATTGAAAGCAACCTGCGATTAGTGGTGAAAATTTCTCGTCGCTATAGTAATCGCGGTCTGGCGCTGTTGGATCTGATTGAGGAAGGTAACCTCGGTTTGATTCGTGCGGTGGAAAAGTTTGATCCAGAACGCGGCTTCCGTTTTTCTACTTACGCACCGCGCGTGAGCTTTCTCATAAACTGGATCACGAACCAAGCGCTGAAGAGATTGCTGAGCAACTCGATAAACCGGTTGATGATGTCAGCCGAATGCTGCGTCTAAACGAACGTATCACTTCTGTTGATACGCCGTTAGGTGGTGACTCTGAGAAGGCATTGCTGGATATCTTGGCCGATGAAAAAGACAACGGCCCTGAAGACACCACGCAAGACGATGATATGAAGCAAAGCATCGTCAAATGGTTGTTTGAACTCAACCCGAAACAGCGTGAGGTGTTAGCGCGCCGTTTTGGTCTGTTAGGCTATGAAGCGGCCACGTTGGAAGATGTCGGTCGTGAGATTGGTTTGACGCGAGAACGCGTTCGTCAGATTCAGGTGGAAGGCTTACGTCGTCTGCGTGAAATTCTGCAAATGCAAGGATTGAGTATTGAGGCGTTGTTCCGCGAATAATCCAGTGTTGTTTTAAATAAAAAACGGTGAGTCTATACTCACCGTTTTTTTATGGCTATTCAACGCATTAAGACGCTGTTTATACCATGCTTTTCAGGCGATAAACCCACTCCAGTGCCTGACGTGGTGTTAATGAGTCAGGATCCAAGGCTTCTAATGCTTCTACCGCCGGCGATATTTCTTCGGTCAGCAGAGGCATTTGGGTGGCATCGATGGTGCCTGCCGCCGTATGGCTAGACAGTGTTTCCAGCTCCCGTAGTTTTTGGCGAGCGCGTTTGATCACGTCGCGCGGTACACCGGCTAATGCAGCAACTGCCAGGCCATAACTCTTGCTGGCGGCACCGTCCTGTACGCTGTGCATGAAAGCGATAGTGTCACCGTGTTCCAGCGCATCCAAATGTACATTGACCACGCCTTCCATTTTCTCTGGCAACGTTGTCAGTTCGAAGTAGTGGGTTGCGAACAGTGTCATGGACTTGATGCGGTTAGCAAGATTCTCCGCACAGGCCCAGGCGAGGGATAGACCATCGTAAGTTGAGGTGCCGCGACCGATTTCGTCCATCAATACCAGACTGTTTTCGGTCGCATTATGCAGAATGTTGGCCGTTTCGGTCATTTCCACCATAAAAGTGGAACGGCCAGATGCCAGATCGTCCGCAGCACCAACACGGGTAAAAATGCGATCCACGGGGCCAATGGTTGCCTTGTTTGCGGGTACGTAACTACCGATGTGAGCCATCAGCACAATCAGCGCTGTTTGCCGCATATAGGTACTTTTACCGCCCATGTTTGGGCCAGTAATGATTAACATACGCCGCTGCGGCGACAGGGAAACCGGGTTAGCGATGAATGGCTCGCTCAACACCTGTTCCACTACTGGATGACGCCCTTCGGTGATGCGAATACCCGGCTGCTCACTGATAGACGGGCAAGCATAGTTGAGCGTTTCCGCGCGTTCGGCCAGGTTAGTCAACACGTCCAACTCGGCTAACGCACTGGCACTTTGCTGTAGTTCAGCCAGATGTGGCAGCAGCAAGTCAAACAGTTCGTCATACAACGCCTTTTCGATCGCTAATGCCTTGCCTTTCGACGTTAGCACTTTGTCTTCGTATTCCTTAAGTTCAGGAATAATGTAGCGCTCGGCATTTTTCAACGTTTGGCGGCGAACGTAATGAATAGGGACTAAATGGCTTTGGCCACGACTGACCTGAATGTAATAGCCATGAACGCCGTTAAACCCAACCTTGAGCGTGTCCAAGCCCAGCTTTTCACGTTCGCGGATTTCGAGACGATCGAGATAATCGCTGGCACCGTCAGCCAGCGCGCGCCACTCATCTAGCTCAGCATTGTAACCGCTAGCGATGACGCCACCGTCTCGTACCAATACCGGTGGCGCTTCGACGACGGCGCGTTCCAGCAGATCCTGCAATTCATCAAATTGCCCAACGTGCGACAGCAGTTGTTGCACATGAGGTATGTCGATGCCTTGCAACAGCGTGCGGATCTCTGGCAATTGCTGGAAAGCATGACGCATGCGCGCTAAATCGCGTGGGCGAGCGGTACGCAGAGCCAGACGCGCGAGAATACGCTCTAAATCGCCAACCTGACGCAACGGCAGCTGGAGGTCATCATACTGTGTCTGTAAGGCGCCTATCGCTTGCTGACGATTGTTGAGTATCTTGGCGTCACGGGTGGGCATATGCAGCCAGCGTTTCAACATGCGGCTACCCATTGGCGTCACGGTACGATCCAAAATCGCCGCTAAGGTATTGTCTGAGCCGCCGGACAAGTTTTGCGTAATCTCTAAATTACGCCGAGTCGCGGCGTCCATAATAATGCCGTCTTGCTGGCGCTCCATGGTGATACCACGGATATGCGGTAGAGACGTTCGCTGGGTGTCTTTCACGTATTGCAGCAAACAGCCCGCGGCGCGGAGCGCCTGTTGCGACTGCTCGACGCCAAAGCCGCTTAGGTCGCGTGTGCCAAATTGCAGATTTAATTGCTGACGCGCGGTATCCAGCTCGAACTCCCACAATGGGCGACGGCGCAAACCGTGGCGCTGTTCGATTAACGCCATGGTTTCGAAGTTTTCTGGGTACAGCAGTTCGGCCGGGTTCGTGCGCTGCAATTCGGCGGCCATAGTTTCCAAATCCTCCGGTTCGGCAACGCGGAATCGGCCGGAGCTGATATCCAGCGTGGCGTAACCAAAGCCGCGCGCATCCTGCCAGATGGCTGCGAGCAGATTATCTTGGCGCTCTTGCAACAACGCCTCATCGCTGACGGTTCCAGGCGTGACAATGCGCACAACCTTGCGTTCTACCGGTCCTTTGCTGGTGGCCGGATCGCCAACTTGTTCACAAATGGCGACAGACTCACCCAATTGCACCAGTTTGGCCAAATAATTCTCAACGGCGTGGTGCGGTACGCCCGCCATCGGAATAGGTTCGCCCGCAGACGCACCACGCTTAGTCAGGGAAATGTCCAGTAGCTGCGAAGCACGTTTGGCATCGTCGTAGAACAGCTCATAAAAGTCGCCCATGCGATAGAACAGCAGGATTTCAGGATGCTGAGCCTTGAGACGCAAGTACTGCTGCATCATTGGGGTGTGGTCAACGTATTCTTTGTTTTCCATAATATTCAATGCGCTATGTTCTGGTTATGCGTTGTGAGCACGATGATTGCCTTGGCCGCTTGACGCTTCCTGCAAAAAAGCCAAACGCGGGCTGCTCTGTTAGAGGAAAGATGTTAACAGGTGATACCGCAGTTTCATACGTATCTGCAAAGCATCAGGAGATTTTAAGCGATGATGCGAAATGCTTCGCAATCAAGAACTGAGGGTGTTCTTTAATGTAGCGGCCACTTTTCCTGATATTCCTGTTTTTTCCCATTAGACTATGATTTACCATACGTTAACTTCTTTTAGCCATAGCTGTATGGATACCTGATGCGACATCTTGCAACTCTTATTCCTCTTGCACTTTTGCTCTCTGCCTGTAGCAGCGAACCCGACACGACGACGCCTGCGCAAGGCCAAGCGGTTCAAGGTGGCTTTTTGCTGGATGCCGGGCATGCCAACCCACTGATTCTGGATGGGGATTACGCGAACAATGCCAATGCGCAACGTTTCGTCGATAAAATGGTGAATGAACATGGTTTTGACCGTCAGCAGTTGCATTCGGTGTTGGCACAAACCAAACGGCTGGATTGGGTTATCCGATTAATGGATCGTCAGGCGCCTAGCCCAACTGGCAAGCCGCCTTCAGGTCCTAATGGGGCCTGGTTGCGTTATCGCAACAAATTTATTACGCCAGATAATCTGCCGAATGGCGTGGCTTTCTGGAACCAATATGCGGATACCTTAGAGCGTGCGCATCAGACTTACGGCGTTCCGCCAGAAATTATTGTCGGTATTATCGGTGTTGAAACACGCTGGGGTCGCGTAATGGGGAAAACGCGTATTATTGATGCATTAGCGACCCTATCGTTTGACTACCCGCGGCGTTCCGCCTATTTCACCGGCGAGTTGGAAACGTTCCTGCTCATGTCGCGTAAAGAAGGCCGCGATCCGCTGGATTTACGTGGCTCTTATGCGGGGGCGATGGGCTATGGTCAGTTTATGCCTTCGTCATTCAAAGAGTATGCGGTGGATTTTAACGGCGATGGTCATATCAATCTGTGGGATCCAGAAGATGCCATTGGCAGCGTGGCTAATTATTTTCGTGCTCACGGTTGGCAGAGCGGTGCCCCGGTGGCTATCCGGGCTAACGGACAGGCACCGCTTATGGCGCACGGTTTCAAAACGCGTTATACCGTTGGTGCGTTGCAGGCGGCTGGCCTGACACCTCAGGGCGCATTGGGTCACGATCAGAAAGTGAGCCTGTTGCGTTTAGATGCAGGCAAAGAATATCAGTACTGGTTTGGTTTACCGAATTTTTACACCATCACCCGTTACAATCACAGCACCTATTATGCCATGGCAGTGTGGCAACTGGGCGAAGCGGTTGGCAGAGCACGTCGCGGCGGTTGATTCAGCAGAAAAGGGCCGTTAGGCCCTTTGAAGTTGATGGAAAGGTCGTTTGATGGCCTGAGCTGGCATAGCGAAAGGCGCCCAGTGGCTTGCCGCGCACGAGGCGGTTAAGGCCTTTTTACAGCATGGTGAAGGCTTTCTTCAAGCCGGTATCTTCGTCAGGATCGGCACCTTGTGGCGGTGATGCTTCGGCCTCTGCTGGCGCCGTTGCGTCATCGGCATTGACGGACTCGATGTATTCAGGCGCGGCCTCTGGCGGCGGCATGGTTTCCTGAATCGTTTGCTCATCAAAGGTCGGGTTCAATGCCGGTGATAGCGGAGAACTGACCAAGCTATCTGGCATTGGGATATGCGGTAAGGGCGCATCCTCGACAAACTGAGACTCGTCTTGTTTTACCGTCCGACTGAAACCAACGATCAATACGCCACATAGGGCAAAAAAGACGTACAGGATATTCCCGCCGAGCGGCTGAATAAGCATGCCTACCGCCAAAGGGCCGATGCTGGCGCCGACGCCAAACGCCATCAGCAAGCAGGCCGCCAATGAAACGCGCCGTTCTGGTTCGATTAAATCATTCGCCAACGCGACAGCCAGCGGATAAAGCGTGAACTGCAACATACTGACGACAAATCCCACCGCCAGTAATAGCTCAAAATTGATATGTGGCAATAATGCCAATGGCAATGCGGCCACCGTCAACAGAATGGCATTAATACGCATGAGTAGCGTACGGTTATAGCGATCCGATAGCCAACTGAGGGGGAATTGCGCTACCAGCCCTGCGAAAATAGCCAGCGCCATAAACAGGCCGGTTTGCTGAGTGCTCAGCGCCTGTTGACTGGCATACACTGGCGCGAGACCGTAGAACGAACCGACGACCATACCGATCACCAAGGTGGTTGCCAGCACTTTGGGGATCGCGCTGATAAAATAGCGCAGTTCGAGGGGCGCAGGTGACATGTGGCGCGCATTGGTGCGTGTTGTCAGTGCAATCGGCACCAGACACAAGGCAAAGCACAGTGCAATGAGCAGTAACGTCGTGATGCCTAACCCGCTTTGTAGCATCAACACGACCTGGCCTAACGACATGCCAAGATAGGTTGCTGCCATATAAATACCGAATACCATGCCACGTTGATTGGATTCTGACTGGTCGTTCAGCCAGCTTTCTAATACCATGAACTGGCACATCATGCATAAGCCAATAATCAGCCGCAGAACCACCCAAACAGGAATATACTCTGTCAGTCCGTGGCCCAAAACCGCTGCGGTAATGATGCCAGCACAAGAAACATAGGCGCGAATGTGGCCGACGCGAGCAATGAGAAAATGGCCAACCTTGCCGCCAATCACCAGACCAATGTAGTTAGCGGCGATAATGGCACCGATCATCCCGCCGGTGACATTTATTGAGGTTAAGCGCAACGAAATATAGGTCGTCAGCAGACCCGATCCCAGCAGCATGAGCAACGTGGTGGTATAGAGCGGGAAGAATACGCCTAACGTCTTTTTCACACGATCATCCTAATGGTTAGTTATGGATTGATGTTGGCCGGTAACCGGCATCCTTGTAGAAATTTCCTTATGATACAAAACAGCGCGGTAACGCGAGCGCTACATTTAATACTAACAGTTTGCGCGCATGCTTAAAACCGCACCCGTTTGCGTGATAACGCGCAATGTGAGCCATTGCCGGCCATCACATCTTGATAACGGCGACGCTCGGGCGCATATATTCTGAGCCACCAAGGAGTCATGATGAGCGAAAATACATTGCATAAACTGAGTACGAAAATTGGTGAGAAATTGAAAACCGGTGGACTGTGGATCACCTGTGCGGAATCCTGTACTGGTGGCGGTATCGCGAAGGCCATTACCGATATCGCGGGCAGTTCTGCCTATTTCGATCGTGGTTTTGTTACCTACAGCAATAGTGCGAAGCATCAATTACTGGGGGTTGCAGAATCGACCTTGCAGGCGCAGGGGGCGGTCAGTGAAGAGGTAGTGCGTGAAATGGCGCAAGGCGCGCTGCATGCCGCTAATGCTGACGTTGCCGTTTCGGTCAGTGGTATTGCCGGGCCGGATGGCGGCAGTAATGAAAAACCAGTAGGAACGGTGTGGTTTGGCTTTGCAGAACGGACTGGGCGCGTATTGGCATGCAAAGCGTACTTTGCAGGCGATCGCGATGCGGTGAGACAACAGGCGACGATTTTCGCCCTGCAAACTGTTCTTGATGAATTTTTGTAAAATTAGGCTTGATACTGTATGACCATACAGTATAATTAGTGACATTTCCTGCACAACATACATTCAGTGGCAGTGTGGGGTAACACCGACATTGCGTAACGAAGGAGCAAAAATGGCTATTGATGAGAACAAGCAAAAGGCGTTAGCTGCAGCACTGGGCCAAATTGAGAAACAATTCGGCAAAGGCTCCATCATGCGTCTGGGTGAAGACCGTTCCATGGACGTGGAAACGATCTCTACCGGCTCCCTGTCACTTGATATCGCACTGGGCGCTGGCGGTTTGCCAATGGGGCGTATTGTTGAGATTTACGGGCCTGAATCTTCCGGTAAAACCACCCTGACGTTACAAGTTATCGCGGCTGCGCAACGTGAAGGCAAAACCTGTGCGTTTATTGACGCCGAACACGCCTTGGATCCTATCTATGCTAAAAAATTGGGCGTAGATATTGATAATTTGCTGTGTTCGCAACCGGATACCGGCGAGCAGGCGTTGGAAATCTGTGATGCACTGACCCGTTCTGGCGCAGTTGACGTGATCATCGTCGACTCCGTTGCGGCGTTGACGCCAAAAGCAGAAATTGAAGGTGAAATTGGTGACTCCCATATGGGCCTGGCGGCACGTATGATGAGCCAGGCGATGCGCAAGCTGGCGGGTAACCTGAAAAATGCCAATACCTTGCTGATTTTCATTAACCAGATTCGTATGAAAATTGGTGTGATGTTCGGTAATCCAGAAACCACGACCGGTGGTAATGCGTTGAAATTCTACGCTTCTGTCCGCCTGGATATCCGCCGTATCGGTGCGATTAAAGAAGGCGATGAAGTTGTCGGCAGTGAAACGCGTGTAAAAGTGGTTAAAAACAAGATCGCTGCACCATTCAAACAAGCAGAGTTCCAGATATTATACGGTGAAGGTATCAATAGCCGTGGTGAGCTGGTGGATCTGGGCGTGAAGCACAAGATGATCGAAAAAGCGGGTGCTTGGTATAGCTACAACGGTGAGAAGATCGGACAGGGTAAGGCAAATGCCTGTAACTTCCTGAAAGAAAATCCAGCTATTGCCGCTGAACTGGATAAAAAACTGCGTGACTTGTTGTTGCGTAACAGCAATGAACCAGTAACCGCGACAGATGAAGGCTTTGACGACGAAGCTGAAACGAGTGAAGAGTTTTAACAGTGACTGAAGACGATACACGCGGAGCCGGGTGTATCGTTCTTACCAAGGTTGTAAGTCTATGAGTGATGCCGTTCCTCAATCCTCAGGGAACACGTTCAATGCGCAGTTAAGCCGTGCGATGCGGCTACTGTCCCAGCGCGATCATAGTGAAGCAGAACTGCGCCGCAAACTTGCGGCGCAGCCGTTTTTTGCCCAGCCCCGATTTGCTGGCAAAGGTTCCACGCCCTCTCATGACGAACCGATAGACCCTGCCATTGTCGAACAAATCATTGCTTATTGTTATCAGCATAATTGGCTGGACGATCGGCGCTTTGCCAACAGTTATATTGGCAGCCGCAGCCGAAAGGGTTATGGTGCGCAACGTATTCGTTCAGAATTGATGCAAAAGGGTGTGGAAAAAGAGCTGATACAGACGGCATTGGCTGAATGTGAGATCGATTGGTGCGAGCAGGCTAAAGAGGTTGCTCAGCGCAAGTTTGGTGAATCATTGCCGAAAGAATGGAAAGATAAAGCTAAAGTGCAGCGTTATCTGCTTTATCGAGGCTTCTTTCAGGAAGAAATTCAGTCAATTTACCGTGATTTTGCGCAATGAACGCACACGGGGTTTTACTTCCCTCTGAAGAAAATTTATCTTATCCCCACTTTTTGTTCGTGAGCAGGTTACCACCATCAGGATGATGCGTTCCTTGCTCACGTATCGTTATTCTAGCCTTTCCGGGAAAAATATGAGCAAGAGCACCGCTGAGATCCGTCAAGCGTTTCTCGATTTCTTTCATAGTAAAGGTCATCAGGTTGTAGCAAGCAGCTCCCTGGTGCCTAACAATGATCCGACATTGTTGTTTACCAATGCCGGCATGAACCAATTCAAAGATGTTTTCCTGGGACTGGACAAACGTGCCTACTCCCGAGCAACAACTTCGCAGCGTTGCGTGCGTGCGGGTGGTAAGCATAATGATCTGGAAAACGTCGGATATACCGCCCGTCACCATACTTTCTTTGAAATGTTGGGCAACTTTAGCTTCGGCGATTACTTCAAAAACGATGCGATCGCTTATGCGTGGGAACTGCTGACCGGTGAAAACTGGTTTAATCTGCCCAAAGAGAAGTTGTGGGTGACCGTCTACGAGACGGATGATGAAGCATTCGACATCTGGCAAAAAGAAATTGGTATTCCAGCCGAGCGTATTATTCGTATTGGCGATAACAAGGGCGCGCCATTTGCGTCTGATAACTTCTGGCAAATGGGTGACACAGGCCCTTGTGGCCCTTGCACCGAAATTTTCTACGATCACGGCGATCACATCTGGGGTGGCCCTCCAGGCAGCGCTGAAGAAGATGGTGACCGTTACATCGAGATCTGGAATATCGTCTTTATGCAGTTCAACCGTCAATCCGACGGTACGATGCAGCCATTGCCTAAACCGTCTGTGGATACCGGCATGGGCCTGGAGCGTATTGCGGCGGTGTTGCAACACGTTAACTCCAACTATGAAATCGACCTGTTCCGCACGCTGATTGAAGCAGTAGCGAAAGTAACCGGTGCGACCGATCTTGGTAATAAATCACTGCGTGTTATCGCCGACCATATTCGTTCTTGTGCCTTCCTGATTTCTGATGGTGTGACCCCGTCGAATGAAAACCGTGGTTACGTGCTGCGCCGTATCATTCGACGTGCAGTGCGTCACGGAAACATGTTGGGAGCGAAAGACACCTTCTTCTACAAGCTGGTTGCACCGTTAATCGCCGTGATGGGCCCGGCAGCCGATGAGCTGAAAAGCCAGCAGTCGATGGTCGAACAAGTGCTGAAAACTGAAGAAGAGCAGTTTGCCCGTACGCTGGAGCGTGGCTTGGCACTGCTGGATGATGAATTAGCTCAGTTGCAGGGCGATACGCTTGACGGTGAGACGGCTTTCCGCCTGTACGACACGTACGGCTTCCCGGTTGATCTGACGGCTGACGTTTGCCGTGAACGCGGTCTAAAAGTCGATGAGGCTGGTTTCGAAGCCGCGATGGAAACGCAGCGCCGTCGGGCGCGTGAATCCAGCGGTTTTGGTGCTGATTACAATAGCTTGATCCGTGTCGATGGCACTAGCGAGTTCTGCGGTTATGACCACGATGAACAGCAGGCTAAAGTGACGGCATTGTTCCGTGATGGCCAGCCCGTCGATGAAATCCGCGCGGGTGAAGATGGCGTGGTGGTTCTGGATGAAACGCCGTTCTACGCTGAATCAGGTGGTCAGGTTGGCGATAAAGGTGTGCTGAAAACCGCTGGTGCCGAGTTCGTGGTGAGCGATACGCAAAAGTATGGTCAGGCTATCGGCCATCAGGGCAAGCTGTCTCAGGGCGCGTTAAAAATCGGTGATAGCGTTGATGCGCTGATTGATAGCATCCGTCGTAACCGTATTCGTTTAAACCACTCGGCAACTCACCTGCTGCATGCCGCGTTGCGTCAGGTGTTGGGCGAACACGTTGGGCAGAAAGGCTCACTGGTTAACGATAAATATCTGCGTTTCGACTTCTCGCATTTCGAAGCGATGAAACCAGAGCAAATCCGTGCGGTAGAAGATTTGGTCAACCAACAGGTTCGTCGCAACTTGCCGGTTCACACAGACGTTATGGCGCTGGATGCTGCGAAGGAAAAGGGCGCGATGGCATTGTTCGGCGAGAAATACGACGATAACGTGCGTGTGCTGACGATGGGTGACTTCTCAACCGAGCTGTGTGGTGGCACACACGCCAGCCGCACGGGTGATATTGGTTTATTCCATATTCAGAGCGAGTCAGGCACCGCAGCAGGTATCCGCCGTATTGAAGCGGTAACCGGCGAGAATGCGATTATTGCGCTGCATCAGCAAAGCGATTTGCTACAGGATGTTGCTCACCTGGTTAAAGGTGACAGCAATAATCTGACGGAGAAGGTGCGTGCGATGCTGGAACGCACTCGCGCGCTGGAAAAAGAGCTGCAACAGCTTAAAGACCAGCAGGCGGCGTTAGAAAGTGCCTCACTATCGAGCAAAGCCAAACAAGTGAACGGTGTGAAACTGCTGGTAAGCCAGTTAGATAATGTTGAGCCGAAGATGTTACGTACCATGGTTGACGATCTTAAAAATCAACTGGGTTCCGCCATCATTGTTTTGGCTACCGCTGCAGATGATAAAGTTAGCCTGATTGCGGGTGTAACCAAAGATCTGACCGACCGGGTAAAAGCCGGGGAGTTGATTGGCCATGTCGCGCAGCAGGTGGGCGGGAAGGGCGGTGGTCGTCCAGATATGGCGCAGGCAGGGGGAAGCGATGTCAACGCCCTACCTGTAGCATTAGGCAGCGTGGAAGCCTGGGTGGCTTCTAAACTGTGAATATAAATAAATAGCATATCTTAACGCCATAACTCTTTGTTGATTATGGCGTTTTTTCTCAATGCTAAGACTATGTAGTAATAATTGCGGGAACAAAGTTTCTCTGATCGGCTAGACTTACCATTATCTGGGGTGATACTAAGTCTACTTACATTTATTGTGGGTTCTATGACTTACCTTTTCACCACATATGATGGATAATGTCGGAGAAACTGAGAGACCCGACTCTTTTAATCTTTCAAGGAGCAAAGAATGTTAATTCTGACTCGTCGAGTTGGTGAAACCCTCATGATTGGCGATGAGGTGACGGTTACAGTGCTAGGGGTAAAAGGCAACCAAGTTCGTATTGGTGTGAATGCTCCGAAAGAGGTGTCTGTACACCGTGAAGAAATCTATCAACGCATTCAAGCAGAGAAGTCTCAACAGACCTCTTACTGATTTCGAAAGCAGCGTCTTGCCGTGTAGCGAGACGCTGCTGCCTTTATTATCGAATTATCCCGCCTTTCTTCCCGCTCAATCACACATTTTTTCTTTGTCAGCATCTTTTTTGTTTCCGGACTTCCTGCGTTCTCTTGTTGATAAAACACTCTTTTTGCCGTGAATTCACCCATGTTGCGCGTGATTTGTGCAAACGCACATGAGTTGGGAAAAATTGTTTGACTTATAAGTCGGGGAAAGTAATATGTGCGCCACGCAGTGCCGATGAGCTTCTCTAAAGCGAGTTAGGCACAATTCGAAAGAAGCGTGTTGGTGAGGTGGCCGAGAGGCTGAAGGCGCTCCCCTGCTAAGGGAGTATGCGGTTAATAGCTGCATCCGGGGTTCGAATCCCCGCCTCACCGCCATTTGCATCCGTAGCTCAGCTGGATAGAGTACTCGGCTACGAACCGAGCGGTCGGAGGTTCGAATCCTCCCGGATGCACCATATTAAGGCATGTGTTTGAACGTCGTCATTCAAACCTGTGTTAACGCAACGAAGCGGTATGGTAGGGTGTGTAACAAAATACCATACGGTATCAAAAAGAATTCTGTGCATCCGTAGCTCAGCTGGATAGAGTACTCGGCTACGAACCGAGCGGTCGGAGGTTCGAATCCTCCCGGATGCACCATTATTCAAGTGAAGTTTCACGGATAGAAACAAATTCGCTGTAAAAAATTAGATTGCATCCGTAGCTCAGCTGGATAGAGTACTCGGCTACGAACCGAGCGGTCGGAGGTTCGAATCCTCCCGGATGCACCATCTAAGAAAAACCCGCTTCGGCGGGTTTTTCGCTTTTCCGACCGCGAGCAGAGCGGTGGGAGGTTCGAGCCGAGCGCAGCGAGACAACGTTGCTTTAGCAACGGCCCGAAGGGCAAAGCGTTTACGCTGAGTCATCCTCCCGGATGCACCATCTAAGAAAAACCCGCTTCGGCGGGTTTTTCACTTTTCCGACCGCCAGCAGAGCGGTGGGAGGTTCGAGCCGAGCGCAGCGAGACAACGTTGCTTTAGCAACGGCCCGAAGGGTAAAGCGTTTACGCTGAGTCATCCTCCCGGATGCACCATCGAAGAAAAGCCCGTTATTAGGGAAAGCGTGGCGATGGGGTCGTAGTGGCGTAAGCCACCGGAGTGCCCCTCGCTACGCTAGGCCCGGGTATCTCGGGCCATCAGGCGATTTCGTCATCAAGCTCAACCCGCTTCGGCGGTTTTTTTGCTTTTCTGACCGCGCCAGAATTACTGACCTATCCTTTCCAGAGCATTTTCTGTCATCACGCAATCAGCGACAATTTCCCGGCTTTGCGATAAAGTGGTTTTCTTTCTCTATCCGCATGGAGTAACGATGTACGATCGCTACCAGGGGCTAATATTCGACATGGACGGCACGCTTCTCGATACTGAGCCAACGCATCGTAAAGCGTGGCTTGAAGTCTTGAACCGCTATGGTATGGCGTTCGATGAAGCAGCGGTAGTTGCCCTGAATGGTTCGCCAACCTGGCACATTGCCGCAGCGATTATCAATGCACACCAAGCCGATCTCAATCCCCATCATCTCGCTGCAGAAAAGACTCGTGTGGTGGAAGCGATGCTGCTCGATACCGTGCAGCCATTGCCGCTGGTCGATGTTGTGAAGTCCTATCACGGCCGTCGTCCGATGGCGGTAGGGACGGGCAGTGAGCATAAGATGGCAGAGGCATTACTTCGCCATTTGGGATTGTTTCATTGCTTTGACGCAATTGTTGGTGCCGATGATGTTCAGCGACACAAGCCAGAGCCGGACACTTTTTTACGCTGCGCAGAATTGATAGGTGTACAGCCTGAACAGTGCGTCGTATTTGAAGATGCAGACTTCGGTATCCAGGCGGCGCTTCGTGCCAATATGGCCGTGGTGGACGTCCGTACACGGTGAGTAGTACGCTAGCGTTATTCTCGTTATTTGGCAGCAGCTTTCTTAGTGCGACGCTGTTGCCAGGAAATTCAGAAATCGTTTTGGTTGCTTTGCTAAGCAGTAGCTCTATCTCACCCGAGTTATTAGTGCTCGCGGCGACGTTGGGCAATACGCTTGGCGGATTGACTAATGTAATTATCGGGCGCCTATTACCGGCAATGAAACCCCAACGCGGCCTGACAATGGCCCAAGGGTGGTTACAACGCTATGGCCCTGCTGCGCTCTTGCTCAGCTGGTTGCCGGTAGTAGGCGATTTATTATGCGTGTTAGCAGGCTGGCTGCGCATGCCTTGGGGCCCTGTTGCGCTATTCTTGTGTATTGGAAAAGCGCTGCGTTACGTCATATTGACTATGCTAACGCTACAGGGAATTGCCTGGTGGCATTAACGAAGTGAATAACAGTGATTATTCTTTCGAGTGGGTTTCAGTCTGCTTACAAGCTAGGGTTTTTAGAAGCGGGAGGTCAATTTGATCCCGGACGTATCACAGGCGCTTTCTTGGTTGGAAGCCCATCCTCAGGCGTTAAAAGGTATTCGTCGTGGCATTGAGCGTGAAACATTGCGCGTGACTGCGGATGGTCAACTGGCCACAACCGGGCATCCGGAATCGTTGGGGGCGGCCTTAACCCATCATTGGATCACAACGGATTTTGCCGAAGCACTGTTAGAGTTTATTACGCCTGTTGATGGTGACATCGATCACCTGCTAGCATTTTTACGTGATATTCACCGCCATGTGGCCCGTAATATTGGCGAAGAGCGGATGTGGCCGCTGAGCATGCCGTGTTTCATCGGCGCGGAACAGGACATCGAACTGGCGCAGTTTGGCTCATCAAACATTGGGCGCATGAAAACGTTATACCGTGAAGGGTTGAAAAATCGTTACGGCGCGTTGATGCAGACTATCTCGGGCGTCCATTATAACTTCTCGTTGCCGATGGAGTTTTGGCAGGCGTGGGCGGGGGTAGAAGACGCTGAAAGCGGTAAAGAGCAAATTTCGGCGGGCTATTTCCGTTTGATCCGTAACTATTATCGTTTTGGCTGGGTGATTCCGTTTCTGTTTGGCGCATCGCCAGCGATCTGCTCTTCGTTCTTGAACGGGCGAGAAACGACGCTACCGTTCGAAAGCAATGGGCGTGGGATGCTGTATCTGCCGTATGCCACTTCTCTGCGGCTAAGTGATTTGGGCTATACCAATAAATCGCAAAGTAATCTTGGTATTACTTTTAACGATCTGCACAGCTATGTGAATGGCCTAAAGCAAGCCATTGCGACACCGTCGGAAGAGTTTGCCAAACTCGGGGTAAAAGACGGCGATCGTTATGTGCAGTTGAATACCAATGTGTTGCAGATTGAAAACGAGCTGTATGCGCCGATTCGGCCAAAGCGCGTTACACACAGTGGTGAAACACCGTCGGATGCCTTGCTGCGCGGGGGGATTGAGTATATCGAAGTGCGCTCGCTGGATATCAATCCTTTCTCACCCATTGGTGTCGACGAGGTTCAAGCGCGCTTCCTTGATTTGTTCCTGGTGTGGTGTGTGTTAGCTGACGCGCCTGAAATGAGCAGCGATGAGCTGCTGTGCACGCGTAAAAACTGGAATCGAGTCATTCTGGAAGGGCGTAAACCGGGGCAGACCATTGGTATCGGTTGTAATGATACCCGTAAACCGTTGGAACAAGTGGGTAAGGCATTGTTTGCCGATCTGCGTCGGGTGGCCGAAGTGCTGGATAACGAGGCGGGCAATCAGGCTTATCAGCAAGTGTGCGATCGGTTGGTTGCGGCCTTTGACGATCCCGACCTGACGTTTTCTGCGCGTATTTTGAAAGCGATGCTGGAAGATGGCACAGGCGCTGTGGGGCTGGCATTGGCGGAACAATATCGCCAGACACTGATGGAAGAGCCGCTGGAAATTCTAACGGAAGAGGCATTGGCCAAAGAGGCGAAAGCGTCTTGGCAGCGCCAGCGCGACATGGAAGCCAGTGATACGCTAAGCTTTGAACAGTTCCTGAAAGCGAATGGCGGGGGCTGAAAAAGAAAAAGGCCACATCAATGTGGCCAAATATGCATCTCTGATGACAGGGATGATGATAACAAATACGCGTCTTTCACATACTCTGACTCGCTGGCTGGGAAAAGGTTTCCTGAGATCGCTAAAAAAGTCCGAAATAAATTTTCTTTATACGAGGAGATGACGAAATGCCACTGCTGGATAGCTTTACCGTTGATCACACCCGCATGGCAGCGCCGGCTGTTCGCGTTGCGAAAACCATGAAAACCCCGCAGGGTGATACCATCACCGTCTTCGACCTGCGCTTTTGCATTCCGAATCAGGAAGTGATGCCAGAGCGTGGTATCCATACGTTGGAGCATCTATTCGCGGGCTTTATGCGCGATCATCTCAATGGTCATGGCGTTGAGATTATCGATATCTCGCCGATGGGGTGCCGCACCGGTTTTTACATGAGCCTGATCGGTGTACCAGAAGAGCAACGCGTTGCGGATGCCTGGAAAGCGGCGATGGCCGACGTACTGAAAGTGACCGATCAGCGTAAGATCCCGGAGTTAAATGAATTCCAGTGCGGGACTTACCATATGCACTCACTGGAAGAAGCGCAGGATATTGCAAAACATATTCTGGATCGTGGTGTGGTTGTGAATCACAACGAAGAACTGGCTTTGCCGAAAGAGAAACTGCAAGAGTTACATATCTAGTTACCGAGAAAACGGCAAGAAAAAAGACGCGATGCGCGTCTTTTTTCATTTTCACATGCCGTGAGCTTAGTGATTCTGTACGCTGTTTTGCAACGGATTGATCGGCGTCACCCGCACCTGTTTGATCATGTTATCTTGCACATCTAATATGTCGAAATCATAATTACCGACCCGAACGCGAGTGCCGTTCTCTGGGATTTCCTCCAGCTCTTCAAGCAACATACCGTTAATCGTACGGGCCTCAATGGCCGGCAGGTTCCAGTTGAATGCTTTGTTTAACTCACGCACGTTTGCCGTACCGTCAATCAACACGGAACCGTCGCTCTGTGGATTGACCTCTTCAGCCAGCGTGGGCGACATGGATGTGGTGAAATCACCGACGATCTCTTCAAGAATATCCTCAACCGTCATCAGGCCTTGAATATCGCCGTATTCATCGACCACGATACCTACCTTCTCTTTATTCCGCTGGAATTTAACCAACTGCACGTTAAGCGGTGTCCCTTCAGGTACGTAGTAGATTTTATCTGCTGCACGCAGCAAATTCTCTTTGTTGAATTCTTTCTTTTCGGTCATCAGGCGATAGGCTTCGCGCACTCGCAACATACCGATAGCATCGTCCAGCGAATCGCGGTATAGCACGATGCGGCCATGCGGGGAATGAGTTAACTGGCGCATGATGGATTTCCAGTCATCATTGATATCAATACCCATGATCTCATTACGCGGTACCATGATGTCTTCCACTGTGACCTTTTCCAGATCCAGTACGGAAATCAACATGTCCTGATAACGCGGCGAAATTTGCGAGTGCGATTCGTTAACAATGGTGCGTAACTCTTCTTTACTGACCGCATCACTCATTCGTTGATTGGTATGGATACCGAATAGCCGAAGCGTGGTGCTGGTGATGCCGTTAAGTAGCCAAACCAGCGGAAACATCACTTTCTGCAACGGCGCTAACAGGAAACTGCTTGGAAAGGCGATGCGTTCCGGATACAACGCAGCAAAAGTCTTTGGTAACACCTCAGCAAACAACAGCACGGCTAAGGTTAAAACCCCGGTGGAAATCGCGACGCCGAGATCGCCATACAAGCGCATGCCAACGATGGTCGCCAGTGCAGAAGCCAAAATATTGACCAGGTTGTTGCCAATCAGCACCAGACCAATCAGGCGATCGGGTTTTTGTAGTAGTTTTTCTACCCGGCGAGCAGCGCGGTTACCCTGCTTGGATAAGTGGCGAAGACGATAGCGGTTGAGCGTCATCATGCCTGTTTCGGAGGCCGAAAAATAAGCTGAAACCACAAGCATGATCACCAAAATGATGAGTAGGGTGGTTGTCGAAACTTGCTCCAACGCGATATTCCTTATGTGTGGAGAAAAATAACCTCACTAATATGAGGCACAATAAAAACCGTTTAACGTACTAAGATTTCTTGGATCAGGCGGCTACCGAAGTAAGCTAACGTGAGGAGAAATGCGCCAGCCAAGCTGAACCAGACCACTCGGCGGCCACGCCATCCTTCATGATAGTGGCCCCATAACAGAACGATATAAACAAACCATGCCATAATTGATAGCACGGCTTTATGCACGTTTTCTTTACTGAACAGATTATCCATGTACAGCAGGCCAGTGCATAGCGTGAGCGTCAACAACACCACGCCAATTTGGGTGATGTGAAACATTTTGCGTTCGATGCTCATCAGCGGGGGCATATCTGCACTGAAAGTGAGCTTTTTATTTTTCAGCAGATAATCCAGCCAAGCTAATTGTAACGCATACAAGGCGGCAATAATTAGCGTGGCGTAGGAAAACAGTGCCAGGCCGATGTGCACCAACAGTTCGGTACTGGCTTCGAGATGGGTAATGAACTCGCCAGGGAGCAAACTGACGAACGCCAGATTAATCATCGCAAAGCTATAGACGATGGGCAGTAAGAACCAACCGCGATCGCGTGAAGCGACGATGGTCATCACGGTACAAATAATCAGACTGACGATTGAGCCGATGTTAATCAGGCTGAGATTTTGCCCATCGTTGACGGCAAAGATACGTTGTTGCAACGCGATAGCATGGCAAACCAATGCGATAACGGCAGAGAGTAAGGCAAGCCGACGGTAGGCGCTATTCTTCCGCAACAAACTGGGAATGATCAGTCCAAGGCTGAGCAGGTAGGCTATCAAAGCCACAATGGAAAATACTGGCATAGCGTTTAATTTAGCATCGGCGTGGTTAATCGGATTGCCAGTATAGCGTTGTGCGCGCTACGCTCCAACCGATCTCCAACGCTGAGGCAGAGATCGTGTTTGCTTCGTGTTATAATCGCCGCAATTGTGTCGCCATGGCGGCCTGTCTTTACGTTGAGCCTGAGACGATGTTTGAAAATTTAACCGATCGATTGTCGCGCACGTTGCGCAATATCAGCGGCCGTGGGCGGCTGACCGAAGAGAATATCAAAGAAACCCTGCGTGAAGTGCGTATGGCATTGCTGGAAGCGGATGTTGCGTTGCCGGTAGTGCGTGACTTTATCAACCGCGTGAAAGAGAGCGCGGTCGGACATGAAGTGAACAAAAGCCTGACGCCGGGGCAGGAATTCGTCAAAATCGTTAAGAACGAATTGATTGCCGCGATGGGCGAGGAGAACACCGAGCTGAATCTGGCGGCTCAGCCACCGGCCGTGGTGCTGATGGCGGGTTTGCAAGGTGCGGGTAAAACCACCAGCGTCGGTAAACTTGGCAAATTCCTGAAAGAAAAACAGAAGAAAAAAGTGCTGGTGGTTTCTGCTGACGTCTATCGCCCTGCGGCGATTAAACAGTTGGAAACGCTGGCTGAAGGCGTTGGCGTCGACTTTTTCCCATCAGACGCCCAAGATAAGCCTCTCGACATTGTTAACCGTGCGCTGCAACAGGCAAAGCTTAAGTTTTATGATGTCCTGATTGTCGATACCGCCGGTCGTCTGCACGTTGACGAAGCGATGATGGACGAGATCAAACAGGTACATGCGGCAATCAAACCGGTGGAAACGCTGTTTGTGGTTGACGCCATGACCGGCCAAGATGCGGCTAACACGGCAAAAGCGTTTAACGAAGCGTTGCCGCTGACCGGTGTGGTGCTGACCAAAGTTGATGGTGACGCGCGCGGCGGTGCGGCGTTATCTATTCGCCATATTACCGGTAAACCGATTAAATTCCTCGGCGTGGGTGAGAAGACCGACGCGCTCGAGCCGTTCCATCCGGATCGCGTTGCATCGCGCATTCTTGGTATGGGTGACATGCTGTCACTGATCGAAGATATTGAAAGCAAAGTTGATCGTGAGCAGGCGGAGAAGCTGGCCTCAAAGCTGAAGAAAGGCGATGGTTTTGATTTAACCGACTTTCTCGATCAGCTTAAACAAATGCGTAACATGGGTGGCATGGCCAGCATGTTGAGCAAGCTGCCTGGTGCGGGTCAACTCCCCGACAATGTCAAATCACAGATGGATGACAAAGTTTTGGTGCGGATGGAAGCGATCATCAATTCGATGACGATGAAAGAACGCGCCAAACCAGAAATCATCAAAGGCTCGCGTAAGCGCCGTATTGCGATGGGGTCTGGCATGCAGGTACAGGACGTCAACCGCCTGTTGAAGCAGTTTGACGACATGCAACGCATGATGAAAAAGATGAAGAAAGGCGGTATGGCGAAGATGATGCGCGGCATGAAAGGTATGATGCCGCCGGGTTTCCCAGGCCGTTAAGTCCGTAGCGCCTCATGTCGAGGCGTATTCACCGATTTGCCGCATGCGGCAAAAACGGCTCGAAAGTGACATGGTCGCAAAACGAATTACCAGCAATCTACGCTTTAGATTGCTTTTTGCGCCAAAATGAGTAAAATTTTCGGGCTTTTTATATTGCAACCGGGCCCCGTCCCTCAATGGGGCCCGGCTGTTTTATTAACTAAAGAGGATGTTATGGTAACAATTCGTTTGGCACGTGGCGGCGCTAAAAAGCGTCCGTTCTATCAAGTAGTAGTGACCGATAGCCGTAATGCGCGTGATGGTCGTTTCATCGAGCGCGTAGGCTTCTTCAACCCGATCGCTTCTGGTCAGGCTGAAGCACTGCGTCTGGACCTGGACCGCATCGAACATTGGATCGGTCAAGGTGCAACCGTTTCTGATCGCGTTCATGCGCTGATCAAAGACGCTAAGAAAGCAGCTTAATCTGTCGCGGTGGTGGCAATGAGCAAGCAACTCAAACCGGTAGTACCGATAGCGCCGATTGTTCTCGGTAAAATGGGGTCTACTTACGGCATTCGTGGTTGGCTCAGAGTGTTTTCATCCACCGAAAACGCTGAAAGCATTTTTGACTATCAGCCGTGGTTAATCCAAAAGGCGGGTCAGTGGCAGGTTGTCGAGCTGGAAAGCTGGAAACGCCACAATAAGGATCTGATCATCAAGATCAAAGATGTTGACGATCGGGATGCTGCGAATCTATTGACTAATTGCGAAATTATCGTGGATTCCGAGCAGTTGCCTCCGCTGGAGGGGGAAGATTATTACTGGAAAGACCTGATGGGCTGCCAGGTAATCACCACTTCCGGCTACGAACTGGGTAAAGTCGTCGATATGATGGAAACCGGTTCAAACGACGTGATGGTCGTGCGGGCAAACCTGAAAGATGCCTTCGGCATGAAGGAGCGGTTGGTCCCGTTTCTTCATGGGCAGGTTATCAAGAAAGTCGATCTCGCTGCCAAGGTAATCGAGGCAGAGTGGGATCCTGGTTTTTGATCTCCGAATCAAACGGTCGAAGCAAGTGGAATAACATTATGGGGATTGGCTTGTGTTCATTGGTATTGTAAGCCTGTTTCCAGAAATGTTTCGCGCAATCACCGATTACGGGGTGACTGGCCGGGCAGTAAAAAATGGCCTGCTGAGCGTGCAGTGTTGGAGTCCTCGCGACTTCACCTACGACCGGCATCGTACCGTGGACGATCGCCCTTATGGCGGCGGCCCGGGAATGCTGATGATGGTGCAACCCTTAAGGGAAGCCATTACAGCTGCGAAAGCAGCGGCAGGCGAGGGAGCAAAGGTGATTTATCTGTCACCTCAGGGGCGCAAGCTGGATCAAACCGGCGTTTGCGAACTGGCGACTAATCAGAAGATGATTTTGGTTTGTGGCCGTTATGAAGGGATCGATGAGCGCGTGATCCAAACCGAAATTGATGAAGAATGGTCAATCGGCGATTACGTACTCAGCGGCGGGGAACTGCCGGCAATGACTCTGATTGATTCAGTGGCCCGTTTTATACCGGGTGTGCTGGGGCATCAGGCCTCTGCGGAAGAAGATTCTTTCGCCGATGGGTTGCTGGATTGCCCGCACTATACCCGGCCTGAGGTGTTAGAAGGGATGGAAGTGCCGCCGGTTTTACTGTCGGGCAACCATGCCGAGATACGTCGCTGGCGCTTAAAGCAGTCGCTGGGCCGTACCTGGCTTAGAAGACCTGAACTTCTAGAAAGCCTAGCTCTGACTGACGAGCAAGCGGTGTTGCTGGCTGAGTTCCAACGTGAACATCGTGCAAAGCAACAGGACTATGAAGGGAACGTCTGATTCGCAGACGAGACCGATATATCAGTTTACCTAGGGTAAGAGACATATTATGAGCAACATTATTAAGCAACTTGAACAAGAGCAGATGAAGCAAGACGTACCTGCATTCCGTCCGGGTGATTCCGTGGAAGTGAAGGTATGGGTCGTTGAAGGTAGCAAAAAACGTCTGCAGGCATTCGAGGGCGTGGTTATCGCTATCCGTAACCGCGGTCTGCACTCTGCATTCACTGTTCGTAAGATTTCCAACGGCGAAGGTGTTGAGCGTGTATTCCAGACTCACTCACCAGTAATCGACAGCATTGCTGTTAAACGTCGTGGTGCCGTTCGTAAAGCCAAACTGTACTACCTGCGTGAGCGTACTGGTAAGGCTGCTCGTATTAAAGAGCGCCTGAACCGCGTGGGCTAACGCTGCATCCAAAAGTTAATACTGATAAGGGCTTACCGTGATGGTAGGCCCTTTTTTTATGCGCGAGCTGTGTTATCCGCTTAATTTGTTTGCTGGCGTTTAGATCGTTAACATACATTATCTGCAGATTCTGATAACGACAGATGTCGATATGTTCGCAATAGGTTTTAATCACGCTCTTCAACAGTTTTTTATCGTTGGCTTCGGTCAGTTACTTAAAAGCATCGAGATTAGATTTTTCCATCATGTGTAAAGTTGCCGAGTTATCCATATCAACGCTTTGTATTTCTTGCTGGATTTTAGCCTTGATATAATCGTTCACGGCCTGTTTTTCAGCTTCACTGCCCTTAAACGTGGTGGGATCGACAAAACCTTTCTGGGCTGCGATTGATACCATCGGTATGAGCAAGCATCAACAATGAATGCCTGTTTAAATTTCGTGAAAACCTCTTTTATGTGTGTAGTTCATTAGGTGATTTAATATGAAGGGGAGGTCCTGAGTCGCCTTATAACGATGTTTTCTATATCTACAATACGGGTAGGCTATTTTTGGTTAAAAGAAAACCAATGATAAAAATGGGTAAATTTAAATTTTTCCAATGATAATTTACTAATTAAAGCAATATCATTGTTTATTTGTTACTTTTTAAGGTGTGATTTTTAATTATGTAAATTATATTTTATGTGATAAGTTCTGGGCAGTTAAAACGGAGCGCAATTATAAGTATGCTGTCGTAAATTATCTCGTTGCCTGAACTATTTTTTCGATTAGTTTTATAACCTGAGCCAGAGAATTATAAAGTTAAATCGCAGGTGTCACTTCGGTTTATAGGGTAATAAACTATGTTAAGGTGTTAGTTTTCCCCGTTATGGTCTGATTATAACGGGGCCTACCTGCCGGCTTTTGTCGGAATTTATGAGGGGATCTGTATCATACAATTTGATGTCACATTACAGGAATGGCACATGACTTATAATACTCTCATATTCGCTGATAATATTATCTTTGTTGGTGATGGTTTCGATAGTCCTATATAAAGGATGAGTGTTTATACATAATATTTAGCAGATTGTCATGGAGCTTTAATATAATCTATACAGATTAATAGTATGGTTAATTTATTATTGCTGGTTTACAAGGCAGCAAGTTAGTAAACTATGAAGAATAATATTTTCTAACATAAGCAGTAATATAGTGAGCCTGTCCATAATTCTGTGTAACTGCCAACGTATTAAAGATGACCGTCTAAGCGGTCACCGAACTCGATAATAAAACGACTCATTGCCAACCG